>NZ_JAFBIZ010000021.1 GCF_021531995.1 Faecalicatena contorta
GTCTCCTCTTGTATATTTTTACGTTTTGTATTATCATGTGTATAGACAAAATTCGTTTATGTCTATTTATACGAAAAAGGAGGGTACATACTATGGCACACGTAATTAGTGATGAATGTGTAAGCTGCGGTTCTTGCGAAGCTGAATGTCCAGTAGGAGCTATCTCTCAGGGAGCAGATCATTACGAAATCGATGCTGACGCTTGCGTAGATTGTGGCGCATGTGCTGCTCAGTGTCCAACAGGAGCTATCTCTGAAGGCTAGTCATATGAGAAAAGCAATTTAAAAATACACTGCATGGATCTCTGTGCAGTGTATTTTTTTAATATTTTTATATTTCCGACGTGTTCTGACGTATTTCCCATATTCGCATGTGGTATGATACACCTGTCCAAAGGACAACCATCAACAAGGGGGTATAGAGTAATGGGTAATAATGCATTAGAACAGCTCAAACGCGAAACCAAAGATGATGTCAGACTATACAACTGCATCAAAGAACTCTACGAGCAGGGTGTGCCCTTCAATGAACTGAAAGCACTGATCCCGGACATCCGAAGAACCAGAGAACAGCTGTACATCAAACGCATGCTTGAAAACAACAATGAAGTGCTTCTTTCTATGATCAGTAAAGAAATGTCCTTTCTTCTGGATGCAAAAGAACGCCAGCAGGAAGAAGAATTCAAAAAACTGGACCAGCTTATCCGCCAGCAGCAATCTTTCCGGAAGTCTGCGGCGTCAGCCGGTCCCATAAAAAAGTTAAAACATCTATTCCTGCCTGCTTAAGTTGGCAAACTTTGTATATTCGCCAAGCCAGGCCAGATTAACGGTCCCAACAGGGCCGTTTCTTTGTTTTGCAATGATAATCTCAGCCTGTTTCTTGAATTCAGAATCCTTATTGTAATATTCATCACGATAGATAAACATTACCACATCGGCATCCTGCTCGATCGCACCGGATTCTCTGAGGTCAGAAAGCATCGGCCGCTTATCCGGTCTGCTTTCCACTGCACGACTTAACTGCGACAGCGCAATGACGGGAACATTCAACTCTCTTGCCAGCCCCTTCAATGCACGGGAGATCTCCGATATCTCCTGTTGACGGGATTCAGAGCTTCTTCCTACACTTCCCGTCATCAGCTGCAGGTAGTCGATGATTATAATGTCAAGCCCATGCTCCAGCTTGTATTTTCTACACTTGGAACGAAGTTCTGAGATTGAGATTCCCGGTGTGTCGTCAATGATCAGCTTCGATTTTCCGATCACACCTGCTCCCTCTATCAGCTTTTCCCAGTCGGAATCCTTCATATTACCGGTTCGAAGCGATTGTGCATCTACCTGCGATTCCAGTGAGAACAGACGATTCACGAGCTGTTCCTTCGACATCTCCAGACTGAATATGGCAACTGCTTTATTCTTCTTAAATGCAACATATTGTGCAATATTCAGTACAAAAGCCGTCTTTCCCATGGAAGGTCTCGCAGCAACCAGGATCAGGTCAGAGGGCTGCAGTCCGGATAATTTGTAATCCAGATCTATAAATCCTGTCGGAATTCCAGTCACTGTTCCTTTGTTTTTAGACGCCTTTTCGATTCGCTCCAGAGCGTTCATGACAACCTGTCGGATCGGAACGTAGTCACCTGTGTTTCTTCGCTGAAGAAGTTCAAATACCGACTTCTCTGTATTCTCCAGAATTGCTTCCAGCGGTTCTTTTCCTGCATAGCAGGTATTCGCAATCTCTTCATTCAAACGAATCAACTTTCGCATCAGAGACTTCTCTGCAACGATCTCCGCATAGTATTTTACATTTGCAGAGGTTGGAACTGCTGTTACAAGATCTTTCACAAATTCAAGGCTTGCGATCTCTGCAGGAACATCTTTCTCTTTCAGCCGTTCCTGCAGCGTAATCAGATCCACCGGTTTTCCCTCATTAAACAGTTCCACCATGGAATCAAAGATGACTCCATAGGCACTCTGATAAAAATCGGCACCGCTTACGATCTCTGCCGCTGTCATTATGGCATCCTTGTCCATCAGCATGGCACCTACAACAGACTGTTCCGCTTCCACGCTGTGGGGCATGACTCTCTTTATAAGTGCCTCTTCCACGCCTTATCTCCTCCTACGCTTCCTCTGTTACAACTACTTTCAGGTCTGCTGTTACCTTCGGATGCAGTTTAATCGGAACATTATGTGTTCCGAGAGTCTTTATTGTCTCCTTCAGCTGTACTTTTTTCTTATCAATCTCGAGGCCAAGCTGCGCTTTTACTTCTTCTGCTATCTCTTTGGAAGATACAGAACCAAATGCTTTTCCGCCTTCTCCCATCTTAATGGCAACTTCAATCTTTCCTGCCTCAATCTTCTTTCCAAGCGCCACTGCCTCTTCATACTGCTGCTGTGCGATCTTGTCATCATTCGCTTTTTTCAGTTTCAGGTCATTCAGATTCTTTCCGTTTGCTTCCAGGCCTTTCTTTTTCTTTAAGATAAAGTTTCTTGCATATCCATCACTTACCTCAACAATATCGCCTTTTTTTCCAAGCGCTTTCACGTCTTCTGTTAATATAACTTTCATCCTAGATGTCTCCTCCTTCTATCATGTCATCAATCACCTGTTTCAGGCATGCAACTGCTTCATCCATATCCGTATGGTTAAACTGGGCTCCGGATGCATTCATGTGTCCGCCTCCTCCCAGACGCTCCATAATGATCTGGACATTTACCTCATCGATCGAACGTGCACTGATATATATTCTGTCGTTGTACTCCGTAAGAACAAATGAAGCCTTCACTTCATTAATGTCCAGAAGCTCATTGGCCGCCTGCGCTCCGACGATAGTCGGGCTTTCTATATGGAGATTCACGCCTTTTGCAATTGCAAACCGGTTATGATATACCTCCGCGCTGCTTATGATCTCTGCTTTTGCTCTGTACGATTCCATGTCGTCACGGAACAGCTTACGCACAAGTGTAATATCAGCACCGCATCTTCGCAGAAACGCCGCCGCTTCAAAGGTACGAACACCGGTACGGTTCACAAAATTATTGGTATCAATCATAATTCCTGCATAAAGACTGCTGGCCTCAATCTTCGGAATCTTAATTCCATCTACAATATACTGTAATACCTCCGATACCATCTCACATGCAGATGATGCATACGGCTCAATATAGGAAAGCAGCGCATTGTCTATATTATCACTGCTTTGCCTGTGATGGTCAAGTACTACGATCGTTTTTGTCTTTTTCAGAAGCTCTTCACATTCCGTCATCTGCGGGCGGTTGGTGTCTACGACCACCACCATGGAATTCTCATCCGCCATATCGATTGCCTGCGCAGATGTAAGGAACAGTTCCTCCGGATACTCCGGATCCCTTTCAAACAGTTCATACAATGGGCGCAGAGACGCTGACACCTCATTGATCACTATATACACTCTCTTTTCCAACGCTGCTGCAGCGCGATAGATTCCCATCGCTGCTCCAAATGCATCCACATCTGTAAGCTTGTGTCCCATAACAAAGATCTTGTCTTTGACGGTAATGAATTCTCTGAGTGCTTCCGCTTTTACACGGGCTTTTACACGGGTATTTTTGGAAGTCTGTTCACGCTTTCCTCCAAAGTAAGTCACCCCGCGGCAATCCTTGATTACAGCCTGATCCCCGCCTCTTGCAAGAGCAAGATCGATTGCAACACGTGCATAGTTATAGCTTTGTGCATAAGACTCACTGCTGAGTCCAAGACCGATACTTAAAGTAGCCGGGATTCCGTTTCCGATGTTAACATTTTTCACATCATCCAGCAAGGAAAACTTGTCTTCTTCCAGCTCTTTAAAATATGATTTTTTGATAGCAATAAAATACTTGTCATTCTCAAGCTTTTTGACGATACCATCTACTTTGGCAATATACTTATTGATCTTTCTGTCAACAAGCGCGATCAGAAGAGACTGTCGCACTTCCTCTACACTGTCAATCACTTCATCATAGTTATCAATATAGATCAGACCCGCGACCATTCTCTGCTCTTCATTCTCCCGGAGCGCCTTGTTCAGATTCGTTACATCTTTTAGATATACCGCTATAAAATATTCCTTTTCCTTTGGCATCTCCATGAGAGACTCCATCTCACTGAACCCCTCCACCGAGATCTTTCTGAGCTCAGCTTCATACTCTTTGTCCTCATAGTACACGTCCATAAGTACTTTTTCGTCGGAATTTTTCGGGAAAATACTTTTATTCAGTTCCGGGATATACTTGCTGAGGTACGCCTCTCCTTTTGGCTTTCCCCCCAGGATCGCTTCAAACTGATCGTTCATCCACAGTGC
Source organism: Faecalicatena contorta (assembly GCF_021531995.1). Lineage (GTDB taxonomy): Bacteria > Bacillota > Clostridia > Lachnospirales > Lachnospiraceae > Dorea_A > Dorea_A contorta_A. The sequence continues at coordinate 4,325 of NZ_JAFBIZ010000021.1, forward strand.
CTTTCCATCATCCAGAAGAATTGCATAAGGCACAGCCAGCTCCCGAAGCAGAGTATTCTGGATAATTCCATACTGGGCAGCAAATTCCACCAGATCTTTCATAATGATAGACTTACTGTAAAAGTACAGAATTGCTATCATGGCAATATAGATCAATACAAACAACAGCATCAGCAGTCCGGCGTTTCTGTCAATTTTATAGATCCAGATATTCATTGCCACCAGGAGCAATGCCATGATTGCCGGCCATTGTATATACAGCTTCAACTGTCCCTTCAGCTTAAACCGTACCTTTCCCTCTTCTTTTTTCTTTTCTTCCATAACCTCGCCTCAAAATTCTTGTATGGTCAAAAACGCCTTCCACGTTTTTGAAACAATATGTTCCCTACTATACATATAGAGCCATTATATCACCTTTTATGCGAAAATAAAAGACGGGAAATTTCATACTTTCTATCGGTACAATTTCCCGTCTTTTTCCTTCGTATTTCTGTATTTGATTAATTATTCATTATAACCATTCGGATTCCCGGACTGCCATCTCCAGGTATCCTCACACATTTCCTCCAGTCCGCGCTCAGCTTTCCATCCAAGTACTTGTGCTGCTTTCGAAGGATCTGCATAACACATGTCAATATCTCCGGCCCTTCTCGGTTTGATCTCGTACGGAATCTCCTTTCCACAGGCTTTACCGAATGCTTTTACCATATCCAGCACAGAATATCCCACACCCGTTCCGAGATTGATGATGTCCAGCCCCGGATTGGTAAAGATATAATTGATAGCTTTCACATGTCCGATCGCAAGGTCTACCACATGGATATAATCACGTACACCCGTTCCATCAGGCGTATCATAGTCATTACCAAATACACCCAGTTTTTCAAGTTTTCCGACTGCAACCTGTGAAATATAAGGCATCAGGTTGTTCGGAATTCCTTTTGGATCCTCTCCGATCCTTCCGCTTTTATGTGCCCCTACCGGATTAAAATAACGAAGCAGGATCACATTCATATCCGGGTTCGCCTTCTGCACATCTGTCATAATCTGTTCCATCATGGACTTGGTCCAGCCATATGGATTGGTACACTGTCCTTTCGGGCATGCTTCCGTAATCGGGATCTCCTCCGGGCTTCCGTATACCGTTGCAGACGAACTGAACACGATATTCTTCACTCCTGTCTGCTTCATTACATCCATCAGGGTCAATGTTCCGGTTATATTATTACGATAGTATTCCAATGGCTTACGAACAGATTCGCCCACTGCTTTCAGAGCTGCGCAGTGAATGACCGCATCAATCCCTTCCACTTCAAACATTGTCTTCAAAGCGACTTCATCCATTACATCGCCTTCATAAAAGGCAATCTCTTTTCCGGTGAGTTCTTCTACTCTTCTGACAGACTCTCTGGATGAATTACAGAGATTATCATATACAACTACCTCATATCCTTCATTCAAAAGCTCTACTGCTGTATGACTTCCTATGTAACCGGCTCCTCCGGTAATCAATATCTTCGCCATGATTCTACCTCCTAAATGTCACTATAGATTTTAATTATCTCCTGCATAGTATACCATTTATTCTCCATATCTTCAACCAGCTTGAACTGTGTACGGCACCGGTCAAGATTATGTCCTTCCCAATGAATCTTAAAGTACGTATCGCCCTGCAGATAATCTGTCAGGAAACGCATGCCGCACTCATAGGTCATAACCTTCGCGCCCATCGGCAGCAATTCAATCTCTCTTTCCGTCAGCTGCCCGTTACATCCTTCGATAAATCCTTTTGTATATATCTCAAACAATTCCATATCACAGGATACCTTATCCAGATCTCTTTCATCCTCAGCAGCTGTACTTGCGCCAAAACGGATGGAATCTCCGAAATCATTCATTGCAAGCCCCGGCATAACCGTATCCAGATCAATCACACAGATGCCCTTACCGGTCTTGTCATCAATCATAATATTGTTAAGCTTGGTATCATTATGCGTAACACGAAGCGGAAGTTCTCCTCTGTCCATCAACTCCGCAAAATAATTGGCCACATCTTCCCTGTCCAGAACAAACTGGATCTCTTTCTGAACAGATGCAGCTCTTCCCATCACATCTTCTTCTACTGCTTTTTTGAATACCGCAAACCTTGCTCTGGTATCATGGAATCCCTCTATGATCTCATGAAGGGTATCTGCCGGATAATCCGCAAGGAGACACTGGAACTTTCCGAACGCAACTCCACTTTCATAAAAATGCTTCGGATTTTCCACCTTGTCATAACTGGTCGCATTGGTAATAAATTTGTAGGATCTCCAGTAATCTCCGCAGGAATCCACGTAATAAGGCTTTCCATCCACCGTCGGAATAATATTCAAAGTTTCTCTCTCCGGATCTCCTCCGTTTTCAATAATCTTTTTCCGAAGGAAAGAAGTTACTCCCTCAATATTTTCCATCAGTGCTATCGGGTTCTTGAATGTCTTTGTATTCATCCGCTGAAGGATCACGCTGATCTGCTCCATCTCCGCAACGTCGAATACCAGCAGATAAGTATCATTGATATGTCCGCTTCCGTAAGGACACTCCCTTACCAGAATTCCTTCGTATTGGAAATTCGCAATCGCCTCATCTCTCTGTTTTCCCGTCACTTCAGCCATTACGCTTCCTCCCACAGATGTTCCGGATAAAGCCCCTCTTCTTTCATCTTCCTGATTGCCGCTACTACAACAGGCTTATCCTCTTTATAAGTCACACCGTACCACTTATCTGCAGACTCCAATACCGCAACCGTTGCCTTGTCTGCTCCCAGGAGATCGCTGACTACCGTCGGCAGAAAATATTCACATTTCATCGGGTTATCTTTCAGTCCTTTATCCAGAAATGCAGGAAATCCATTCTTAATCTCTTCCATAATACTTCTGGTAAATCCCCACATATTCATAGATACAATCGTATCTTCCGGAACAAATGTCCATGTATCTCCATCATCTTCCGTATATGCAATACCACCGTCACGCTTTTCAATACGGGTACGCTCATGAATCGCAACCAGTTCTCCGTTCTCGTTCATGTCGCAGACTCCTCTTGCCACATGTCCGTTATCCGTTACCGTATTTCCAAGGTGATAGCCCACCATCGTATATCGATATTTTTCATCATCTTCATGAGAGGCAAGATAATCATAAATCAGCCGGAACGCCTGCTGTCCATAATAGTCATCCGCATTAATCACTGCAAACGGTCCTTCGATCTGATCGATACAACTAAGTACCGCATGCGCAGTTCCCCATGGTTTTACACGTCCCTCCGGCACTTCATATCCATCCGGGAGATTGGAAAGATCCTGATAAGCATAAGAAACGTCCATATATTTTGCAACGCGGTTTCCCACGCCCTCTTTAAAATCTTTTTCTATCTCATGCTTAATAATAAAAATCACTTTCTCGAACCCTGCCCGTTTTGCATCATACATGGAAAAATCCATGATAATATGTCCATCCTCATCGACAGGATCGATCTGCTTTAATCCGCCGTAACGGCTCCCCATTCCTGCTGCCATAATGACTAATACTGGTTTCTTCATTGCTATACCTCCAATATTCCTTCCTGTATATAAGCTCATTGTATTACAAAGATATGCAAAATGCTTTATCCTATTTTTTTCTTATTTTGCACAATCTGTTATCTAAACACTTCAGACAAAGCCGCTTCATCCGCAACCAATGTCACATCGTTATGCATCTGAAGAATCGACGCCGGCACCTTCGGTGTCACAGGTCCGAAAAATGCTTTTTTCACAATTTCCGCTTTGTCTTCACCGCTTACGATCACCAGAATCTTCTTTGCATGCATGATCGTCTTGATTCCCATCGTATATGCCTGACGCGGAACCTCATCCGCCGAAGCGAAAAATCTCTTATTTGCTTCAATGGTTCGTTCCTGAAGATCCACACAGTGCGTTTCTTTTTCAAATGCCTCATCCGGCTCATTAAATCCGATATGCCCGTTATGTCCAAGCCCGAGAAGCTGAAGATCAACTCCGCCAAGTGAATGAATCAATTCTTCATACCTTCTGCATTCTTTCTTACTGTCCATCTCCATTCCGTTCGGAAGATGTGTATTCTCCGGATGAATGTTTACCTGATCAAAAAGATGCTGATGCATAAAATAATGATAGCTCTGATCATTCGTCACCGGAAGCCCCTTATATTCATCCAGATTTACCGTCGTCACTTCTGAAAAATCAAGATCTCCTTTCCGATACCACTCAACCAGCTGCTCATAAGTGCCGATCGGCGTGGATCCAGTTGCCAGCCCCAGTACACAATTTGGCTTCATGATTACCTGTGCGGATATGATATTGGCAGCTTTTCTGCTCATCTCCCTGTAATTCCCTGCTTTGTAAATCTTCATAATGCGTTACCTCCCAAATCAGTTTCTCTTCTGTCCCCATACACTGTTTTATAATTACAATTTATCAAAAAACGCATATAAAAACAAGTTCCCTGCAATAGAAAGCCCCGAAAGAAAAAATCGCCAATGCTTTCGCATTGGCGATTCAACACTCTATATTAGTCCTGTACGTATGGCATAAGAGCAATATGACGTGCTCTCTTGATTGCAACAGTAAGAGCTCTCTGATGTTTTGCACAGTTTCCTGTAATTCTTCTAGGAAGGATCTTTCCTCTTTCAGAGATATACTTTCTTAACTTTGCTACATCCTTGTAATCAATCTCGTTATTCTCTTTTCCACAGAATACGCACACTTTTTTTCTTCTGCGTCCGCCGCCTCTTCTCTTGAAGCCGCCTTCCGGACGATTTCCTTTATCGTAAGCCATTGCTTTTACCTCCTTATTCACTAAGTATTCAGCGCCTAATTAAATGGTAATTCCTCATCAATTCCATCTGGAATATTCATGAAGCCGTCGCCCGCATCAGAAACTGGTGCCGGAGTCGGTGATGGAGCAGCAGCACGGAAACCTCCCGCATTTGCATCACTTACGGATTTGCTTTCAGCAAACTCCTGATCCTCAACAACAACATCTGTTGTATATACCTTCTGTCCGTCTCTGTTCGTATAACTGCCTGTCTGGATACGTCCGGTAACAATTACCTTCAGTCCCTGACGGAAATACTTTTCAGCAAATTCTGCGCTTTTTCCAAAGGCCACGCATCCGATAAAGTCTGCGGACTGGTCTCCGTCATTACCACGTCTGAATCTGCGATCTACAGCCAGTGTATATCTGGCAATTGCCATAGAGCTCTCACCCTGTGAATATCTCACTTCCGGATCTCTTGTCAAGCGTCCCATCAAAATTACTTTATTCATATAATACCTCTACTTCCCGCTTATGCATCCTGTCTAACGCATAAATATCTGATAACATTGTCCATGATGCGAATTCTCTTTTCAACTTCGCCTGGAGTCTCAGCATCAGACTCGAAGTGGATGAAATAGTAATATGCTTCTTTCATCTTCTGAATCTCGTAAGCTAATCTCTTCTTACCCCATTCATCAACGTCAGAGATCTGACCACCGAAACGTTCAACTAATGCTTTTACTTTTTCGATAACCTGTGCTCTTTCGTCATCTTCGATTTTTGCACTGACAACAACAGCTAATTCATATTTGTTCATGTCGTCCTGCACCTCCTTCTGGTCTTTTGGCCCCCGCTCAACTTATGTGGGAGCAAGGATTTCGTCATTATAGCTGACGATATTTATTGTATCACGATTAATGATGATACCATAATCTCTTGCCTGTTTCAAGCCTTTTTCTTTAAATCTTTTGTATTTTTTTCCACAAGTTTTCTGGCAATCATGATCTGATGACCACATCCCGCGCATTTCAGCCGGAAATCAGCTCCGACCCTTAAGATCTCCCATTCTTTACTTCCGCATGGATGCGGTTTCTTCATCGTTACGATATCTCCCACTTCGTATGTATAATTATTCTTCATCATAATTCGGTACACGCTCCTCTTCCTTCACTCCACGGACCACAAACCGGTGATTGTCACTGGCACTGGTACAGGTTGACAGCGTTATGATCGTATCTTCCGTTGTCACTTCCACACCGGTGTCATACAGAGCCGTCTGTCTTGTCATATCAAGAAACGCCCGATAGTCGTCTTCTGACGCAAAGGATGTCAGATAAGTATCCGACGTATCCTCTACCTGTCCAACCGAAAAGATCCGATACGTAATTCTTCTTCCGTCCGGTGTATAGATATAAAAACACGGATTTGCCTCCCAGAACTCCTGATCCTCATAATCCTGAAGATGCCGGAACATGGACCCATCCTTCATGCGATGTCCATATATGATCGAATTACAGTCTGAAAAGTCCGCCTGATTCCCTGTATTCAAAAAAATGGCACCCAGCGTATTCTCATTTGCCGAAAATGTTTTCTTCAGATACGTTTCATTGTCGTCCGTCTGTACGATCGGATAGCTGATCTCAGACGGCTCCGGTGTAAATCTAATCCAGCCGATCGTATCCGGATTAATCTTCAGAAGTTCCTCAAAATCCACCCGAAATTCATCTTCCGAATCTCCGTTATCGCTCTCTGTAACAGCAAGTTTTCTGATCTTATCATATTCACTTCTTCCGTCATAATATTCTTTCAGAATCTTAAACAACTGAAATGTCGATATGCAAAACACAAAAACTGCGATCACAAATATCAGGCCGGATGCCAGATTCCCCTTTTTCTTTTTTCGTCTTCCTCTGTGATATCTTCTTTGTCCCATTTTTCCCCTTTCCAGGTCGAAACACCGGTCTCTGTTCCAAACCTACTTCCGTTCCATAATCTCAACGATCGTTTTCTCAGTCTGCACCATACCAGGTGATGCGATCCTTCCCATATGTCTCATGGTATCTTCCGGTGTCTTCCCGTTGATTCCGTGGATTGCTTCTATGCAGATCCCTGCAAGTGCCAGATCCACAGATCGGAAAGCAGCATCCACCGCAACAATCCCTTTCATGGTACATCCATGATTTCCTCCATCGCAGATCATGCCGGTAAGCCCGCTTGCCATATTCTGTATTACCCTTATGACTGTGTCTCCATCCGCATGTCTGAGATAAGCAAGCCCGCATGCCATTCCAGTCCCGGCTGCAATGCCACATCCACAGAATGCCGACAGCTTTCCGGAATATTCCTTAATATACATCGTGATCAGATAACTGAGTGCCGTCGCTCTGATAAGCATCTCCTCACTGATCTCATCCTGATGTACTCTCTGGTACGCATAAAGCGGCATCGTTGCAATAATCCCATGAGCACCACTGCCGGTAATACTCATCGCCGGTCTACTGAGCCCGAGCACTCTTGCTTCGATTGCTCCATTACACAGAAGCTGTGCCGTCTTTAACGCATCTTTCGATATCTGACACCTGCCGTTTTCCTCATAAAACCGCTTTGCAAAGACAGCTCGGTCAGAATCAAGACCTTCTTCCAGGAGTTCCAGATTCATGATAAATGCTTTTTCAATAAAACAGATCTCCTCTATCGGAACGTGATCCACATAATTCAGGATCTCACTCAGAAGGTATCTGTGAATCACCGGTATCTTTCCTGTACTTTCACATTTTTCTTCTGGTTCTTTCTTCTGGAAAATACATTCTCCATTCTTCTCAACTTCCGTTATATTCGTATGTGCATCCCTGATGTGCACTGTACATACATCGTTCTCTGTCTCGACCATTGCGTCAATCGTAATCTCCGATCCGATATGATCCAGCACCACCTCTATCATCTCTTCCTCTACCAGCCTCGCTGCCCGTTCATCATCCTCCGGCGTGATCTCTGCCAGAGATTCCAGACCTTTCTCCGCGTCTGCCGCAACCGCTCCAAGCGCAGCTGCATACAGATTCCCATACCGTGCCGAGTTCGGAATTCCACAGGTATATGCATTCTTATACATCCCCGAATTCAGTGCTACACGAACATGTCTGATCGCACCGCTGGTATGCTGTCTTGCACTCGCAACTGCATACGCGATTGCCCCTGGTTCCGTTACCCCGAGAGCAGGTTTCATATCCTCCATGATCAGCCTGGTCAACTCTTCCATATTCTCCCTCCCGCTTCAAGATCCAATGCAAACATTATATCACAACTCTTCCAAAAGAAAATGAAAGCACTCCTAAATTCTTTATAAAAATTTATAGACATTTAATTGACTTCATCCTCTGCCGGCGTATCATATTATTTATAAATTTCAGGAAGGTGGTTTATTTTGAAAGAAAAATTAATTCGTTTCATGTACGGAAGATACGGTATAGATTCCCTGGGCAAGCTTCTGATCGCAGCGGCACTGATACTGATGCTGATTGCCGGATGGGCAAACAGCCCCGTCCTCTCCATATTATCCTGGCTCTGTATCATTTATGCATATTTTCGAATGTTATCCAGAAACGTATACAAACGTTCATCCGAAAATCAATGGTATCTGAGCAAAACAGCAAAGGTCCGCAATTTCTTTTCCCGGCAGAAATACATGATGCAGCAGAGAAAGACACATCACATCTATAAGTGCCCGACCTGCCATCAGAAGATACGTGTTCCAAAGGGCCGTGGGAGGATTGAAATCAGCTGCCCGAAATGTCAGACAAAATTCATCAAAAAAAGTTAGCAGGGACAAGTTATGTTTGGATATATCTCAATCAACAAAGCTGAAATGAAGTTCAAAGACTATGATATTTACCACTCTTACTATTGTGGTCTTTGCAAATCTCTGAAGAAATGTTATGGTATAAGAGGTCAGATGACTTTATCCTTCGATATGACATTTCTCGTCGTTCTTCTTACCGGCCTCTACGAACCGGACACCACAATCTCTTCTGTCAGATGTGTTGCCCATCCTTTTGAAAAACATCTTACAAGAACCAACGAATTTACAGACTACGCTGCCGCAATCAACATGGTTCTTACTTATTATAAATGCAAAGATGACTGGGATGATGAACGAAAAAAGAAAGGCTATGCAGCCGCCAGGCTTCTTCAGTCCCGTGTTGAAAAAGTCAGGGAAAAGTATCCTCAAAAAGTACAGCTCATTGCATCTGATTTAAAAAAACTTTCTGAGTTGGAAAAGAAAAACGAGCAGAACATAGATCTGATGGCAGGACTGTTTGGTGATATTATGGCAGAGATCTTTGTCTACTCTCACGATGAATGGGAGACTTCCCTTCGCAAAATTGGTTTCTTTCTCGGCAAGTTTATCTATCTGATGGATGCGTATGAAGATGTAGAAAAGGATATTCACTCCGGAAGCTACAATCCCTTAAAAGAGTCATTTCTTACAAATGAAAACTTTGCAGAGGACTGTAGGGAGCTACTGACACTCATGATGGCTGAATGTTCCCGCGAATTCGAGAAACTGCCTATTCTGCTGCACGCTGATATTTTGAGAAATGTGTTATATTCCGGTGTATGGTGCCACTATACGACTGTAACTGCCAGACGAAGGGAAAAGCAGAATACCAATACACATTCTGACACCGCAAAAACAAATACAGGAGATCACATACAATGACAGACCCTTACAGCGTACTGGGCGTTAGTCGAACAGCCTCAGATGAAGAAATCAAAAAAGCATACCGCAAATTAAGCAGACAATATCATCCCGATGCCAATATCAACAATCCGAACAAGGATCAGGCCGAAGCCAAATTCAAAGAAGTACAACAGGCATATCAGCAGATCATGCACGAACGTGAATATGGCACGTCCGGCAGTTCCTATACTTCCGGAGGCCAGGGCGGATACACCGGCGGTTACGGTGACTTTGGCGATTTTGGCGGATATGGGCCATTCCGCGGCTTCTATGGACAGTACCGTCAACAATCCGGTCCACAGGCCTCAGACAATGAAGAGGACCTTCATATGAAGGCAGCGGCCAACTTTATTAACAGCGGGCACTATCAGGAAGCATTGAATCTGTTAAATGGAATTCAGACTCACAATGCACGCTGGTATTACTACAGTGCACTTGCCAATTCCGGAATGGGCAATAACGTAATCGCACTTCAGCACGCAAAAGAAGCACTACGTCTGGAGCCAAACAATTATGAATATCAGCTGCTGGTTCGCAGATTCGAAAGTGGTGGAACCTGGTACCAGCAACGGCAGAATCCTTATGAAACAACCTTCACCACCGGAAGTGACTGCTGCATGAAGCTGTGTCTTGCCAACATCATCTGCAACCTGTGCTGTGGCAGCGGATTATGCTGTGGCGGAGGAGGACCTATGCCGGGAGGAAATGGTTTTATATAAGAAAGGAGTGCGCCGATTGTGTTGGATTATTTAGTTTTATACCAAAGCGAATCCGGCAATACCAAAAAAGTTGCCGCAACGATCTTTTCCCATCTGCCAGGCAACTCCAAAGACCTGATCGATATTACAACAGACAAGACGATTCCTGAAGCCAGAATCTATTTCATCGGCTTCTGTGTACACCAGGGCAGCTGCAGCATGGAAATTATCGATTTTCTGAGCAGCCTGAGCGGGAAACTGATCGCCCTGTTCGGCACATGCGGAATGGGAGATTCTCCTTCTTATTACAGAGGAATCGAACAGAGGGTCAGCGCATGGATCGAATCCGATAATGAATACCTCGGATCTTTTATCTGTCAGGGTAAGATGCCGCAGCAGGTCCGCCAAAAATATGAAGCAAAAAGAAGCTCAGCAAATTCTGAGCAGATCGATCAGTTTATCCGCAACTTTGATCAGGCGCTGATTCATCCGGACAGTCTGGATCTGGAGCATGCCAAGGTATTTACGGAAAAAATACTGAAGAAAATTCAGGCAGACGTATATCGGGAGAGCTGACTCTCCCTTTTATTTTTCATAGAGAAACCGTATGTATCCATATATCTGCGCAAAATCAATCACACATTCTCCCTGAAATATCCGTACAGGTACGGAATCCTCAAAGCCATATATCACCGGAAGTTTCTCCTGTTCCAGATCATAGACAACGATTTTTCTTGCATCCGGATCTACAATCCAGTATTCCCGCACTCCCGCATTCATATATTTTGCCTGTTTGATTCCCATATCTTTCTTTCTGGTTGCTTTCGAAAGAATCTCAACAACAAGATCCGGTGCTCCATACAGGCAATGCCGAAGGATTTTCTCCCGGTCGCAGATCACAAACACATCCGGCTGAACGATCGTCTTATCATTACAATCCAGCTGGACATCCGCAGGCGACTGAACCGCAATACATCTTCCCTTTTTTTCCATAATATATTCCCGAAGCGCCCGCCAGATCTCTCCGCATAACATCTGATGAATCATTGATGGTGCACCCATATCGTAGATCACTCCATCAATCAGCTCCACCCTTCGTTCCTCCGGAATCGCATAGTAATCTTCCAGAGTATAATCACCAGGCTTCCTTTCCACATGATATTCCGTCCGGGATTCCCGCATCATACAGGTTCTCACATATTCCGGGTTCTCCTCCGATATCTCCGTCAAAAACACACGTTCCAATGCACGAAGCGTTTCATACCTCGGTGTTCTGGTGATCCCACTGAAAATCTTCTGCACTGTCCCGAGTGGTACCTGCGACAACTTTGCGATCTGCTCACAGCTATAGCCCATCTGCATCTTTTTTTCTTTCATTTCATCAAGTGTCATAACTATCACTTCCTGTTATACTGATGATTCATATTCTACCACCATTCTCCCATCTATTCAACCGTTTTACATTCTTATTTATTCCATTTTCATTCCATAATTATTCTTTTAGATTGTTTTCTTGAAACATATTCGCAATAACACAAAAAATCTCAGGAATCATTCATTCCTGAGATTAAAAAGAGGCGCCAACCAGATTTGAACTGGTGATAGAGGTGTTGCAGACCTTTGCCTTACCACTTGGCTATGGCGCCGTATCATTTGAAATCATTTCTAAATGCTTATATATTATAACAAATCTTTCATATTAAGTCAATATGAAAATTCAAATTAAAGTCACTTAAAGGAAGAGGATCCGGGTTTTACGCCCGGATCCAACGAAAAAAACACTTTATGTTAGTTAAGGGATATTTCAATTATGCAGTTTATTGTCCTACTGTGATGCCGGCATCTTCGTATACCTTAGGCATGATCTCGAACTCGCTCTTACATTTTGCTGTCCACTCTTCGCTGCTGAGGAAGATCGCGTTAGAATACTGATCAGCCAGGAATTTCTGATACTCTTCACCTTCAATAACTTCTTTGAATGCTGCTTCCAGAACATCGATTACTTCCTGCGGAGTATCCTTTGGAGCATGATATCCACGATACATAGCTACTGTTGCGTCGATTCCGATCTCTTTTGCAGTCGGAACATCCGGGAAATCCGGTAATCTTTCTTCTGTCATAGTACAGATCAGTTTTACTTCATCTGCTGCAACTGCAGAAGCGATATCAATCGGTCCACATACGATTGCATCTACGTCACCATTCTTAAGAAGAAGGTCGAATCCACCACCTGATGTATTCGGAACAAGGTTTACTTCGAGTCCTGCTTTTGTACAGAAGTCTGTGATTGCGATATGAGCAACACCACCTGCGGAACCGGTACCGATGTTAACCTCACCCGGATGAGCCTTGCAGTAATCAATGAATTCTTCGATGTTTGTGTAACGATCTTCTTCCGGACGGATAAAGATTACGTTGGAGTCATAGTTAACTGCACAGATCTGAGCAACATCTTCATATGTAATATCTGCATAGTTATTGGACTTCATAGTTGCAAGAGAACTCAGAGACATGATGATTGTATAACCATCTGCATCTGCCTCCATAAACTGCTGGAATGCAGTTGCTGTAGCTGCACCACCGATATTCTGTGGAACAACAGATACTCCAAGAACTTCACCAACTTCTGTTGCCAGGTAACGAGCAATAACATCTGAACCACCACCGGTCTCTGTCGGGATGATCATTGTGATATCTCTTTCCGGGAACGTAGTTTCTGTTGTTTCTGCTTCGCCTTCGCTTTTCTCGCTGTTCTTTTCTTCCGCCTGTTTTGCACATCCTGCCATCGCTGCCATCATCGCGATACAAAGAACTGCTGCTACGAGTTTTTTGAGATTGTTTTTCATAAAAATCTCCTCCTTTTCTTTTTTTGTGCTTCTCCCTGCACATTTTTTATAGGCGCTTATTGTCCATCGGCTTCCGCTTTGGCTGCTTTCTTCGCTTTTCTCCATTTCAGGTATTTCTTAACTCTCGGCTGGAATACCATGACGAGCGTCAGAATCCAGAATACATTCGGGATAAAGCGGAAGAAAATTCCCCAATCACCTTTTGACATTACAAGCGCAGAGCGTAAATTCTTCTCGCAGAGCTGTCCCAGTACAACTCCCAGTATTGCTGCTGCCGGTGACAGTCCAACTTTCTCCATCAAGAAGCCTATTACACCCATTGCTACCATAACTAAGATTGCAAACGTTCTGTTACTGGATGAGTATGTACCAATAATACAGACAACTAATACAATCGGAACCAGAATACGGTTATCTACTTCCAGAATCTTCGCAAAAAACTTCGCCATCGTAATTGCCATGATGAACATCGCAATATTGGCAACAAACATGAATACATAGATTCCATTTACCGCCTCTGACGAACTCTGGAAAATTGTCGGTCCACAGATAACTCCATGAAGTGCAAGCGCACTGATAATAACTGCGGCGGTCGGATCTCCCGGAACGCCAAGTGCAAGTGCCGGAACCAGTGTTCCTCCTACTGTTGCATTATTAGCCGACTCCGGTGCTGCGATACCTTCCCACACACCTGTACCAAATTCTGCCTTACGGGGGTTACTGTTTTTCTCCGTCTCATATGCAACAAAAGCAGAGATCTGCGCTCCGGCTCCCGGAAGGACACCGATGAACATACCGATCAGAGAACTCCTTGCAATCGTCTTGTGAATCCGCCTGCGGATCTCTCCTGTCGGGAAGATATGCTTCAGTTCCTGCTTATTTCCTTCCAGATTCTTCATACGAAGAATCTGCTTCATAAGCTCACACAGACCGAAAATACCAATCAGAACTGCGATGACATCGTAGCCGCTCATAAGCTCATCCACGCCAAAAGTCAGACGTTTCGTACCCGTCAGATAATCTGTTCCCGTACCCGCAAGTAAGATACCAAAGGCCGCCGATATAATACCTTTCAGCAGATTATCATCCGTACCCGCAATAACACACAACCCGAAGATTGAAAGTACAAAATATTCAGGATATGCAAATTTCACTGCAATCAATGAAAATGCACTACATCCCACAAGTAACAAGATAGAACCAATAATACCACCGATGAATGAGCTGTATGCAGAGATACCGATTGCCTGTCCCGCATACCCCTTCTTTGCCAGTGGATAACCATCATTCGCTGTCATAATTGCCGCTGCCGTTCCAGGCACCTTCATCAGGATCGCAGCAATCGAACCACCGTACACAGCACCTACATAGATTCCGACCAGCACCGCCATGGATGGTAACGTCGCCATCTTCGCCGTAAATGACGTCAGGATCGCTACCGCCATCGTAGCTCCCAGTCCCGGAATCGCTCCTACAATAATTCCTGCAAAAGTAGAAAAAACGCAAAGGACATAATCAAACGGAGTCAATGCTGAAAATACTGCTAAAAAATCTGCCATATTTTTTCTCCTCCTTATCTACATCATCTTTTTCTTAAAAATAGAACATTCTCGGAATCTGCACCTTGAGAATCATTACAAAGAATATGTAGATAATCACTACCGATACTACAGAAACAATCAAAAGTACATGCGGTTTTCTGACACCGTTCATGAACATCGTCGCGATCAGAAACACAATCGTCAGAACTTCAAAACCAACCGTCGGGAGTAACAACGCATATGCAATCATCAGTATGATCGTAATCACCAGATGAATGATACTTGTCTTGTTCCCCTGCATACTCTGAACCCCTGCCTGAACCTTTGCCTTTTCTTTTTCGATGTAGGAGTTCCCGTCTGCATCTACCTTCTTGATCCAGCCCTTCCAGATCACTGTCGCCAAGAACCATATCGCCGATATGATAAAGAATATGGCAATCAACTTCGGAAACACTTCCGGTCCGATCACCGACAGGTTCGAGTAATCCGGATATGCGTTTACCTCATTGAGAATGTAACCACCCATAACAAGCAGCACGATCGCTAATATCGCATCTCCTAACACAAAAACACCTCCTTCTTTTTGTTGCTTTATTAAATAGTTTCGAAACCGGTTAACATATTTTATTTTTAAGAAGCTGCCGCAACAGCTTCTTCCTATTATGGATAATACCATTATTGAGCTTTTTTTGCAACATTTCTCGTTTTATTTCTTTATTTTTAGTCACAATGTACAATATATTTTTTTATGTTTTGTGAAAATTTCCGCATTTCTTCAAAGCGACGTGTTTCGTAACCGTTTTCATCATGATATTTTCAGAAAATACTACTATTCACATTTTTCCTATAATTTTAGTAAAATTATAGGACATTAAATTATTTTGTCAATATTTTCTCCTCTATTTTAATTGCATTTTATTTAATACATAGCGGATTACTATGTTTTATTTGTTAAAAACATCCACATATCAGAAAAAGAGGGGATGTCATATTTCTATATCAGCGACCTCATATGATACCCTTCTTCTCTTACGGCATTCATTTCCTCTGCATAGAGGAAGCATCTTACTTTTCGTTTTCCATATTCATACAGCTCCGGCACTTCTACAAAGCACCTTTTCTGTGCATATTTGCAATTGTCTGCATACGGACACCCTGCTGTCTTCTGAGTCGACACTGCTTCTTCCTGAACCAGCATTTTTTTCTTACCGCCGGCGGTCAGCTTTACCTTTTCCCCCGCCAGAAACAGCGCTTTGGTGTAAGGATGCCAGGATTCCTCCACAAGAGACCTGCATGGTCCCTCTTCCAGTATCCATCCCGCGTATACAACTCCCAGGACATCACTGATCCTGCTCATCAGTGACAGATCATGGCTGATGACCAGCATCGACAGATGCTCTTTTTCCTTCATCTCGCTCAACAGATGCACAAGCTGTTCCTGTACCTGAATATCCAGACCCGTAAACGGCTCATCACATATCAGGAGTTCCGGAGACATTAAAAGTGCTCTTGCGATCATGATCCTCTGCAGCTGTCCTCCGGACAACTGTCCGGGAAGGTCGCACAATCTGTGCTCCTCTATTCCCACCTCCGCGAGCATGGCACTAATTTCATCACGAATCCTTGTCTCATCCGCAATTTCTTTCGCAATCAGTGCTTCTCTCAGATTCTCATACACGGTCATTGACGGATTCAGAGCCTGATATGGATTCTGAAATATCATCTGCATCTTCTGACCATAGAATCTGTGTTTTTTTCCGGACAACCGGTCAATCCGTTCTTCTTCCCAGCAGATACTTCCGGCATCCGGCCGATAGATTCCCAACATGGTACATGCAAGTGTACTCTTCCCGCACCCGCTCTCCCCCACCAGACCATACGTCTGATGCTTACATATCGTCAGGGATATTGAGTGAAGAATTTCCTTTTTTTGAAACTTTTTTGACACGCGGGATATATTTATCAAAACCGGTTTCATTTCCGTTTCTTGCGCACAAAAGGGCAGCTGCTCCAGATTACGTCTCGCCTGAATCAGTGCTCTGGTATACGGTTCTCTTCCGCCCCTGAGAATATCCTCCGTCCTTCCCTGTTCAATCATCTTCCCCTCATGCATGATCATAATACGGCTGCATAACATCTTCACAACTCCAAGATCGTGACTGATGAGAATCATCGCAATCCCCAGATCTCTGCACAATCTTCGAAGCAGATTCAGAATCTGTGCCTGAACCGTTACATCAAGGGCTGTTGTAGGTTCATCTGCGATCAGTATCCTGGGATTGCCGGCAAGTGCTATCGCAATGCAGATTCTCTGCTGCATTCCTCCGGAACATTCAAAGGGATACTTATTCATGCATCCTTTTACATCCCGGATTCCCACCATATCCAGCAGTTCTTCCGCACGTTCTTTTGCCTCTTTTTTTGTACAGCCCCCATGGATCCGCAGACTTTCCATGATCTGTCCTCCAACCTTCATGAGCGGATCCAGACTGGACATCGCATTCTGCATCACAACTGCGATCTCTCCTCCACGGATCTTCCTTCTTTCCCGTTCTTCCAGCGGCGGTGTAATATTTTTCCCACCATACCGGATCTCTCCTTCCCGGATCACAGCCCCCTCTTTCAGAAATCCAAGAATGGACATAACAAGTGTCGTTTTTCCGGATCCGGACTCGCCTACGATGCCCAGTATTTCCCGTTCACTTAACGACAGAGAGCAGTCTCTGACCACTTCTTTTTGTGCTTCTTCATATGCGATTGTCAGATGCCTTACCTCCAGTAATGGTTCCATATGGTCCTCTCCTCTTCTTACGCCTTACGTTCCAGTGCATATCCCAGACTCTGAAGACAGACAACAAGTACTGCCAGTACCAGAATCGGATACAGCATCTGTGTCGGATATTGTGTAATCATGGGCTTTGCATCCTGAATCAACGTCCCAAGGCTTGCACGCGGCGCTGCGATCCCGATTCCCAGGAAGCTTAGAAACGCTTCTGTAAATATCGCCTTTGGGATCAGCAGAATCGTCTGTACGATCAACAGTTCCTTTTCATTTGGAAGAATATATTTCCAGATGATACGCAGACGCGAAAATCCCATCATCCTGGCCGCAATACAGTAATCCATCTGCCCCAGTCTCCTGGTTTCTACTCTCAGCATTTTTGCCAGATCCACCCATCCGGACACACAGATTCCAATCATGACACTCTTTATACTTGCTTCAAACACCAAAAGTGTAAGAATCACATACAGCATCGATGGGATCGCACTGATCACATTCATGATCTCCAGAAGAACACTGTCCAGAATCGGTCCACACAATCCTGCCAGCGAACCGACCAGCATTGCAATCAGTACACAGACAGCCGTACTTCCAAACCCAACCGCAAGACTAATACGGAGTCCGTAGCACACTCTGGTAAAAATATCCCGTCCGAACTTGTCTGTTCCGAACCAGTGACTTGCAGACACTCCAAGATTCTGGCTGTTCACCTCCTGCATATCATACGGATATGGAGACAGGATCGGAACCAGGACCGCAAGCAGGACCAGTATTCCCAGAACACCCAGACAGATTCTTACGCTCTTGTCTTTTCTGATTCGATTGATAGCCCCTGTTTTCTTCCTCATCTGTTCTGCTCCGTTCCAAATCGAATTCTAGGATCCAGATACATCTGAATCATATCCAATGTAATCTGTGTAACAATCACGACCACTCCGACAAACATCGTAAGTCCCATAATCACTGTATAATCCCGGTTATTGATTGATGCAACGAATTCTCTTCCAAACCCCGGAATCGTAAAGATGCTTTCCACCACAAAACATCCTGTCACAAGATAGATCAGGAGCTGTCCCAGATAAACCAGAACCTGAGCCAGAATCGGACGCCACATGTGTTTCATCAGAATCATTGATTTTTTCAGTCCCTTTGCCTCAAGAAATGCCACATATCCCTGAGCGGACTCTTTCTGAATGATACTGCATACCATTCTTGATATCACACAGACCGGATAGACCGACAGAGAGGCAACCGGAAGCACATAATTGGCTGTCGTTGCAACACCCGCGATCGGAAACCATTTCAGATATACGCCAAAAAACAACATGAAGAGAAGCGCATACACAAAGTTCGGAATTCCGATTCCAAGTCCCTGAACCAGTTGAATGGTTCGGCGAATCAGAAGATGTTTCGTCATGATCTGCCAGATACCAAGGAGCATGCCCATAATCAGACTCACGGCAAAGGCCAGTGCTCCCAGTCCCATGGTAACCGGAAGGCATCTTGCGATAATCGAATTCACCGTGACTCCCGGTTTTTTGATCGACATTCCAAAATCCCCACGCAGCAGGTTTTTCATGTAGACAGCATACTGCACCCTCAGAGGTTCATTCATTCCATATTCTTCTTCCATCATCTCAAGCACCTGATCCGATACATTGCCGGTATCAAAAGGATTGCCCGGCATCTTATGCGCCATAACAAACGTAAGAAATGTAAGGAACAGTAATGCCGCTACTCCTGTAACCAGTCTTTTTGCAACGTACTTAGCCACGTACTTCAAACCTCTCTTTCAACTCTGCTGCCAGAGTTCTTCCGATCCTCTCCGCGTCTTTTTCCGGTCCCTGTTTCTTTCCGATAATGTAGCTTCCTGTTTCTTCGTTATAGTATAAACCGCTCAGAATGACCTGTCCATCTGTGATCTGTGCATAGGCTGCAATCGGCGAACTGCAGCCGCCATCCAACATACGCACAAAGGCCCTTTCTGCCAGTGCTGCAGTTCTTCCATCCTGATCCATGATACAGTCAAGATAATAATAGTCTTCCCCGGCTCTTCCCTGCACTGCGAGGATTCCCTGTCCGGCGGCCGGGATCACTTCTTCCGGATCCAGGATCCGACCTGCCGCTGACTCCATGCCCAGTCGTTTCAATCCTGCCATGGCAAGTACTGTCGCGTCGCACATTCCTTCTTCCAGCTTCCGAAGCCTGGTCTGCACATTGCCTCGCATGCCGGTAAATATACAGTCCGGATAAAGCTTCTCAAGCTGCACCTGGCGCCTTCTGCTGGATGTTCCGATCACCTTAACGTTATCCGTTCCCTTACGGAACAGGAGCACATCTCTGGGATCTTCTCTTTTGGAATATGCCAGGATCGGAAGTGCCTCCGACACTTCCATCGGCATATCCTTCAGGCTGTGCACAGATAGATCCGTCCGTTTTTCCATAAGCGCAATATCCAGTTCTTTCACGAATAATCCTTTTCCTCCAACCTGATCCAGGTTCCTGTCCAGAATCCGGTCACCGGTCGTCTTCATGGTAATAATCTGCACTTCGATCTCCGGGTGCGCCTGTTCAATCGTATGTGCCACATGCTCCGCCTGCCATACCGCAAGCTTACTTTCTCTGCTTCCTATCCTTACTACTTTTTTCATGACTCCATTGCCTCTTTCACGTGTTCTGCAAATATGCGCTGTATTCCTTCTATCTCTCCAAGTCCCCGCTCTACAACTGTGGATGAAAATCCTATGTTCCGGAACCTGGCAAGCCAGGACTCCTCTCCATCTGTCAGGCTTCGATATACATGTTCCCCACTCACGATCATAAAAGGAATGATTCGAAGCGGGCCTGGATTCAGATACCGGAGTTTCTGAATCACATCCGTGATATTCGGATATCCGTTTACAGTTCCGACGAGCACATTCGGATAACCCATAGAGTGAAATGCATATTCCAGCATCGTATATGCGGACTGTGCATACCCCATTGTTCCATGACCCGCGATTACAATCACCTCATCTTTACTCATCTTCCAGTCTTCGATCATATAATGCACACATGCTTTATAATCATCCACCTGGCTGAGCAGAGGCTCTCCCAATTTCAGCGTCTGAAACAACTCCTGATAATCCTCCATCGCATCTTTCAGTTTTTCATATTCCAGCCCATACACGACATAGGTCGGCTGCACTACCACATGCTCGATCCCATCCTTTTGCATCTGAACCATCGCTTCTTCCAGCGTCGGCACTGCAATCCTGCTTTCTTCCCACAATTTCTCTATGATTTTCTGGCTGGTAAATGCTCTGTACACGGGATAGTTTCCAAACTCTTTCCTCAGATATGCCTCGATTCCACCGATGGATCTCTCCAGGTTTTCTCTGTGTCTTGTTCCGAAACTAACCACCAATATCGCTTTTTTCATCCATCTTCCTCCCGATCACTTACTCCACAGAAGCTCCTCTGATCTCCAGAGCACCTGTCGCCGGAATCTGTGTGATTCCCTTGATATTCGGACGAATCAGATTGACACTGTGCATGGAATATAACGGAATGATATAGAACTGTTCTCCGATTGCATACTGTTCTGCTTCGTGCATCAGTTCACTTCTTTTCACCGGATCCGTCTCCACATCTGATTCTGCAACCATCTTATCATAGGTTTCATCCTGAATACCACTGCAATTATAGGTACTGTTAGACAGCAGCATGGACAGATACGTGTTCGGATCTGCAAAATCTGCAGTCCAGTTCATACGGCAAAGTTCGTAATTTCCCGCTCTTCTTTCTGAATAATTGACCTGCAGCTCCTGTGCGTTCAGCTCCAGCGTAATTCCAAGATTCTCCTTCATCTGCTGCTGCAGTGCCTGCGCTGTATCCATATCCATTTCCAGTGTCGGATAGTTATAAGTAAGTACCGGGAAGCCTTCTCCATTCGGATATCCGGCCTCAGCCAGCAGTTCTCTTGCCCTTTCCAGATTCTCCTCAAATGGTGCTTCTGCTCCGGAGACGAAATATTCTCCCGTAGATTTGTCTGTCATGTATTTTGCAATAAAGTTCACCGTCGGTTCCACATCGCTTCCTACCATCCGGCACAACTCTTCTCTGTTAATCCCAAGATTCAGCGCCTCCCGGACTCTGACATCCCGGAAGACCTCTACTTGATCCAGATTCATGTAGATATAACGGGTTGCGATTGCATCCGTAACAACCAGATCTTCTTTTCCCTCATATTCATCTATAACAGTTCCAAGAAGCGCCGGTGCCACATCCACTTCTCCCGTTTCATAGGCAGCGGCCATGGACTGCTTGCTGTCAAAAAACTTATATGTGATCTGATCCAGACTGACCGCATCAGCGTTCCAGTAATTCGGATTCTTCTTCAGTACAAAGTACTGCTGAGGAACATACTCCGCCAGATAGAACGGTCCATTAGACACACTGGTCTCCGGATTCGTATCCCATCCGCTCCCCACAGCATCTGCGTAAGCCACACAGGATGGTGTATATACCGGAAGCCGCAGAAGATCCAGGAAATACACGCAAGGTGTGGACAGATGGAAAATGATCGTCTCATCATCCGGTGTTTCCAGTCCTAATGTACTCATATCAGCCTCTCCATTATAGATAGCCTCCGCATTTTCAATCGGAAACAGATAATTCGAATATCCATTTCCACTTTCCGGATCCAGCGAACGCTCAATCGTGTTTCGGAAATCAGCAGAAGTCACCGGGGTTCCGTCTGACCATTCTGCATTTTCACGGAGATGAAAAGTCCATTCCGTCTGGTCATCGTTGACCTCATACGATTCTGCTGCACGATATTCAATCTCTCCATCCGCATTGTATGTCAGCAGTTCATCCAACGCAGTCACGGAATATGCGAGATATGTATCTGCAATCATTCCGGCCGGATCCAGTCCGCCGCTCTCGCTGTTTGTTCCCACTGTTATCGCCTTTTCCTCACCCGTTGTTTCTTCTGATTTATTTCCACATCCTGCCATCATTGTAAGTACAAGCGAAGCAGAAAGAATGGCTGCTGTTAATCTTTTCATTATCTTTCCTCCTGTGCTTTACATAATTCCTTCAGTTTCTTTACCATACCGGCAATGGTTGCCTGGTCAGAGATCTCAATCTGCATATGATACTTTTCTGCTTCTCTCGCCGTCTGTTCTCCGATACACAATGCCGGAACCTTTGTAAAATCCATATTCTTCATCGTCTGCACGAATCCACGTACAGTCGATGCACTTGTAAATGTTACGCGGTCGATCTGCTCATTTTCTATCTTCTCCTTGATCATGTCTGCCAAAGGACTGTTCTCCCTGCAGACCGTCTCATAAATCGCGATATCTCTGTATGGTATATTGCCGGCATCCAGCTCTTCTATCAGTTCTTCAGATCCTTCTTTTGCACGAAGGAGATATATGACTGCATCTTTTCCCGCCATCTGCACCAATGCCTTTCCAAGTTCTTTTCCATTGTACACTTCCGGCATCAGGTCTGCCATCCAGCCATATCGTTCCAGTTCCTTTGCCGTTGCCTCCCCGATGACCGCGAATTTCAAGTCCACATCGTTCCGAAGAAGTCTTCGAAGATCCGTTTTCTTTCCGGCAAGTGTCGTTCCAAAGAAAGTCTCTACTCCCGTCGGGCTCGTAAAGGTAATCCATACTTCCCGTTCTTCTGATTCTGCCAGAAGTTCCGACAGATCCACCTGCTCCGGACGGATCGGAGTTGTATCGATCATCGGAATCTCAAGCACCTCTGCACCCGCATCCCGAAGCTCCTTTGTAAGTCTGCTTGCTTTATTTCTTGCTCTGGTCACCACGATCTGCCTGCCGGCAAGCTCTCTCTTCTCATACCAGGAGAATTCTTCTGACAATGCACATACTTTTCCCACAACAATGATTGCCGGGGTCTGTATCTTCGCCTTCTTAGAGTCCTCTTCCAGCCTGCTCACGGTTGATACCACTTTTCGCTGACAATATCTGGTTCCCTGTTCCAGCACTGCAGCCGGCATATCAGGGTCCATTCCGGCCTGCATCAGCTTCTCCATCACATGACCCATTGCCCGGATACTCATGAGAAATACGAGCGTAGCATTCATTCTGACAAGCGCTTCATAATCCGTGCGATCCTGTCCGTCTTTTCGCGGATGCCCCGTGATCACATGGAAAGAAGAAGTATAATCCCGATGTGTCACAGGAATTCCGGCATAGGCCGGAACCGCTACAGCCGAAGTGATCCCCGGAACCACCTCAAACGGCACGCCATGTTCTGAGAGAAGCTCCAGTTCCTCACCGCCGCGTCCGAACACGAACGGATCTCCGCCCTTTAAGCGAACCACCTTTTTTCCTTTTAATGCTTCATTAAGAAGGATCTGATTCGTTTCTTCCTGCGGAACGGAATGCCTCCCGGATCGTTTTCCTACGGATACCTTTTCTACTTTTTCCGGCAGCATACACAGGATCTCTTCACCAACCAGCGCATCGTATGCAATAAAATCCGCCTGTTCAATGACCTCTATTGCTTTTTTGGTTAATAGTCCTATATCTCCCGGGCCGGCTCCGACCAGCCATACTTTTCCAATACTCATCCCAATATCACTCCTTCGCATATGAATAAATTTTAACAAGATATACTTTTTCCCACAATACTTATTTTATGGAATCTGCTTTGCGGGTAATGACATGAATTCATGCGTTATATCTGCGGATACATCAATCCATGTCATTACCTGCAAATCCTCCTGCACTCAGATACGCAAACAGCCATACCCGCACTTCCCCCTTCCATTTTCCAAAGAGATCTTCTCTTCAAAACACTGTACCGAGGTCGTCGCGGATATGGCTGTTCGGCTATATTTTCCTGCTACTCATGAGCTTATTTCTGTAGCTTATTTCTGTGCTGCCAGAAATTCTTCTACTTCTTTTTCCATCGGAATTGGTGTAACTGCACCGTATCCTCTTGTGGAAAGTGCCGCTGCCGCATTGGCATATCTTGCACAATCCATTGGAGACATACCCTTGATGTAACGAGAGCAGAATGCTCCGTCAAATGTGTCTCCGGCACCTGTCTGATCCACTGTATCCACCTTATATCCCGGGATGATCTCCTTTTTGCCGTCAGCGGATACCATTACACCCTTGGAGCCAAGTTTCAGAACAACAACTTTTACTCCGATAGAATGATAGTAATCTGCAATTGCCTCCGGATCGTCCATTCCGGTAATCGACTGTGCATCTTCAAGACTTGGCATAAAGATATCGCAGTAAGGAACAGTTGCATTGATGATCGCTGCAGCTCTTTCTTTGGACCACAGTTTCAGTCTGATGTTCGGGTCATAAGTTACGATTACATTGTTCGCACGTGCAATCTTGCATGCCTCAAAGATAGCGTCGCATGCGGAATTACTGATTGCCTGGCTGATTCCGGATATATGAAGCAGCTTTGCACTTGCGATCAGCTGTTCCGGAACATCTGCAGGTCCCATCTTGCTTGCAGCAGATCCTGCACGGAAATATGTGAATTCATGTCCTTTTTCTGTGTAAGTAATAAAATACAGTCCTGTATGAGCTGTTGTAAGACGATTTACATAAGAAGTATCAACGCCTTCACTCTCCCACAGTTTCATGAATGCATCGCCAAATGTATCCTGTCCTACCTGTGTGAAGTAAGCAGTCTGTGCCCCCTGACGTGCTGCTGCCATCAGAAAGTTAGAGGTATCTCCACCAAATCCTTCTTTATAAATACCTTTTTCGGTATTGCTTAATTCCATTAACGGTTCGCCAATTGATACTATATCCATGATTTTTTCTCCTTTAATCATACCCTCATGTTATCCATGTGCTAATCATCCCGCCATAAAATGGCGGGACAATCAGGTGAAACATTATGTCTGATCCATAGGGTATATATGTCTATACGCGGTTGAATTTATCAAGACCAGCTTTGATAGATCCCTGCTCGATGATCAGCTGAGCTTCCAGAAGCTCTGTAGCTTCGATTTCTTCACATACCTTTAATACTTCTTCGATGCTGTCCTTCGGAATTGCAACAACACCAGAGCAGTCAGCTACGATCAGGTCGCCAGGAGCTACCATGATACCGCCACACATTACAGGCACATTATTAGCATATGTTTTGTATTTTCCTAATGTTGTATTAGCAGAAATACTTCTTGAGAAGATCTCAAATTTTCTTCCGCCGTAGAGTCCGCCTTCAGCCTGTCCTTTTCTGATCTCTTCTACATCACGAAGTCCACCGTCAAGGATTGCGCCTGCAAAGTTGTTAGCTACAGCACCGGCTGTCATGATACCGCCCCACAGAGCAACATCTTTATCGCTGTTAGCCATGCTGATAACCATTACGCTTCCTGCTTCCTCACATGCATCCATAGCTTCAAATGCATGAGTTGGTCCACAGTTTTCTCCGTTTGCAGGTCCCTCCTGTACTGTTACAGCCGGTCCTACCAGTCTTTCACTTCCAGAAATTCTTGGCTGCATCTCATAATCCATGTAACGACGGCAGCCGCATACTTTTTCACATGCATCAGATACAGATGCGCTTGCGATTACTTTAAATCTTTCGATGATATCTTTACTTACCATTTTCTTATCCTCCTAGAATCATTCCATTCAATGACAGATTATTGTCCCATAGCTCCGCCCGGGCAGATTCCTGTCTCCACTTTCTCGTTAACAGTCTTATTCTTCAGAACACCGATCTGTGGAATGATTGCTTCCATTGTCTGTCCTGCAACGATAGTCTCAGGAGCTCCGATATCGCCAAGAGCAACTACATCACCAGGATTCAGAGTCATGTGATGTGTCAGGTTCGCAAGGATTGTCTGCATTGTCCAGTATGTATTCACACCTGTGTTACCTTCCTGTTTCCACTCGCCGTCAACCTTGAACTTCAATTCAACTGCGTTAGGATCTTCGATCTGGTCTGCAGGAATGATGTATGGTCCAAATGGAGCAAATTTATCAAACATCTTGTTCTTCGGATACAGAACGCCACGGCATGTTACGTCATTGGAAATAGTCCATCCTGCAACGTGATCCATGATGTTTTCCGGTGTACAGTATTTTGCTGTAGAACCGATAACTGCTGTAAGCTCACATCCGTATGTAACCTTGTCGTATGGTTTTCCATCAATGTTAGGAATTACAACATCTTCGCCCGGTTTGCAGAAAGATGTAGATGGTTTCAGGAAGATGTGTGGGCACTCTGGATCCGGCAGCTTACCAACTTTTACATGTGTAGCGAATGTACGTCCGATCCAGATAGACTTTGTCGGGTTGATCGGGTTCAGGATCATCTCTTCCTTCAGATCATATAACAGGTCGCTGTCAGCCGGGATCCACTCAACAAGTGCTCTTGCAGCATCTGCTCCAGCCTGTCCTAATTTCATCATTTCTACCATATCTGTCGGCAGGTTAGCAAGTGCAGGTTTTTTCTCTGCAGCGTATGCAGCATAAGCCTCAGCAAGTTTCACTACCTTATCTTCTCCTACTAATACTCCTGTCTGAACGTCGCCAGGTGCGAATGCAAATGTACCTAATTTAATGTTTGTCATTTTTCTGTTCTCCTTTTCCTTTTTTATATTTTTTTAATTTTAATTACTTTTTTATCTGTATGTTTGAATCTATTATCCTTCCGGAGGATTAGCACTTAGCTCCACCTGTCAGGTGCAGTTTTGCTTCCAGAATTGCCTGCTTACGGCTTAAGATATCATCACTTAATAACTGAGCCTGTACATTTTCAAATCCAATACGCTCAATTGTCTGTGCGAAACGTTCGCCGGTCTTACCCTGCTCTCTGAACAGAAGAATTGCTTTTTCGATGACTGCCATAACTTCGTCTTCCGTTGTAAATACTTTATCAATAGCCATTCCGCGGGTTACCCATTTGCCCCAGCGTCCGCCGATGTAGATCTTGTATCCGCCTCTTACCTTCGGCTGCATAGCTCCGAATGGACATACATCCATCTTGCCATCATTTCCAAGATGTACACAACGTCCACAGTTATTACATTTTGACTCATCCAGCTGGATTGTTCCTTCATCGTCTCTGGAAAGTGCTCCCATCGGACAAGAAGCCAAAGCTGCACAACTCTTACATCCGTTACATTCATCTTCGTCTACTTCTACAACGGTCTGTCCGATAACAGCAAGGTCATTCAGATCCGGTTTTACACAGTTGTTCGGGCATCCGCCTACTGCAATTTTAAATTTGTGCGGAAGCAATACATCGTGCCATCCAAGGTAGAATGTTTCGTGAATCTTTTCAGAAAGTGCAAATGTATCAATCTGACCATACTGGCAGATTGTTCCTTTACAGGACACTACCGGTCTTACCTTAGATCCTGTTCCACCCGTTACAAGTCCTGCTTTAGCAATTTCAGCCTGAAAAGCCTCTGCTTTGTCAGCTGGAATTCCCTGTACCTCAAATGTCATTCGAGAAGTCAACCCTACGATTCCGTTTCCGTACTTCTCAGCAGCTTCCTGGATTACCTTCATCTGCTCTGTTGTTACTCTTCCGTTTACGGTAAGAATACGAGCAGAGAATTCATCCGTTCCTTTGTTGTTAAGGAAGCCCATACCTTTGAGACGCTTCTCTTCTTCTGGTTTGATTGTTAATGGTGCCATTTAAATTCCTCCTTTTTCTCTTCCGGCTTAGACTAAATCAGTGCCATTAAATGTGGTTCCTGACTCCAGAACTTTTGTGTTCGTGTAGCCATAATATCTTAACTTATTTTGTAATAAGTAAGCTCGTTTACCTTTTGTACATACAAGCAAAAGCTTGTCATCTGTACCATATTCCGGCAGTACTCCCTCGACCGTTGTCGGATCAACAAATGGTGCCCCTTCGATTGCAGGTGTAATTGACGCATCGATGACTTTGTACTCTGAATAGTCTCCGGTCGCATATTCTTCCGGTGTAATACTGTCCATTGTTCCGTCCAGCTTATTCTCCAGCACCTGTACAGCCAGCACAAATGGGTGAATTGCTGTTGAGAACGGCGGAGCATATGCCATATCCATGTTATCCAGATCATCCAGACTTCCTTTTAATGCAAGTGCTGTTGCGCCTACATCAACGACCTTGTCGACCGCTCCCGCTCCAAGTGCTTCTACTCCCAGGAATTTCTTCGTTGCCTTATCTGCAACCACTTTAATGATGAATGTATCAGATCCCGGATAATAATGAGCTTTATCATCCGTAACGACAGTAACACTGGCCGGATCGAATCCTGCAGCTTTTGCTGTCTCCTCTGTAAATCCTGTTTTTCCGATATTCAGACCCGGCAGATGACATACTGCAGTTCCGAGTACTCCCGGATATGCCACTTTCTTTCCGGCGATATTCATAGCGCACACACGTCCTGCCATATTGGCTGTAGATCCCATTGGAGACCACTGCGGCTGTCTTGTGTACCGGTTCCATACCGTCACGCAATCCCCTACTGCATAGATATCATCTACATTTGTTTCCATATATTCATTTACTTTAATCGTCCTGTTCGGCATCAGTTCAATTCCGGTTCCGTCAAGAAAAGCTGTATTTGCACGGATACCAATAGAAAGAATTACAACATCTGCCTTCGCACCCTTTTTATCTGTCAGAACTTTCTCCGGCTTATCCGTTCCCTGAATGGATTCTACTCTGCGCCCTGTCATAACCTTGATTCCGATGGATGCCAGGTGATCTGCAAAGAAGTTGGCAAAATCTTTGGAGAATCCAGGTAATACCTGATCTGCCATATCAATCACCGTTACACGAAGATCCATCTTACGAAGATTTTCTGCAACTTCCAGTCCAATAAAGCCTCCGCCTACGACAACTGCTCTTTCACAATTGTTATCTTTGATATAATCCTTTGCTGCAAATGCATCTTCTGGAGTTCTCATACAGAACACACCCGGAAGATCGATCCCCGGAAGCGGAGGTTTGATCGGAGATGCTCCTGTTGCAACTACAAGTTTGTCATATTCATAGGTAACTGTTTCACCGTCTGCATTCAAAGCCTCTACCGTCTTAGACTCCGGATTCACCTTTGTCACTTCGGTCTCCGTAATTACATTGGCTCCTGTCAGATTCGAAAACTTTTCCGGTGTGTTAACAATCAGGGCTTCTTTCTCCTTGATCACTTCTCCCACATAATACGGAAGTCCACAACCTGCATAAGAGATATCTTTTCCTTTCGTCACAATCGTAACTTCCGCATCCGGCATCTCTCTTT
Organism: Faecalicatena contorta; assembly: GCF_021531995.1. Taxonomy (GTDB): domain Bacteria; phylum Bacillota; class Clostridia; order Lachnospirales; family Lachnospiraceae; genus Dorea_A; species Dorea_A contorta_A. The sequence goes on from NZ_JAFBIZ010000021.1 coordinate 33,991, forward strand.
TCAGTTTTGCAGCTGTCTTGGTTCCGGCTGCCACGCCACCGATAATTAATACTTTCATGTAAACTCCTCCCTATATCATTTCTATAAATGTCTTCTCAGGTGAATCGCAAATCCTCCAAATTCACCTTCAAAGTATGCTGCGATAACTCCTTTTTCATCTGCCGGCATATGTTCTTCATCAAAGCTATAACCGACAGATTTAAAATATGCCATTGCACGATCGATGTTTCTCACACTGAATGCGATATGTCCATGTGTTCCTTTTCCAGGTGTTTTATTGACTTCTACCATATCTCCGGCAAAGAAAGATGCTCCGTCATACATCGGCACTCCCAAAAGATCCGCATAGGCTCTGGTAATACCTTCCGCTTCTTTCTCATCCTGTGCATTAATTCCCAGATGAAGGAGGAAGATATCATGAATATTTTTTACTGCTTCTTTCGATAATCTCGTAATCTCCTCAAACTGATGCTCCCGGATCATTTTCGATGGACAGATCCAGCTGCCTCCACATGCCACAACATTCGGCAGATCCATATAGGATCCAATGTTCTCAGCGCTGATTCCTCCGGTCGGAATGAATCTCATATCTGCATAAGGACCCTTCAAAGCCTTCAGCATCTTCACACCTCCGGCTGCTTCTGCCGGAAAGAACTTCACAATGTTCAAGCCATACTTCTGAGCTTTCGCGATCTCACTCGGAGATGTGATTCCCGGAAAGATCGGGATTTCATGCTCCACCGCCCATCCAACAACAGCATCATCAAACCCAGGCGATACCAGGAATCTTGCGCCTGCATCTACTGCTTTTTCCGCCATCTCCACAGTCAGGACAGTACCTGCACCTGTACAGACATCCAGGCCACTTTCGCTTAACTTCCGAATCGCATCTGCGGCTGCAGCTGTACGGAATGTAATCTCAATTACTTTCACACCTGCTGCCAGAAACGCCTTTCCCAGTTCCACTGCATCCTCACTGTTATCAATCGCAACAACAGGAATGATTGCACTGCTATACATTTGCTCCAATACTTTGTTATCCATAATTACATCCTCGATTTGTGTACCGGTTCACATCTTAAATCTATCTTATTT
>NZ_JAFBIZ010000220.1 GCF_021531995.1 Faecalicatena contorta
AGGGGGCGTTGCAAAATAGATGAGTAATCATCTATGGAGCATCGCTCTCTTTTTGTGTCTGAAAACAGAAAACGGACTCCGAAGAGTCCGTCAATCATGGTATAATAAGTTATGACGAGTAACTTAATACACACAAAAAATTATACCGAACTTGGCGAATGTTATCAACTGGTTTTGCCATTAAGTTTGGAAGGTATGGTTCCTGATGATGATTCTGTCCGACTGCTGAGCCATGAATTGGAGGAATTGGATTACACATTGTTGTATCAGGCTTACTCTGCCAAAGGCAGAAATCCGGCAGTAGACCCAAAGACCATGTTCAAGATCCTGACCTATGCATATTCACAAAATATCTACTCTTCAAGAAAGATTGAAACTGCCTGCCGCAGAGATATCAACTTTATGTGGCTGTTGGCCGGTCAAAAAACACCTGACCATAGTACGATTGCAAGATTCCGTACTGGTTTTCTGGCTGAAGCATGCGAAGATCTATTTTATCAGATGGTACGCCGTCTGGCTGCAATGGGAGAAATTTCAAAAGAGACTGTTTTTATAGACGGCACAAAATTAGAGGCTTGTGCCAATAAGTATACGTTTGTATGGAAAAAATCTGTAGGTAAGTGGGAAGAAAAAATGTTTTCAAAGATAGCAACTGCTATCTCAGTGATCAACCAGGAGTACATGCAATCCTTCACGATCACCAAAGAAAACCGAACATCAGATTTGCAGAAGATCATGGCTTTTCTGGACAATTATTGTCGTGAGTATGGGATATGCTTCGTGTATGGTCGTGGGAAAAGAAAAAGCATTCATCAAAGATACCATGAATTATTCCGGCGTTTTCTTGATCGACAGTTACTGTATGATCTGCATCATTCCAGATTCGGAGACCGTAACAGTTATTCCAAAACAGATGTGGATGCTACATTTATGCATATGAAAGATGATCACATGAGAAACGCCCAGCTGAAGCCGGGATATAATGTCCAGATTGGAGTTGACAGTGAATACATTGTAGCGGCAGATATTTTCTCTGATCGTAATGATGTCTGGACGCTGGTTCCATTCTTAAAAACAATGGAGAAAAAACTTGGATTTAAATATCCAAGTGTGACAGCCGATTCAGGATATGAAAGCGAAGAGGGCTATGAATTCCTGAAAGAGAACGGGCAGGTTCCATATATAAAACCACAAACTTACGAGAAATGGAAAAGACGCAGTTTTAAGAAGGATATCAGCAAACGAGAGAACATGGCTTATGATGAAGAAAAGGATCATTATATCTGTCATGCAGGGAAATATCTGAAACCGATATTTATAAAAACCCAGAAAAGTAAAAGTGGCTATAAATCAGAAGTTACTGTATATGAATGCGAAAACTGCAGTGGTTGTCCGCATAAAGAAAAGTGTACAAAAGCCAAAGGAAACAAACGTCTTTACGTATCCAAGAACTTTATCGACAAAAGACAGGAATCTTATGAAAACATCAAAAGTGACACAGGAATAAAATATCGCATGAACAGATCCATACAGGTAGAAGGAGCCTTTGGAGTCTTGAAAAGCGACTATGAATTCCAAAGATTTCTGCTTCGTGGAAAAACCAAAGTAAAAATTGAGTTTTTGTTACTCAGTTTGGGATATAATATCAACAAATTGCATGCCAAAATACAAACCAATCGTACAGAGAGCCATCTCTTTGAAGTAAAAACAGCATAAAAATCCTGAAAAAGTGAAAGGGTTTATTAAAGTACGTCAAAAAATAGAGAAGATGTCCACATTTCTGAGGATCTTCTCTATTTTTAACAAAAAGCGAGGGAGCCTCGCTCCATAACTGACTAATCAGTTATTTTGCGACACTCCCTTTT
>NZ_JAFBIZ010000221.1 GCF_021531995.1 Faecalicatena contorta
ATACGAATTCCGTTCATAAACTATGTAATGACTCAAAATACGATTCAGAGGAAGGGAGATTGTAAAATTATGTCAGATAAGATAATTGAAAACAACCAGGTAACGATTATGGGAGAGATAGTATCACCATTTTCATTCAGTCATGAAGTGTTTGGCGAAGGATTCTATATGGTGGATGTGAGTGTGCGGCGCCTCAGCAATTCAGAGGACCGGATTCCGCTTATGATATCAGAAAGACTGATGGACGTATCCCGGGATTATACCGGAGCGTTCATCATGGCAAGCGGGCAGTTTCGATCATACAACAGACATGATGAGCAAAAGAATCGATTGATTTTATCCGTATTCGTAAGGGAAGTGTCTTTTGCGGAAGAAGAACTGGATGGTGCCAAGACCAATCATATATTTCTGGACGGTTATATCTGCAAGCAGCCGGTATATCGAAAAACGCCACTGGGAAGAGAGATTGCAGATCTGCTTTTGGCGGTCAATCGACCATATGGAAAATCAGATTACATACCATGTATCTGTTGGGGGAGAAATGCAAGATATGCCTCTGCGTTTGAAGTGGGTGAACATGTGCAGGTGATTGGACGGATTCAGAGCAGGGAATATATGAAGAAACTGACGGATACAGAGACGGAAAAGCGAACGGCATACGAAGTATCCGTCAGCAAACTGGAGTGTCTGGCAGAATGAATGTGAAAAATAATAAAAAATAGTTGACAGATAGGAAAACTAGGAATATAATCTAGAAAAACAGATAAAACATATAGAAAAAGTATGGAAGGAGACAGGCGATATGTCAAACATTTATAAAGGAACGATTGGATTGATAGGTAATACACCATTAGTAGAGGCAGGTAATGTTGAAAAGGAACTGAAACTGGAAGCAAGAGTACTGGTAAAGCTGGAATATTTTAATCCCGCAGGAAGTGTAAAAGACAGAATTGCAAAAGCGATGATCGAGGATGCGGAAGAAAAAGGAATTTTAAAAGAAGGATCTGTAATCATTGAGCCTACATCAGGAAATACCGGAATCGGTCTGGCGGCGATTGCAGCTGCAAAAGGATATCGGATCATCCTTACCATGCCGGAGACGATGAGTATCGAAAGAAGAAATATTCTAAAAGCTTACGGTGCAGAACTGGTGCTGACAGAAGGTGCAAAGGGAATGAAAGGTGCAATCGCCAGAGCAGAAGAACTTGCAGGTGAGATTCCGGGAAGCTTTATTCCGGGACAGTTTGTGAATCCGGCAAATCCTGCTATCCACAGAAGCACAACCGGACCGGAGATCTGGAATGACACGGATGGTAATGTGGATTACTTCGTTGCCGGAGTAGGAACAGGCGGTACACTGACTGGCGTGGGAGAATATCTGAAATCTCAGAATCCGGATGTTAAAATTGTAGCTGTTGAACCTGCAGGTTCACCGGTACTTTCTGAAGGAAAAGGAGGCCCACATAAGATTCAGGGAATCGGAGCGGGGTTTGTACCGGATGTATTGAATACAGAGATCTATGATGAGATCATTAAAGTAGAAAATGAAGATGCGTTTGAAACAGGAAAACTTCTTGCAAAACAGGAAGGTGTTTTGGTAGGAATCTCTTCTGGTGCCGCGTTATATGCAGCGATCCAGTTGGCAAAACGTCCGGAGAATAAGGGAAAGACAATTGTAGCACTGCTTCCGGACACAGGAGACAGATATTATTCAACTCCACTTTTTACAGAGTAATTTCTTTGATTCAGGGAGAGCGGAAGCTCTCCCTTTTTCTGCTACATGCTTGTTATTCCTTATAGTTCGAAAATTGCTTGACTATATAGATAGTAGATAATATAATACATATTAAAC
>NZ_JAFBIZ010000222.1 GCF_021531995.1 Faecalicatena contorta
ACCGGGATGGACTGGCCGCTGGTGGATCTGTTGCATCGCCAGATGCATGGCAGAGTAGCCAAGCCGGGACGGGATAAACGCTGAAGGCATCTAAGCGTGAAGCCCCCCTCAAGATGAGATATCCCTATGTAAAGTAGTAAGACCCCTTGAAGACGACGAGGTAGATAGGTCAGAGGTGGAAGTGTGGTAACACATGGAGCTGACTGATACTAATCGGTCGAGGGCATGACCAAGCAAGGTGATAGGTAAGTGGATGATATTTCTTGTATGCAGTTTTGAAGGTACATGACAGTCAACGATATGTTGGCTGTTTTTTCTTATAGAAGAAATTTAAATTAAGAACGAAAAGATAGATTAAAATAATCCTCCGTATGCACAATTATACGGAGGATTCATCATTTTACGGATACCCGTCAGTAAAATCTAAATCTGCTTTTCATATTCAGATTTACTTATGTTCCAGGATTTTATCAATGCTTACTAATTTTACACTTAATACAAATACCTGGACTGCTGTTTTTAATTCTTCCAGTGTCGGATAAGACGGAGCAATTCGTATATTGCTGTCTTGTGGATCTTTTCCATACGGGAAAGTTGCACCGGCATTTGTCATGATCAGTCCGGCCTCTTTTGCTTTTGCTACGATTGCTTTTGCACATCCTTCCATAGAATCAAAGGAGATAAAGTATCCGCCACGTGGTGCAAGCCAGCTGCCGATTCCAAGACCTCCAAGCTCACTTTCCAGTGTTTCCAGAACAACATCGAATTTGGGCCGCATAATGTCTGCATGACGTTTCATATGCTGTACCATTCCATGGATATCTTTAAAATATCTTGCATGTCTTAACTGGTTTACCTTATCATGTCCAATTGTCTGAATCTTCATCTGTTTTCGAATGTCAGCAAGGTTTGCATCAGATGCAGCGATTGCAGCAATTCCGGAACCAGGGAAACTGATCTTGGAAGTAGAAGAGAACTTATAAACCATATCAGGGTGTCCTTCTTTTTTACATTCCATTAAGATTTCAAGCAGATAATCCTGTTTATCCTCATATAAATGATGAATACCGTATGCATTATCCCAGAAGATTCGGAAATCTTCCGCTGCAGGATTTAAGGCGGCAAAACGATGAACCGTTTCATCTGAGTAAGTGATTCCCTGCGGATTAGAGTACTTTGGAACACACCAGATTCCCTTAATTGCAGGATCAGAGCTTACCAGCTTCTCTACAATGTCCATATCCGGTCCGGTAGATGTCATAGGTACGCTAATCATTTCAATTCCAAAATATTCTGTAATAGCAAAATGTCTGTCATATCCCGGTACAGGACAGAGAAATTTTACTTTGTCAAGCTTACACCAAGGAGTGCTTCCCATTACACCGTGTGTCATGCTGCGTGCAATCGTATCATACATGACATTCAGACTGGAATTTCCAAAGATAACGATATTATCCTTCGGTACTTCCATCATATCTGCAAGAAGCTGTTTTGCCTCTCTGATTCCATCCAGCACACCGTAATTACGGCAGTCGACACCCTCTTCACATACCAGATCAGAATCACTTCTCAATACATCCATCATTTCCATGGAAAGGTTAAGCTGGTCAGTGGACGGTTTACCTCTTGACATGTCAAGATGCAGATTCTGTCTTTTTATTTCTTCAAATTGTGCTTCAAGATCGTTTTTCAATTGTAATAATTCTTCTTTAGATAATTCTTCATATGCAGCCAATGTTCTATCCTCCATAATATATTCCACTCAATTATAGTATTCTATCACATTTTGACGTTTCGTCAATGGTTTCTTGCAAATTTCTTGCGGTAAAATCAAATAA
>NZ_JAFBIZ010000223.1 GCF_021531995.1 Faecalicatena contorta
TTATTATCATTATTGAAAGGAGGCTTAAAATGGCAACTTTAAAATACAGCAGGCAGAGAGCTTCTATTAAAGAATATTTATCAAATACTATGGAACACCCCACTGCTGATACCGTATATCTCCACGTAAGAGAAGAATTTCCAAACATTAGCCTTGGCACAGTCTACCGTAATCTGAATCTGCTGGCAGATATCGGAGAAGTCATAAAGATCTCCACCCCAAACGGAGGCGACCGATTCGACGGAAAAACGGATCCTCACTACCATGTTGTCTGTAACCGTTGCGGTAATGTATTCGATCTGAAAATGAATGAAGAACACATCCACAAGATCAACGCTCTTGCAAATCAATCTTTCGATGGAATCATCGATTCACACACTACTTTGTTTTATGGCATTTGCGCTGATTGCGCTGAGAAAGAAGAAAAAAAGTTGAAATAATAATTGACAAAATGAATCAGTTGTGGTAATTTAATATCAGTAACAATTACTAATATTAAAATCAATAAAATTTAAATAAGAAAAGGAGAACTTCATCATGAAAAAATTTGTATGTACAGTATGTGGTTATGTTTACGAAGGCGAAGCTGCACCGGAAAAATGTCCAGTATGTGGCGTTGGCGCAGATAAGTTCAAAGAGCAGACCGGTGAAAGAGAATGGGCTGCAGAGCACGTTGTAGGTGTTGCTAAGGGCGTTAGCGAAGACATCCTTGCAGACCTGAGAGCAAACTTTGAAGGCGAGTGCTCTGAAGTAGGTATGTATCTTGCAATGGCAAGAGTTGCTCACAGAGAAGGATATCCGGAGATTGGATTATACTGGGAAAAAGCTGCTTATGAAGAAGCTGAACATGCTGCTAAATTCGCAGAATTACTTGGAGAAGTCGTAACAGACAGCACAAAGAAGAACCTTGAGATGAGAGTTGACGCTGAGAACGGTGCAACAGCTGGTAAGTTTGATCTTGCAAAGAGAGCAAAAGCTGCTAATCTTGACGCGATTCACGATACAGTACACGAGATGGCTCGTGACGAAGCTAGACATGGAAAAGCTTTCGAAGGTCTGTTAAAGAGATACTTTGGCGAGTAATCCCATTTAATAACATTGAGGATGAATCCCGGATTTATCCTCATTTTTTTACGGAATATTCACATGAGTCTTCCGTTATATAAGTTTTCACCCTACTCGTTAATGTGAAAACTAACTATCTGTTCGAAAATAATTATAAGGAGGAACGAAAATATGTCAAAATATGCAGGAACAAAAACAGAAAAAAATCTTATGGCTGCATTTGCAGGAGAATCTGAAGCGCGTAACAAATACACTTACTACGCTTCTGCTGCAAAAAAAGCCGGTTTTGTACAGATGGCAAACATCTTTGAAGAAACAGCTAATCAGGAAAAAGAACATGCTAAAATGTGGTTCAAGGAATTCCACGGAATCGGAACAGTAGAGGAAAATCTTGCTGATGCTGCAGCAGGCGAGAACTACGAATGGACAGAAATGTACAAACAGATGGCTGAGGACGCCAGAGAGGAAGGATTCCCTGAACTGGCTGCAAAGTTTGAACTGGTTGGCGAAGTAGAGGCTGCACATGAAAAACGCTACAACAAACTGCTTGAAAATTATAAGAACGGAACTACCTTCAAGGGAGATGCTCCTCTTGGATGGAAATGTAACAACTGTGGATATATTTACATCGGAGAAGATGCCCCTGAAGTATGTCCGGTATGTGCTCATCCAAAGGCACATTTTGAACGCAAGGCTGAAAATTATTAATCCCTTATAAAGTATATAAAAGAGGGAATGTTGCC
>NZ_JAFBIZ010000224.1 GCF_021531995.1 Faecalicatena contorta
TAGGCGTTTGCGAAACGCCACAAGCCGCATAAATACGGCATTTTTTAACTACAAAAAACAAATAACCCCTCACCGGATATGGTATAATAGAGTTGACGAGAAACTATAAACCATACATCCAAGAAAGGAGTTATTCTGACATCTATGATACCATATAAACAGCTTTCTTTGGCAGATATTTTTTCAGATTGCCAGGAAAAATTTGAAAATGACAAACCTGTGTTTCTATCTCTATTAGAAAACCACATCGATATTGATGAGATTATTCCGATTTCTTTTCGAAATCATTTCTATGCATCAACGGGTAGAACCCGTAAATACCCTTTAAACGCTTTGTTGTGGGCTCTAATTATTCAGCGTATTTTTTCTATTCCCACAGACCAGCTTCTTTTAACTTTTCTTGCTTATTCAAAACCTCTGCGTGAATTCTGTGGCTTCACTAAAGTTCCAGATGCTTCAAAAATCACCCGCTTCAAACAGGACTTTATTGATGACCTTCAGCTTGTTTTTGATAACCTTGTTGATTTAACCGAACCAATCTGTCATGCTATTGATTCTGCCAAAGCTGATATGACGATCTTTGATTCTTCTGGTATTGAGGCTTTCGTTACTGAAAATAATCCGAAATACGCAAATCGTATTATCAAGCAACTCAAAGCTTATGCCAAAGCTAACAACTTCGATAAGAGTTATGATCCTTACAAAGCAGCTTATGGTTCTATGCCAACACACGCATCCGCAAATCCTGAAATTAAGCAGTTATACATTAATGGTCATTTTTGCTATGTCTTCAAGTTTGGCATTATTACCAATGGTCTTGGCATCATCCGACATATATCTTTTTACAACAAAGACTTTATGATCTCACATCCTGAAATCGTGGTAGAAAAGAAATCTGATTCTCCTGATGAAGATAAGTGTGTTCATGATGCTAAATTACTCATTCCTACACTAAAAGATTTCTTTGCAAAGCATCCGCTTATTAATCCCAAAACATTTCTTGGTGATGCAGCATTTGACTCATGTCGGCTTTATGGAGAACTGCTAACAGGCAATACTTTTGGCGAAAGCAAACACTTTTCCAAAGCATACATTCCTCTTAATTCCAGATCAGGATTAGAAAATCCTGATTGTAAAGTGAATGAAAACGGCATCCCTTGCTGTCCTAATGATGATTCACTTCCACTGAAACATGACGGCACTTCTACAAGAAAAAATGGTTTGAAAAGATATAAGTTTGTCTGTCCTAAAATAAAGTGTGTTAAGGATGCATCAACCGGAAAATATCATAGACATTGTATCTGCGATAATCCCTGTACTACTTCTGAGTGCGGACGTATAATCTATGTTTATCCTGAAAAAGATCTTCGTGCCTATCCCGGAACCATTCGCGGAACCGAAGAATGGGATAACACTTACAAAATCAGAACTGCAGTAGAAAGAGATATCAATCACATAAAAGAGAATCTCTGTCTTGCAGGACGTCGTACTCAGAATGAGAAAACATTGCATGCAGACTTAATTCTTGCTGGAATCACCCAACTCATTACAGTTGTTCTTGCAGACAAAATCAAACATCATGAATACATACGAAGCTTAAAGCCACTCATAGCATAGGACTTACCAACTCCATAAAGCCTAAGCCTTATTAAAGTGCGCCTAAAATGTCCGGTTATCTACATTTCATTCCAGAATTCGTGCTTTGCACGAATTCATCCTTGTTTTGGTTCAGAATTGCGAACAAGCTTAGCGAGTTTCGCAATTACCTA
>NZ_JAFBIZ010000225.1 GCF_021531995.1 Faecalicatena contorta
TATTGGCAGAGCAGGTAATGCAACGGTAGGGCAGATGTAAGCCAGCAGCAATCGCCTTGGCACCTTCTGTTTTTCCGGTTCCTGCAGGACCCCGCAGAAGAAAATTCCGCATAGGTGAAACAGTATTTGTTGTCAATTTTGCATGTTCACAGATCCGCTTGATCTCCGGTGGTATGATATACCATGGTTCCAGCGTTGGAACAGTAAGTTCTTCCTGGGGAGTGAGTATCCGTGATTCAGATAAGACGTATTTACTGATAAAGTCTTCTTTGGCAATGGATTCCGTGTTCCTTTTTGTGGTAGAACCGGGAATCAGCACTTGAAAAGTACCAAAGAGCGTATTTGTAGGAGCGTAAGTACCCTGATGTACTGCGAATGGTTTGAGTTTGGGAATAGCACCGTTGGCAGGAGTATCATTGGGAATCCCGCCGGTAGAAAGAGAAGTTCCGTATCGCAATCTGCGATAGATATTATCACAAAGCACGGCTGCAGTTTTCACGGCTTCTTCCATATCCGTATAACCATTGTCACGGTGCTTTTTCAACTCCTGATAATATTCGTTAAACTCATCATCCTGCAGAATGGTAGGGAGAAGCGCAAACAAAAGTGCAGCTCCACTGTTCTTATCTTCCTTCAAAAGATATTGGTCGGATATTGTTTCCGCATCTATTGGTTTAGGATAAATACCGGCAATAAATTTTCCGTTTGTCCGGTTATAGATCACCACATGCAAATCTCCGGTTTTGCTGGGATATTCTGCTATTGTATAATTATTCCCCTGGCTGCCAATTGCCCCGAGTTCTTCAGAAGCGGTTCCACCGGGCGGATTTTCCAGTTCCATGTATGCAAGAATCGCCCGGAGCGTGGACGCATGAAGTGTCGAACGTTTCTGAGGCTGTGTGCAATATTTTGAATAGACATCCTTCCTGATGGGATCATCCGTATAATCTTCAAAAGGTTCCGGGAGTTTTCGCTTGAAAGACCAGTTACTGATCAGGTTTCCATTTGGCATAGTATTTCTCCTCCTTTTTACATCCAGGATAATTCCAGGGTGTCTTCGGTTTCTTTTGCATTCAACTCATCGAGAATAAAAATATCTGTGAGAGCCGCCCAGTATTCTTTGGGTGGGAAATGCTCAAAAGTACCTTTGATTTCCATGGAATCATCATTTTGGATCAATATTTCTCCATTTTCGTTGATAAATAATTTTTGATGTCCTCTTGCCTGCAGATCTCCAATCAGATTGGAGAGTAATGGCTTGCCAATCAGGGTATACCAGGACTGGGGATCCACCTGACCGATGGAATTAGTGCCTGCTGGTTTTGCCTTTGGCTTTAATGATTCTATCGTCATCATAGAAAGTACCAGTTCTCCATACCGGTCCAGCCGGACTTCAGCAAAATTATAGTCATTCGTATGGAAGGTACGAATACGCAGGGCATTTCCATTCAGAAGACTGTCTACATTTGGTTCTTTAGTAAATTCCCAAGTTGCATCCGGATAAGCGGACTTCAGTTTCCCTGTAATCTGGTAACTGATCTGTCTCCAGAGAAGAGTTTCCATATCGGTGATACCGTCTGGATTCCCAGAGGAACGTGCTGACTTTCGTTTGAGTGCCGGAGATGGGATGTGGGGAAGATGCGGGACAATCAGGAAGAGAAGACTTCCTAAAATACCAGCAAGTGCAATGCCCGCAATCACTGAGCGGTTTATATTATCCTGTATAAACAGTAATGACAGAAACAAAACGAGAACAACAGATTTTATTA
>NZ_JAFBIZ010000226.1 GCF_021531995.1 Faecalicatena contorta
GAATTATTGTGTCGTTATATTTATTCTGATATAATCATCCCATGGTGCTACCATGCACGGTAGGCGGTTGGTCCTTCTCCAGAGGGACTGTGACCCTCTGTTTACATAGAAATCCCCAGACTATCTGCGGAAATCTTGCTAAAGGAGGGGATGCTAATGTTGACTCTCGAAGGTCTGATTGCTGTTATCAGCTTATGCTTAACAGCCTTTGGACTTGGTTACGCAATAGGAAGCAATCACACAAAAAAATAACCGCCCCAGCCTCGCAAACTGAACGGTTATTTTCTTAACTAATCATTATGTGGGCTAACCGTCTATCGGTAGCACCTTTTCTATGATTATATTATCATTAAATCCTCAATATGTCAAAACCAATTGACAAACTACTGCAGAATTGTTATAGTCCACGGATTTAATAAAAATTTTTCAACTTATTCTTCAAATACTTTCACCTACGACTACTCTTCAACCTTCTATATCATCCATTTCAATCACATCTTCCTCGCTCCCATCCTTTACGGAGAAATCACCTTCAAAAAACCACTTATACGCACGTTCTGCAATGATCTTAGTTTCCACCAAATCCAATCCCCCACCAACGATAGCACCTACTCCCGGAAGAAGCTTTCCTAAATTGACAATTCCCTTCGTTCCAAATTTCGTAATAAACCTAAACCCTACTTTTTGATTTATTTTCGTTAAAACTTTACCCGGAATTTTCTTAATAAGTCCATTGGTAAATTTTACTCCGAATTTTATACCAGCTTGCTTTAATAAGCCATTAACTGCGACGCCCGCCAAACAAGCATATATGAAGGTTTGTGTCTGATCACTATCTAATTCATAATCTGCCATATATGCAACACAGGCAATCATCCTCATTTGTACATATATCACACTACCAACGTTAGCCGGGATAGCGACTGGCATTGTAATAAAACCTCCAAATCCAGTTACTACTCCTGAAGTTGTGCATTTTGCAATTTGATTTTTTAACATTGCTCTGCATGCTTCTTCTGTCGTTCTATGTTTTTTCAAATAATCATTAGCCAGTTCCTCAACACTGGGACTAACTTTTGGTATTCCATTTAAACATTTTTCATAACAAGAATCCAAAAGCTTCATAATATCTTCTTCTGTCATTACTGACTTCTTTTCTTTACTGTTCATACAACTTCCTCATATCTCTAATAACTCATGACTGTTACCGGAATGTCTTTATACACAGGAGCACAATATGATTGAATGTTCGTCACCACGTCCTCAATCACATCTTTAGAAAATCCTCTGCCTCTTACATCTAAAACAATCTCCTGTGTTGATCCTGCGGGCAAATTATTGACTCTATTAGTAATTTACACTCCAATTCCCTCTTTAACAATTTGAATTCGTAATAATACATAATAAGATAGCATATGCAATCATTCTTATTCAAAAAATCACTAGTCTGAAATAGTCTCTTTTAAAATCTGTTTCAAATTTTTATTTGTAATATCTATGTTGTAATTCCATTCGATTAATCTTACTTTAAATTTTCTACATATATCACGTTTCTTTTCGTCCAGTACAATTCGATGTTCAAATGCCTTTTTACCTCCAAAGAATTCCACCTCAGTATAATGCTGTATTCCTTGATACTCTATTCCAGTGTTCAACTCCGGGATATATATATCTAAGCTCTGAGGTGCAAGCCACTGCGGTCTATATTGAAAAATAGCATTAGGGTATTCCTTTTTAACGAGTAAAAAAAGAGATTGTTCATGTT
>NZ_JAFBIZ010000227.1 GCF_021531995.1 Faecalicatena contorta
AGTACACGACTTTCCAGGGAAGGTGCTCTGAGACTTTTTTCTTTCTGTAAACTGATGACAGTATACAGAACAATCCAGAGACACGCAAGCTAATCATTATTACGCTATTTTAAGAGGTCAATAACAAAATACGCCTTCTCCTTTTATCTCGCCTTGGTGCTAGAATATAAATAGTACAAGTCAAAATGAGAATTCCTAATCTAATATTTCATGGTACAATGTAGGTACCGCACTGAAGGAGGATCTCATTATGGCAAAGCACTATGACAAACAATTTAAACTAGATGCAGTCCAGTATTATCATGATCACAGAGACTTAGGACTGCAGGGCTGTGCATCAAATTTAGGAATCAGTCAACAGACATTATCACGTTGGCAGAAGGAGTTGCGTGAGACAGGTGATATTGAATGCCGTGGTTCCGGTAATTATGCTTCTGAGGAAGCAAAAGAAATCGCACGATTAAAACGTGAACTTCGTGATGCACAGGACGCTCTTGATGTATTAAAAAAAGCAATCAACATTCTGGGAAAATGACGGAAGCCATTTATCTCGAAGTTACTGAGAAGGCATAAACTGCCCATAAGGCTGGACGCCGGGTTTCTGTCTCCGGAATGTTGAAATATCTCGGCGTTTCCCGTTCTGGTTACCGTGCATGGCTAAAACATGTTCCTTCAAACGCTGAACAGCGTCGTGAAGCGGTAAAAGCCAAAATCAAGGATATTTATGATAAATCAAAACAGAATTATGGTGCCCCAAAGATTACCAAAGAACTGCGAAAAACAGGGGAAATAATCTCTGAACGTACAGTTGGTAAATACATGAGGCAAATGGGAATCAAAGCTCAATGGGTAAAACCATGGACAATTACCACAAAAGATTCTGACTTCAGTAGCGAATTGCAAAATATCCTTGATGAACAGTTTAATCCGGAACGCCCAAATGCTGTCTGGTGTTCTGATATCACATATATCTGGACGATAGACGGATTTGTTTATCTAACCAGTATTATGGATTTATATTCCAGAAAAATCATTGCCTGGACACTTTCTAAAACACTGGAAGTATCCTGCGTGATTGAAACAATAAATAAAGCTAAAGCAAGACGTAAAATCGAAGAACCATTGATTCTGCATTCTGATCGTGGCAGCCAGTATGTATCCAAAGAATACAAGAGGATAACTGCCGGTATACAGTGCAGCTATTCGAAAAAAGCTTATCCTTGGGATAATGCATGTATCGAATCATTCCATTCCTTGATCAAACGTGAATGGCTGAACCGCTTCAAAATCCGCGATTATGATCATGCGTACCGATTGGTCTTCGAATATCTGGAAGCATTCTACAATACAAAACGTATTCATAGCCATTGTGACTATATGTCTCCAAATGATTATGAAGAACTGTATCGTAGAATCCAGAAAGACGAATTGCTGATGGCAAGTTAAGATGAGGAAAGCCTCATTTTAACTTGTACTAAATGTTGACATAGGACCACCTCCCTAAATAAGGAAAAGTATATAAAAATGACTGTCAGATTGTATTATTTAACAATTATCTTCCAGTCACTTTTAATAGAATTTTATATTTTTAATATCTAAATAGCATTCCCTCTTTCATACAATCTAAAGCATCTATGTATCCTTAATATCACACCTTGAATTTCATTTCCCGCCTGCAACAACTATATCGCAAATTCAAGTTAATTGTTTTTGTAACCCCCATTAGAATCCTTCCGATATTTCATATACACTTTAAATG
>NZ_JAFBIZ010000228.1 GCF_021531995.1 Faecalicatena contorta
TGTCAACCATTTTTGAAAATGTCCCAAAATAATTGAAATATTTGCCCTGGATTTTTTCCGGGGCATTTTCTTTCATCAGCCGCTTGTTGATAAAACATCATGTGCGAGATTCCTGTCAAGGATGCTACGCACCACATGTGGCGTTGTCCTTGACAGGAATTCTCGTCACATGATTATATAGTAGTCAAGCGGCTGATGAAAGGGATTGTGCTAAAGCACCACCTTCTTAAGCAGGTTTTTCCAGGGCATCGTCATTGAGACGATGTTTTTGTTGCTTTACAAACTTTTGGAATCTGGAGTGTCTCCATGGATGGTCTTTCGATGGTATGTTTTGTTTTTTGGGTTTCGATTTCTTGTAATCTACATCTAGTTCCTTTGACTTGGACTCGTGTTTGGGAATCTCCTCCAGAGCATAGATGTGCGTGTCATTCACACAGCAAAATTTTCGCTTATCATAGGCTTCGATAAAGAGGACTCTGGTTCCTTGTCTGTAATGTACCTGATATCCGTTTTCATCAAGCATGCGATAATAACATTTCTTGTGCTGAATACAATGACCGCTATCTACGGTCCTTTCTGTAAGAACAGCCAGGAATTGATTGATTTTTTCGTCAGAAGGTTGCGCTTCAAACACGGATTTGATATCATTGGTAGGTAAAGCGAATTGTGCGTTGAATTCTTTTATGTAGGAGTTTAAGAATTCATTCGCCTCTTTTACAGTCGTTATGCCTGCCAGTCTCAATTCCAGTGGCAGGCGCGACTGTAAGGTTTGAAACATACGCTCTACACGGCCTTTTGCTTGTGGGACGCTGCTACATTCTATTTCGACTCCCAGTTGTTTACAAGCATAGGCGAATTGAGTATAGGTGTCCTCGTCAAGAGATGGGGCATTTTTTAATTGGTAAGTGAATACGGTGCGTCGGTCAGTAAAGAACTTATAAGGGATACCATAGTTTTTGAGAATGTCATGAAACACATGGTAGTAACCATTTAAAGTTTCTTCTTTGTCGAACCATGCTCCCACCAGAGTGCTGGTTGCATCGTCTACGGCGATGTGAAGGGTTGATTTTTCGTCCCCGAACCAATGGTGAAGGGAAGCGTCCATTTGGAGCAATTCGCCGAAATAGGCGCATCTTGGACGTCTGGAGTGCGCATCCTCCACAGCTACCAGGTTGGTTTGTATTTTGTTTTTTTCTTTTTGTGTAGTAGCCTGTTCTTTTTTCTGGTTTAATTCTTTTTTTATACGTTTTTTCTTTGACTTTGTAACACGTGGCGACAGTATGTATTGTGATTCTAAGATAGTAGTAACCGTAGATACGGAGAGTTCTATGCCTTCGAGACGAGCCAGCAACTCTGTGTAATGCGTAAAATTGGCATCATAGTATTTTGTAGTGTACAGGTCAATCACCATTCGTTTCACGTCATCCGGCACAGTATTTACAGGTTGTCGTCCTCTGTTTCCATGAATAAAGAAAGCCTTTCCTTCCTCCTTGTAGCCTTTGATCAGGCGATTGACCTGACGGATACTAAGATTCAGTTTCTGCGCTGCACGTAGCTTATTCCCATTGACATCAACTAATTTTTTGATGATCTCATATTTTTCTTGTTCGTTCATTCGAAGTTCAACCTTTCTGATAATAATTCCTCCCATCAGCTTAATGAGAGTATCATACCACATTCGGGACATTTTTCTTTGTGGTATATTAGGACAATATCAAAAATGGTTTATAA
>NZ_JAFBIZ010000229.1 GCF_021531995.1 Faecalicatena contorta
TCCATAATAATAAATCTCTTTATTATAAAAAGGACTTTCGCAAAACATAGACTGTAATATGCGAAAGTCCTTTTTATGATCAATCTCTCTTACCTATATAAGTATTACTTCAACTTCATCATCTTTTTCAACACGTTCTGTACCTGCCGGAATCACAATCAGGCAATTACAGCCGCACATGGAGCTCAGGATCCCTGATGCGTTTGATCCTGATGCAATTCGTACCTTTCCATCGTTGTAGTATGCACGCACATATCGGGTAACCCTACTTTTTTTCGGGAAAGAATTTTCACAGACAGCTCTCCTTCTTTGGATCTTCAGATCTTCTCTCCCTGTCATCTCTGCAAGCAGTGGGCGAATAAGAAGTTCCAGATTCACTACCGCACCATATGGATTTCCAGACAGACAAACGAGTAATTTTCTCTGACAGGAAGCACACAATGTCGGCATCCCCGGCTTGACTGCGATTCTCCAGAACAGTTTTTCATAATTCAAAATCTTCAGAACTTCATGCATGATGTCTTTCTTCCCGACAGAGACCCCACCTGTTGTAACGATCAGATCGGCATCTGTCATCACTTTTTCCACAATCTCTGCCACTTTTTTTGCATCATCCTCCACGCGCATTTTCGCTGAAATCTCTACACCCCAGGAGCGTAATCTGGTTACAAGGGCATAAAGGTTAGAATCATATATTTTCCCCGGAAGAAGCTCCTCTCCCGGAAGAAGGATCTCGTCACCGGTGGTGATCACAGCAACCCTGGGTCTGCGATATACACACACACGGCTCATGCCAAGGCTTGCAAGAATCCCTGCCTCCGTCGACCCTAACACAGTACCTTTTTTCAACAGTATTGTTCCTGCTTTGTAATCTTCTCCTTCAAAACAATAATTTTGCCAGGCTTTTACTTCCTCATAGACAATAACTCTGCTCTCACCACAATCCGTATCTTCCTGCCCGATGATACAATCGGCACCATCCGGTATCGGGGCCCCAGTCATAATCCTTATAGCTTCTCCCACACCGACCGTCTTCTGGGCCACATGTCCAGCATCCACTTCAGTAATAACGGTAAGCGTCACCGGATACTCCCGTGAAGCCCCTTTTATATCTGAACTTCTCACCGCATATCCATCAAGCGGAGAACGTGGAAAAGGAGGCTGGTTCCTTTGAGCAACAACATCCTCAGCAAGAACTCTCCCTACAACATCCCACAGGTCAATTATCTCACATTCATCGATTTTTTTACCCCTGGAAAGAATCAATTCAAGGGCTTCCTCCAACATAAGAGCATCCATACTTTTCTCTCCTTAGTTGACTGTAAACACTCTGAAATCACTAATCAATAGTTCTGACTTTTATATCATTCTTTCTGATCTAACATAAAAAAAATCTGTAAAAACTATCTTTTACAGATCTTCAAACTCCCCGAGTTGGGCTCGAACCAACAACCCCACGGTTAACAGCCGTGTGCTCTACCATTGAGCTATCGAGGATTACCTATATTATTATATCCTCCTGCCTGTCAAATTGCAAGAGCTTTTTTATATGTACCTTCAAAACTGCATACAAGAAATCATCCATTTACCTATCACCTTGCTTGGTCATGCCCTCGACCGATTAGTATCAGTCAGCTCCATGTGTTACCACACTTCCACCTCTGACCTATCTACCTCGTCGTCTTCAAGGGGTCTTACTACTT
>NZ_JAFBIZ010000022.1 GCF_021531995.1 Faecalicatena contorta
TCCATATGCTATACTGATTTAAACAAATATCGTTAATCACCAGTTCCTATTCACTGCACCACAGAAGGAACTTATATTCAAAAACGAATAAAAGATTTCAGGAAAAAGGAGAGATCCCTATGGCATTTGGAAAACGTATTAAATTTTTCAGAAACAGAAAAGGTATGAAGCAGAAGGAGCTTGGCGAACTTCTTGGATTCCTTGGAAAAACTTCGGATGTTCGTGTGGCGCAGTACGAGACGGAAGCCAGAACCCCAAAAGCTGATCTGGTCAAAGAGATGGCACAGATCTTCGGTGTAAGCACCAGAGCCATCAATGTCCCAAACATTGACTCCTATCTTGGTCTCATGCACACCCTCTTTGCACTGGAAGATATGTATGGAATCAAGATCGGAGAGATTGACGGAGAACTCTGCCTCCGACTTGACCGAGAGCACAAAGAATATCAGCATCTGTTCGAACCTTTTCATGCATGGCAGCAAATGGCGGCAAAACTGGAAGCCGGAGAAATCAGCCAAGAAGAATACGATAACTGGCGTTATAACTATCCGGAACTGGACACCTCCGAGATTCGGGCAAAGGTTCCGTCTCAGGAACTCTCTGACGAACTCATAAGGGCTCTGAAAAAAGAGAATCAATAAAGAAATGCAAAAAAAACCTTACTGACTGCTCTTTCCAATTTTGGAAACAGTTCATCAGTAAGGTTTTTATGTTATAGAAATATAATTTTATTCAACGGATATTGCAAAAAGTGTTGCCAATCCGTTGCCGAAAAATAACGGAATTTGCTTGGAACCCGCATAAATACTGGGTCTATTTTTGTAAAATCCTATTCAAACTCTATCGTTCCCGGCGGTTTACTGGTCAGGTCATAGAATACTCTATTCACGCCTTTTACTTCATTTATAATCCTGTTCATAACCTTATTCAATACCTCATACGGTATTTCTGCCGCCTCGGCTGTCATAAAGTCAATCGTTTTGACCGCTCTTAATGCCACCGCATAATCGTAAGTTCTGAAATCTCCCATAACTCCTACACTTCTCATATTTGTAAGTGCTGCGAAGTACTGGTTGATTTCTTTATCCAGACCCGCTTTTGCAATTTCCTCTCTATAGATCGCATCTGCATCCTGAACAATTTTAACTTTCTCAGCAGTAACTTCTCCGATGATACGGATACCAAGTCCCGGTCCCGGGAACGGCTGACGGAACACAAGTCTCTCCGGAATGCCAAGCTCCAGCCCTGCTTTTCTTACTTCGTCTTTGAACAGATCTCGAAGTGGCTCAATAATTTCTTTAAAATCCACATAATCCGGCAGTCCGCCTACGTTATGATGAGATTTGATCACCGCAGATTCTCCGCCCAGTCCACTTTCTACCACATCTGGATATATGGTTCCCTGTGCGAGAAAGTCTACTGCACCGATTTTCTTTGCTTCTTCTTCAAATATACGGATAAATTCTTCACCAATAATCTTACGTTTTGCCTCCGGCTCTGTTATGCCTGCAAGTTTATCATAATATCTCTGCTGTGCATTCACACGGATAAAGTTCAGATCGAACTGACCGCCTTCCCCAAATACACTTTCTACTTCATCGCCTTCATTTTTACGAAGAAGTCCGTGATCTACAAATACGCAAGTCAGTTGTTTTCCAATTGCTCTGGATAAAAGACCTGCTGCCACAGAAGAATCCACACCACCGGACAGAGCCAGGAGAACCCTTCCGTCTCCAACTTTCTCGCGGATTTCTTTGATTGTATTTTCAACAAAGGCATCCATCTTCCAATCACCAGCACATCCACATACGTTCAATACGAAGTTTGACAACATCGTCTTTCCTTCTTCAGTGTGGAGCACTTCCGGATGATACTGAATCGCATATAATCCTGCTTCTGCATTTTCTGCTGCCGCTACCGGGCAGTCTGCTGTATGTGCCGAGATCTCAAATCCCGGTGCCACTTCAGAGATATAATCGGTATGGCTCATCCAGCAAATAGTCTTTTCAGATACATTTGTAAATATTTTTGAACTCTTCTTATCTATCAGAACCTCTGTCTTACCATATTCGCTGACACTGGCTTTTTCTACCTTTCCTCCCAGTACATGCATCATAAGCTGCGCCCCATAACACAATCCCAGTACCGGAATTCCAAGTTCAAACAATTCTTTTTTGTATGTTGGAGAGTCTGCCTTATAACAGCTGTTCGGTCCTCCGGTCAGAATGATTCCCTTTGGATTCATCTCTTTGATCTTTTCAATGTCAGTTTTGTATGAATAGATCTCACAATATACATTGCATTCTCTGACACGTCTTGCTACCAGCTGATTGTACTGCCCGCCAAAATCAATGACAATTACTAATTCTCTTTTCACAAGAATTTCCTCCTGTATTCGTAATAATTGAATATATTATAAGATAGATAATCTTCTTTTACAAGCCTCTTCTTTGCATGCAGATTATATGTTTTTCCTGATTTTTCATATGCATCACACAATCGCCTGCTTTCTCCATTTCCCATGAAAGTACCTGATCAGGAAGCATACGGAACGGACTCCCCAGTCGATCACCATAGCGACCCAGATACCAAATACACCCATACCTGCATATTTTCCCAGTATATAGCTGAATCCGATCCTGAAGACCCACATAGAAATGCTGGTAATATACATACATGCTTTTGCATCTCCGCAGGCACGAAATGTTCCCGGCAGAATAAATGCAATCGGCCATATCAAAATTGCACTGAGTCCATGAAAATTAATAATATCTGCTGCTGCTTTCGCCGTCTGATCCGACAGATGATATGCTTTTAATATCAACGGAAGTGCAAGACTGATCACGCCAATTGTTACCGCAATACATACATATACGATTTTCAATAACTTTTTGTTATAATATTTTACCTGCTCATAATCTCCTGCCCCCACGCATCTGGAGATGACGGATGTAACCGCCAGTGATATCGCCATTCCAGGCAGGATCTGGAAGAGCGCCACTGCATTGGCAACCGCATTCGCGGCAATCGCATAAGTTCCAAATGTGGATACAAGACTCAACACGATAATCTTACCCAGCTGAAACATACTGTTTTCCAGGCTGTTTGGCACTCCGATACTTAAGATCTTTTTTACCAGTGACCAATTCAACCTGTAATGCAGCGTTTTTTCTATGTAAAGCAGAAGTTTTTGATCGCACAAAAGAGCCGTGATAATGATGGCTGCTGTCATCCTGGATACCAGGGTCGGTATCGCAACACCCTCAGTTCCACGGTGAAATCCGTAGATCAGGATCGCATTTCCGGCGACATTGATCACATTCATGATTATGGACACCTGCATCGTCACTTTGGAATTTCCCATAACACGAAAGATTGCCGCACCGCCGTTATACAGGGCCATGAATGGAATGGATGCCGCCACGATCATCAGGTAAATATTCGCATGATGCATAACGTCCGGCTCAATCTTTCCAAACACAACATGTAAGATAAAATATTTCCCCAGATAAACGAGGATTGTAATTATCACTGCACATATCGTAACAAACCAGACAAGCTGTGTAGCTGCCCGGCTGGCTTCCTGTGGCTTCTTCTGTCCCAGATATTGTCCGGCAACCACGGCTCCCCCTGTCGCCAGTGCAGCAAATGCATTGATCAGAAGTATCATGATCTGATCTACCAGTGAAACCCCTGATACCGCTGCTTCTCCGACACTCGCAATCATGATGGAATCTGCCATTCCCACAAGAACTGCCAGCAATTGTTCTATTACCAATGGAAGAATCAGCGAAAACAACGCACGGTTGTCAAATAAATATTCACTTTTGTCCACTCTTACATACTTTTTCATTTTTCTCTGTCTCAGCCTCCCTCTTGCGTATACCAATTCCTTATGATAAAAAACTCCCCGGCGCATTCTATTATACGCCGGGGAGTTTTGCGACACAAGAGGGGGCTTTCTTATGCTGCGACATATTTTTCGAGATCTTTCCAGAGATCCTTGCAATCATCATGATATACTTTCAGTTCAATCTCTCTTCCAAATCCAAGATTCATAAGCCCTAAAAAAGATTTTGCATCTACAAGATATTTTCCTCTTCTCATGTCCATGTTATATGGATACTTTTCTACTTTCCTAACGAAATCCAATACATCATCCGGGGTATGAAATATGATTGTTTTCTTACTCATGATCATCTCTCCTTTCTGAATGAGCTTATCTTAGCACAGTCTGCCTGACAGGAAAGGAGGAAATATTTGAAAAAGGTAGATTTTTTTATCTTTATTTTACTCTATCCGTTCTTTTTTCGATATTCCAGCGGAAGCATTCCCACTTCCTCTTTAAACACCTTACTCATATATTTGGGATCGGAATACCCTGCCATATCTGCAATCTGATTCAGTTTAAGCGAAGATTTCAGAAGCAGTTCTTTTACATGTTCGATACGGATTTTTCGAATCGTTTCTGTAAATGTGCTTCCTGTTTCCTTTTTAAACTGGCTGCTCAGATATTCTTCTGATATATGAAGTTTCTCCGATATCTCTTCCAGTGTAATCCCCTGATTATAATATTGCTTTGTGTACTGCAGTGCTTTCTGTATCAGGAGGCTTACCTCTTCTTTCTCAACGTTTTTTCTGATGAGTCCGTCAAAAAAATGATCCAGTTCGCCTTCAACATCTCTCCAGCTTGTAGCTTCTGCAATCACCTTCAGGAATTTCTGTGTCTGTAACTTTGCTTCTGAAGCTCCCATTTCTGCTGCCACATACGCAAGGTTAAATGCCAGCCGAGTCATCGTTTCTTTCATATCCTGCGGTGTGCAGGGGATCTCCCGACAATAATCTCTAAGCTTTCTCCATACATTTTTAAATGCTTTCTCATCCTTCGCATCCAGAGATTCTTTTGCCTGGGTTTCCAGATGGAGCGGATATTTCAACGGATATGTAGTCACTTCTTCTATTTTTTGTCTGCTTATCAAGACTTTTTTCCCAAGTATCAGATTCCACTCGAGCCTTTGCTCCGCTTCGGTCACGGCACTTCGCACGTTCAAAAGTCCCTGACATTCATTCCAGCTCATAACCAGTTTGCCGCTAATCTTACTGCAAAGCATCTGGGCTATCGTATTTTCAATATAAAGTCTTGTATTTTCCACATTTTCCAGATGATACAGGATCGTTATATACGCTCTTCTTTTCGGAAAATCTATCGAAAATGCCCGAAACCCCTTTCCGTGAATCCCCATTTCTTCCAGAACCATCTGCACATATTTATTATATTGTTCGTAGTTATCTCCCATCCCCACTCCAAAGATTGCGATCGGCGCATCTTCTGATAAGCCATATTTTTCTTTTAGAAGAGCCGCCAACTGTTCATCATCTTCCAGCTGTCCGGTAATGGCGTTCAGAAATACATGTTCCAGACTAAGCAGATGATCTTTACTCTGATCCTTTGCAACAGAATCCGCAATCTCTTTTAATACGTGTTTAAGCTCCGGTACCTTAATCGGTTTTAGAAGATAATTATCGATTCCCAGTTCTATTGCACGCTTTGCATAATTAAAATCCGAATAGGCGCTTAAGATTACTGCCCGGCAGTCAATCTTTTCTTCCCGGATATGTGCAAGCATCGTCAGACCGTCCATATCCGGCATACGAATATCTAAGATGATCAGATCCGGTCTTTTCGTTTTTACAAGTTCCAGCCCCTCTCTTCCATTCCTGGCTTTCCCGACAAGTTCATAACCCGGATCGAGTTTTCCCAGAATATTACCGAGTCCTTCCCTGATCGGCGCCTCATCTTCCACTACTGCAATCCGCATACGGTTCCCCCTTTCCCGTTCCTATCCGGCTCTGCTTCTACACGTTCCGTTTCTTTCACATCATGTTCATCCGTTCGAATACTTGGAATAAAAAGATGTACATAAGTTCCCCTTCCAGGCTTGCTGTCAAAATACAAAGCTGCCTGATCTCCATAGTAAAGTGCCAGTCTTTTTCTCACATTCATGATTCCAAGATGTTCGGAAGTATAGACAGAGTCTTTCTCCAATTGTACTCCGTTCAGCCTTTGAAGTTCATTTTCCTCTATTATTTTCCCATTATTCCACACGATAATATGAACCTGCTCTCCAATCTCACGCATGGTGATTCCGAGCATCGGCTCATTCGTATCCCGCAGTCCGTGTTTTAATGCATTCTCAACAAATGGCTGTATCAAAAGTTTATGAATCCGATAGCCATATAATTCCTGCGGGATCTGCATCTCTACAGTCAATTCCCGGTCAAGCTTTGCCTTTTGAAGGAAAATGTAATATTCCAGAAAATACACTTCCTGTTCAATGGAAGTCTCTGCCCCCGCATTTTTCACCGTATATCGCAGGATATCAGCAAGTGCTCCCAACATTTCACTGATCTCAAACTGACCTTCTTCAATTGCTTTCCAGTTAATTGTATCCAGAGTATTATACAGAAAATGCGGATCTATCTGCGCTTCCAATGCAGATAGTTCAGCGTTTTTCTGCTCTACTACCGCTTCTTTCACCTGACCGATCAGACCGTCCAGATTTTTTACCATTTCATTGAATCCAGAAGTAATCTGCCAAAGTTCCGCAGGCATATTTTCCTTCTCCGGAATATGCACTCTGAGATTTCCTTTTTCCACTTCTTTCATCGCCTGATCCAAAATCTCCAGCTGTTTGACAATCGGTCGAATCAGATAATAGGAAGAAAGATTCAATAACAGCATACTTCCCGCAACAATCAATATCCACAATAAAATCTGTTCCTTTATCGTCTGCTTATAGAGCTCCAACGAATGTGCAGCCCGAATCATAAATCCACTTGTCTCATTTAATTTATGTGCATATCGATATTCATTCTTATGAGATTCTGTATACTTCTTTCCCAGTTCGTTTGCTTCTGAAGAAATCAGTATCCGATCATTACTGATAATCCGGATTTTTGAATTCTCTCCCGATTCGATCGCCGGGAACAGTACTGACACTTCCATACTGAATACAACCGTTCCAATAGACTGATCACTGTTATGATAATCCACGATATTTCGTATGATCTGGAACACATATACCCGTTCATTATTTTCCTCAATCAGATTCCCGGAACTCTTGTAGATTACCGTCTTTTCATTTTCCGGCACCTGTATCTGATCTGCCCATGTGGTTGTTTCAGAAGAGTCCGACAAGCGATCGTAAAAAATAGTCTGCCCCGTATCCGTAAGAATTGTGATTCCCACGATCCCAATATTGCGGTTACTTATATGGCTCATTTCCTGACAGATTCTTTCACTGTTACTTTCCAGTGTATCCGGGTTCTGATTGATCTGTTTTACACCATCAATCAATTCATCATCCGAACAAAAATCATACAATAGCGTATCATATTTATCTAAAATCATATCCAAACTTTGATCCGCCTGATTCAAATGAAACTCGATCTGCTGATCAATGTTATCACTGAGTGTTTTATTCAATCGATACAAAAATATAACGGCAAACACGAGTATTGGAACACAGGTAGATATTACAAATACCGGTATCAGAAGCCGCCTGATCGTCCTATTCCTCTTCATCCATTCGTCCTCCATCACGCTTGCTATCTTACGTCCATTATATCACAGTTACCACGCATTCTGAATCTATACTCTTTCTTTCAACCTGCTTTTCCTATCAATTTATTAAATATTTCAATTTTACATACAAAACGGGCGTTCCTTCTGTTGGAACGCCCGTCAGTCTATACACTGTATTCTTCTATTTCATATTTCCCGAATGCGAATGCCAGGAATGGATGAGCTTTTTCAACAACCCTTTCAATTGTTCTTTTTCTTCATCACTCAACGCATCAAACAATTGTTCTTCTCCCATGCGAGGATCCTGCTCTTTAACAGCCGCTTTCCCTGCTTCTGTCAGATAAAGAACGCTCTTACGTCTGTCTTCTTCATCCTTTCTGCGGATAATCAGACCCTTTTGTTCCAGTTTCATCAGTATCTCACTCAAAGACCCCGGCTGAATTCTGAGCATATCCTGCAATTCTTTCTGGCTGATCTGATCTGTTTTGTTCAGAAGACTTAAGATTCCTCCCTGTCCTCCGCCTCTTTGGCCTTTGTGATAAAGGAAATGTCCACAGGCACGCATCAGTGATTCCAGATTATCCTCATCAACAGCATCTCCATGTGGATGATGGCCTCTGTGCCCTTCATGACCACTGTATATGTTTTCGTTTTCTTCTGTCCCCTGCAGGGCTCTTCTTCCTCTCGGGCACTTCAAATCCGTAATCGGACAATGATTTGGACACTGGTTACAATATTCTTTATTATCTATCGTCATAATAACTCCTCCTTTTTATTTGGTACCTAAATAATATTGCAAATTATACTTTTTGTCAAGGTACCAAAATTATTTTTTTCATTATAACGCATAGATTTCCTTTAATCGTTCCATAATTGGGAGGTGCTGCGTACACTGGCGTTCACATTTGCCACAGGCTATACATGTTCCGGATATCTTCTTCTCGATATCCCAGTGATTCTCCAGTCTTTCTGCAATCTCCTCTTCTTTTCCTGTCAGGATCTTCTGATTATATGCATCCATAAACTTCGGAATCTCGATTCCCTGCGGGCATCCTTTGCAATATCCGCACCCTGTACACAGGTTATTAAGTGCCTTTCCTTTTTGGTTATACCTTTCAGCAACTGCTTCCGCCGGTTCCTCCGCCAGTCCTTCTACCGCTTTTACTGCATCATCGATTTGTTCCTTTGTCGTACATCCTGCCAGTGTAACTGTGATCTCTCTGTGAGACGCTACAAACCGAAGTGCCGCCTGAGCAACTGTCAGGTCTGTTCCTTCTGTCAGATAGGAAAATGCCTCCGGATTCTGCGGAATCAGACCTCCGCCAAGTGGGTTCATGACTACCACTCCCATTCCGTTTTCATACGCTTTTCGTATTCCGCTTTGCCGGAATTGATAATTCAGCGCATTATAACCGATCAGCATTCCCTTGAACTTCCCTGTCTCTACAACATTTTCGATATCATTGCCCTGCATATGCGAAGAAAATACAATATTTCGGATAAGGCCTTCGGCTTTTGCTTCCTCAAAAAATCCATATAATGCTTCCATATGCTTTTCCCAGGACTCCAGATTCAACATGCACCACATATGATAAAAATCTATGTAATCCGTTTTCAACCGATCCAGCGATAACTCGAGACGTCTCCGAAAAGTGTCCCGATCCGGCGTCTCCGTCTCCAATGTATTGAAATTCGTCTTCGATGTTACATAGACCTTCTTTCGATCTACCTGAGACAATGCGATTCCCGTCACAATCTCACTCTTATCATCACAGTAAAACGGAGCCGTGTCCCAGTAATTGATCCCTTTTTCAAACGCATACAGCGGAATCTCCGCACACTTTTCCAGTCGCCCCGCCTTAATATCTTCCTCATCATAACGCATGGTTCCAAGTCCGATTGCGGATACCTTCATATCTGTATCGCCATATTGCTTATAATACATTCTTTCGCCCTCCTGATTAAAACAGTATCTAAACTTTACCTATCCTTACGCCCAACCATATTCACACAGGCAAAACACATCGGCACAATATAAAAACATGCCGTCACCCATGCGGCCTGATCTGCAAAACAGATTGCCGTATATCCATAATATCCTACAAAGCACAGACTTACAATACTCCTTGCAAACATTTCTGTAACCCCGGAAAAAATTGCTCTTCCGGAAAAGCCCAACCCCTGTGTACTCATACGGCACACATTCAGGAATCCCAGACTCCAGAAGAAAAATCCCATACAACGCAGATATTTTGCCGCCGCATTCAACACTTCCGTTGCTTCTGATCCAACAAAAATCGTGGAAAGTACCCTTCCGAAAAAGATCATAATCACACCTGCAATGATTCCATACCCTACTGCAATCATAAGTCCTTCACGGATTCCCTTTCGGATCCTCTGAACCATTCCAGCTCCAAGATTCTGTCCACAGAACACTGATACTGCGGATCCGATCGCGTCAAACGGACACATCAAAAACTGCTTGATCCTCATACCTGCAGTAAAACCAGATACACAGATACTTCCAAGTCCATTGTTCGCAGATTGCATGACCATACTTCCGACTGCCGTAATCGAAAACTGAAGTCCCATAGGCACACCCATGACAAACAGATTTTTTGCCACATACGCTTTCATCCCACAACTTTGCCTTGTCGGTCTGAGGATCACTGCCTTTTTCCAGATGTATATCGTACACATTATCCCACTCAATCCTTGAGCGGTAATCGTTGCAATTGCAGCTCCTGCACATCCCCATCTCAGTACCGTAATACAGAAAACATCCAGACCGATATTCAATATCGTTGAAATTGCCAGAAAGATAAAAGGTGTACGACTGTCTCCAACTGATCGTAAGATGCTGGACATGAGATTATAAAGGATCGTAAATGGTATCCCCAGAAATATCACAAGCTGATACAGATATGCATCATGGTATATCTCCTTCGGAACCGAAAGAATATGTAAGATCTCCGGAGTCAGGAACACACAGGAAGCAGTCATAACCACTGCCACCAAAGCCGCCAATATCATTGCATGGAAAATATATTCCCGCATTGATTCCAGCTTTCCCGCACCAAACTCTTTTGCAATCGGCACTCCAAATCCAGTGCATGTCCCAATACAGAATCCAAGCACAAGAAACTGGACACTGCTGGTTGATCCCACTGCTGCCAGGGCATTGGCACCAAGCACTCTTCCTACAATCGCTGAGTCAATAATATTATACGTCTGCTGAAGCAGATTTCCGATCAAAAGAGGGACTGCGAACTGAAGGATCAGGCGAACTGGTCTGCCCTCTGTCATATTCTTTGTCACAATATTCACCTGCCATACTCATATTTCACGAAGAATATTATAGCACAGATGCAAAAATACTACAAAAAATTAATTGATGTTCCATATGATCCATATGAAGGTGTTTTCTCTAGCGGCATGCCATAAAACTCTCCCGCTCACACGGAATGATGAAAAAAACCGCCGCAGATTTTTCTGCGACGGGATTTCATTTCACTTTTTTCATTATGCCAGAATCGGCTTTAAAGCCTCAGCAAGTTTGTCTTTCTGAGCCTTAGCCTCAGCAACATCTTTACCAAGTGTTGTGAAGTATGTCTTAATCTTCGGCTCTGTACCGGACGGACGAACAACAACTGTTGCACCACCTTCAAGAGCGTATACCAGAACGTTTGCTGCCGGAAGACCTGTCTCTTCTGTCTTCAGGTAATCAACAGCCTTAATAACCTTGTAGCCACCGATCTCTGTCGGCTGGTTGTCACGGAGACTCTGCATGATGGAAGCCATCTTATCCATACCTGTAAGACCCGGGAACTCGAAGCTGTCAACAATGTTCAGATAACGGCCGTACTGGGCATAGATTTCTTCCAAGCGCTGTTTGATGGAGCTGCCAATGCTTCTGTAGTAAGCAGCCATCTCACAGATCAGCATGGAGCCGATAACAGCATCTTTATCACGCACATACGGACCAGCAAGGTAACCGTAGCTTTCCTCGAAACCGAAGATGAAACGGTCAACTTCGCCTGCAGCCTCAAGATTTGCAATCTGGTCACCGATCCACTTGAAGCCTGTCAGTACGTTTCTCATCTCAACACCGTAGTGAGCTGCTACTGCATCTGCAAGCGGTGTGGATACAATGGACTTTACCGCTACCGGGTTAGCCGGCATTGTCCCTTTTTCGATTCGGCCTGCGCAGATGTAATCTAAAAGCAGAACGCCCATTTCATTACCATTTACAAGTTCATATGTACCATCCGGGCATTTCATTGCGATACCAACACGGTCAGCATCCGGGTCAGTCGCCAGCATAAGATCAGCACCTGTCTCTTCAGCCAGCTTAAGACCTAATTCAAGCGCAGCATAGATCTCCGGGTTCGGATAGCTGCACGTTGTAAAGTAACCGTTCGGATACTCCTGCTCCGGAACGATAGTAATATCTGTGATTCCCATATCATCCAGAACTTTTGTTACCGGAACGAGACCAGCACCGTTTAACGGGCTGTAAACCAGTTTAAGACCGGATGTCTTAGCCAGTCCCGGACGAACCTGACGAGACTCAATCGCATCATAAAGGGCTTTCTTACAGTCATCGCCAACGAAACGGATCAGTCCCTGCTCAACGCCTTCTGCAAATGGGATATATTTTGCACCCGTGAGAACGTCTGTCTTCTGGATCTCAGCATAAACGATTGCTGCAGCATCATCCGTCATCTGGCATCCATCCGGACCATAAGCTTTGTAACCATTGTACTTAGCCGGGTTGTGGGAAGCAGTAACCATGATACCTGCGTTACAATTGTAGTAACGTGTAGCAAATGACAGTGCCGGAACCGGCATCAGCGCATCATAGATTCTTACCTTAATTCCATTGGCAGCAAGAACACCTGCTGCTGTCTTAGCGAATACGTCACTCTTCAGACGGCTGTCATAGCTGATTGCAACAGTCTGTGTACCGCCCTGAGTCTTAACCCAGTTAGCCAGGCCCTGTGTAGCCTGACGAACAACGTGAATGTTCATACGGTTTGTACCTGCGCCGAGAACACCTCGAAGTCCTGCTGTACCAAACTTTAATGAAACCGCAAAACGCTCTTTGATTTCTTCATCATTATTCTCAATTTTTACCAGCTCCGGTTTTAAATCACAATCCTCAAGATCAGCCGCAAGCCAGCGTTTATATTCTTCCTGATACATGTTCGACACCCCCATAATATTATTGCCTATGTAAAATTTCTTAACTATAATATATCGTTTTCGAGTGGGGATGTCAACTTAAAGCAATCATTACATCTCGTTTTTACGATACGCCTGAAGCCTCTGCTCATACTTTTCCTTCGTAGCCAGTCCGCCCCGAATATGACGCTCCGCCTTATTGATATCCAGCACCACGCGGGCCTGTGCGGCAAGCGTCGGATTGATGTGGATCAGACGGTCTGTTACATCTTTATGTATGGTACTTTTACTCACCCCGAATTTTTTCGCAGCCTGCCTCACAGTCGCTTTATGTTCAATGATATAATATGCAATTTCTACTGCCCGTTCCTCAATATAATCTTTCATCAAAAACCCCTGCATTCATTGTTTTTACAATGTATGCAGGGGATAGATATCATTATGCGGTATTTTTTTCTTAGACATTAGTATTTTACTGATTTCTTTCGATTCGTTTTAGCACAAAGTCTCTTGGCCTCATCTGCAGTCAAACGACTGTTTACTAAAAACTTCATCATCTGTCTGATACCACTTTCCATTTTAATCGTATCTTTAATTATTTGCAGCAAATCATACGGCAACACATAGTATTTACACTCATTCCCTTGTTCATCTAAATGTATTTTCTTACTGCGTTTTGATTTCAACCATACTCCATACTATAATCTAGTGCAGAAAAAAGCAGGTTTCTGACCATCTGACCTTTGTAGTACAAGATGGGGATCTCGTTTCTTTTTTTGTTCTTACCAAATCATATAAGTAAAGTTTTCCATTCTCATCAATGATTACATTTACTTTTTCTTTCTGCTCAAATATATACATATAGCCTTTCCTCTAGTTCATCTTGAAGTCAAATTCGCAAAATCTCACAAGTCTAGCACCGACTTTATTCCGTAAACGATTAATTAAATGCAGACAATGAACCAGAACTGTTTTCTTTGATTGAAATATATCGTACCAGTGATTCCAATATAAAGGAACGAATATCATCGTATTTTCACAAACTATCTGAGCTCAATCAAAATTAATACCATATGCAGTATTACACTTTATTCTTCTATAATGATGATGGGCGAGAGGCTTGAATATTAGCCTTTCGCCCTTTAGTTACTGAAATATACTTCTGTCACCTTCACGGGAACTCTATTTTACTGCTCTTCCAAGTGAATCGGCTGTAACAATTGCA
The DNA here is from genome assembly GCF_021531995.1 of Faecalicatena contorta. Classification (GTDB taxonomy): domain Bacteria; phylum Bacillota; class Clostridia; order Lachnospirales; family Lachnospiraceae; genus Dorea_A; species Dorea_A contorta_A. The sequence continues at coordinate 13,995 of NZ_JAFBIZ010000022.1, forward strand.
TCATATAACTGCTCTGGTGTTACATCCGCTACCATATTGTGGATAGATTCACCTTCAACACAGGATTTCTCCGCAATAATCTTAATTTCATCTTCTGTGGTAACTCCGATTTCCGCTAATGTTACCGGCAGTCCTACTTCTATACAAAAATCTTGAACTTCTTTAAATTCCTCTTTTGAAGCGCCTTCCAGTACCAATTGCACGAGCGTACCAAACGCAACACAATTTCCATGAGGTGCACTATGACCTCCGAGTGCTGTCAAGCCATTATAAAATGAATGTGCAACAGCGAGACCACCATTATCGGCACCCACACCGGATAAATATACATTAGCTTCAATAATCGCATCTAGTGCTGGAGTAACTACATTGTGTTCACATGCATGTTTTGCAGCTGCCCCATACTCTTTCAAAGTCTCATAACAGAGTTTGCATAAGGCCATGGCAGATCTTGTGATACCACCAAACTCCAGACTCGGTGCGTCTGTTCTCTCACACGCTCTGGCTTCAAAATATGTACCAAGAGCATCCCCCATTCCAGCTACCAGAAATTTTACCGGTGCTTTTGCAATAATATCACTGTCTACAATAACAGCTTCCGGGTTCTTCGGGTAGAACAGATAACTGTTAAAAGTCTCATCATCATTATAAATAACAGAAAGCCCCGTACAAGGTGCATCTGTTGCAACAACAGTAGGGATAATCACAACCGGAAGCTTTTCATAATATGCGGTAGCCTTGGCAGTATCAATTGCAGAACCTCCTCCAACGCCGACAACAACATTCAGCCTATTATCCCTTACTATTTTTCTCATCTTCTCAATTTCGCCTGTACTGGAGATTCCTCCAAAAATTTCGTAATGACGAACGTCATCAGTCCCTTCAAAACTTTTTTCAATTTTATCATGGCACATCTTGTGTCCGCTTCTGGAACAGATAAACAACCATTTGTCGCCCAAATCTTTCATCTCATCATAAAATTTAAAAAGGGCATCTCTTCCCTGCACATATTTCTGTGGTGCACGCATCATTCTAAGTCTTGCCATAACAATTGCCTCCATTTCGCTTGTTAATTAATTGACATTTTTATTATAGCCCTACACATTCAAAATTCAAGAAGAATATTAGATGAAAAAAATGGCATTTTCCCATTTCTTTTGTATGTTTTTCAAGCAATAAATAAACTACCTTTAAAACCCCTGCATTCATTGTTTTTTCAATGAATGCAGGGGAAGATAGCAATATGCGACAACTATATTTTCAATTTTATAAAGTTACAGAAGCCCAATTGCTTCCTCAAATGGATACCGTACCCCCCATTCTTCTCGAAGGGCATCCATCTGTTCCATAATCTTTATGGTCTCACTATGCGGCATTTCTTCACATTCCAGTTGTCCTGACTCTAATGCACGCATGCAGGCCTCCACTTCATACTCATATCCGGTAATCTGCTTTGGCACTTCTATGGAACGAACCAATTCTCTGTCTTTGGTAAATACTTCAATCTGGTCAATGTTATTGATATTATGAGCAATCAGATATCCTTTCGTGCCATAGATAATACCATACTGTTCCGTTGCAGCCATCATCCCCGCATGCAGCGTTGCGAGGCGTCCGTCCTTGTAAGTAAAAATCATTGCATCTTCTGCGTCCATTCCAGACTCCATTTTTACGCAAGTTGAGGTGACTTTCTCGATATCATTTCCGAAAAACATGCTTGCAAAATTAATCGGATATACCCCCAAATCCAGAAGTGCACCGCCGGCAAGTTCTGGTTTGATCAGGCGCTCTACACCAGGCAGCTCATAACCCAGATTCGCACTTAACATCTGAAGTTCTCCAAGTTCTCCGCTTTCCAAAATCTCTGAAATGATCTTTCGGGACGGCATATAACGGGTCCAGATTGCCTCTGTGACGAATACCTGTTTTTCTTTTGCATATTCAAGAAGCTCTTTTGCCTGATTTGCATTTGCAGTGAAAGCTTTCTCACACAATACAGGCTTACCATAAGAAATACATAGTTTGGCATGTTCCAGATGGTGAGAATGCGGGGTCGCAACATAGACAAGATCCACCTGATCATCAGCCAGCATCTCCTCATAAGAACCATAAGCTTTTTCTACGTGCTCATCCCTTGCGAATTTCTGTGCCTTTTGCAAATCGCGCGAAGCAACCGCATATGCATTCGCTCCTTCCATCTCATTTAAAGTAAGTGCCATCTTACGGGCAATACCACCTGCTCCCAAGATTCCAACATTCATTTTTCATTCCTCTTTTCTATACATCCTGCTATATCTGGATTTTTATTTACATTCTGTTGCCTGATTCTATTTCCATATCTTTTGGCAGCACCCAACTCAAAACAAGTGCAATTATGAATACACCGGCAACCATATTAGATCCGAAAATATCCCCGATGATTGTCGGCAATCCCGAGAAAAAGCCCTCTACCTGTGTTACGCCTACTCCTACACACAAAGAGGTGGCAACAATAATCATATTTCTGTGATTAAAGCCAACTTTTGCGATCATCTCGAATCCGGCAACAACGATAGATCCAAACATAATAACGGTGCATCCGCCGAGCACACAATCCGGCAGGGTCGATAAAAATGCACCGATCGGCGGGAACAAGCCTCCAAGAATCAACAGCAGCGCACCAAACATAATCGTAAAGCGATTGACCACTTTTGTCATTTTCAAAAGACCGACATTCTGGCTGAATGACGTAATTGGAGATACGCCGAAAACACCTCCGGCAATCGCTGACATAAACCCGTCCACAGCCAGAGATCCGCTGATTTCCTCATCGGTAATATCTCTTTCAAGAGCACCTGTACAGGCAGCAGTAGTATCTCCGATCGTTTCCACTGCAGATACTAAAAAGACGATAACGAGTGAGATAATAATACCGATGTTAAACTTCGGTGCATAAGCAAATAATGAAGGAAATGCAAACACTCCGAGTTGTGAAATTGTGGTACCCATTGCTGAAAAATCTACCATTCCAAAACAAATAGCAACCATATATCCAACGATCAGACCAAATAATACATTCAGCTGCTTCAGCACACCTTTGGCTAACACATGAAATGTCAGACAGGCAATCAATGTAATGGTTCCAACCAGAAGATTTTGCCATGCCCCGATTTCATATTTTGCAGAACTGGCATAAGACGAGACGCCTACATTCAAAATACTAAGACCAATAGACGTAACTACACAGCCGGCAACGATAGGCTGAATCAGTTTTCTCCAGTATTTTGCAGTAAGACCCAGGACTCCCTCCAGACATCCGCCAACAATAATGCCACCGATCATATATCCATAATCCTGGGAAGCCGATGCAAGACATGCAGCCAGAAAGGTAAAGCTTAACCCCATAACAATCGGAAGTCCGGATCCTACTTTCCAGATAGGATATAGCTGAATCAATGTACCAATCCCTGCTACAAGCATGCAATTCTGAATCAATTGTGCCGTCTCTGTCTGCGTAAATGCCTGTCCATTATATACCGCAACACCCGCAATAATAATTAGCGGAGTCACATTGGCTACAAACATTGCTAATACATGCTGAAAGCCAAATGGAATTGCTTTTGCAACAGGAACTCGCCCCTCCAATCGGTAAATGTTACTGACACTTGCCGCACTCTTTTCTTTTGCCATTTTTATTCTCCTCTTTTATTATGATTGCAGACAACCGCCTGCTTAAGCAAAGTATAACATCTACCTATACACAATTCAATCTAAGTATCCTACTTTTATATTCTTACTCCACAGTCTCTATTCTGCTTTCATACGGCCCTAATACACCATCTTTATAAGTAACTTTTTCTGCGGTATGATTCATGACAATTCGAATCTTCTTATCTCCGCAGCCACGATAGCAGATTTCCACACCATCTTCGCTTGGTTCAACAGCAATCTGATTCTCTTTCATAATCCGGCTCATAATCACGTTCAGTGTACTTTCATCCAGACCACATCCCACATAGTAAACCATTCCTTTACCCTGAGGTTTCCTTGTAATTGCTGCAAACTCCTTATAAAAGGTATCCCCGTATGAATATAATACCTCTGCATCTGTAACCTCCAGCATATCTCGGAAGATACCACCTTCTCCCTGAAGACCACTGCAAATTCCTGTCCCTACTAACGGGAATTCCTGTCCCTCCTGAAGACTCTCTGTCTCTACTACCGTAACGCCTGTAAAAGAACTGTAACGAACAGGAATCACCTCTCCAAACGTTAAATTATTGTGCACATCCTTTACAGCACTGCGATAAGTCATTACTAATGTGCCGCCTGCTTTTACAAAATCCTGCGCTTTCTTTGTAAATTCCGGTTTTTCAATAATCATCTGCGGTATGATCACAATTTTATACTGAGACAAATCTGTATCTTCCCAGTCTCACTTTATGGAGGGACGATTGTATTAAATTCCTAATTTCTCTTTCATGTACTCTACATCGGTAGATTTTCCGGTATAGAGTTCAATAGCAATCAATGCCTGGAAGAGCATCATGCTCATTCCGTTATATACTTTTGTGCAGCCGGCTTCTTTTGCCTGCTTCATCATAACCGTCTCGCGCGGAGCGTATACCGTATCTGTTACAATCAGATCCGGACGGAAGAAAGAGGAATCCGGAATGTTTGAGAGATCTTCCAGCGGATGCATTCCCACGCCTGTCGCGTCACAGAAGATATCCGCTTCCTGCATTTTTTCTTTCAAAAGCTCCAGATCGGCAAGATCGTTCATCGTTGCCTTACATGCTGTGTTATTGTTGATTATTTCAACAATTTCTTCTCCTCGGGCGTAGAATTTATCTTTGATATTAAAAATATGTAACTCTGCAATTCCATCCAGTGCTCCTCGAACAGCAATGGCGGTAGCAGCTCCACCCGTTCCGATCAGAACCATCTTCATTCCTTTAAAGTCAATTCCTTCTTCTTTGACTCCCTGCCAGTATCCCATACCATCGGTATTATATCCTTTTAATCTTCCTGTAACCTGTCCATTCTCGTCGCGCATATTCACAACAGTGTTGATGGCTCCGCAAAGCTTTGCTGCTTCATCTACTTCTTCCAGGTACTTGTGAACCACTGTCTTATTCGGCATGGAGATATTCGATCCAAGCATCTTTAATGCACGGATACTGTTGACCGCTGCCTCCAGTGAATCATTATCCACCTCAAATGCAAGCTGAATCACGTCATCCCCATTTTTATCATATGCAAGATTATGCGTTGTCGGTGACTGTGTGTGACGGATCGGATAAGCCATCAATCCCACTAATTCTGTATGTCCTGTAATATTTGGCATTATGATTACCTCTTTTCTTTTCTATCAATTCTATTATTATCTATGTTATTACCTGTTGTTTGTCCGTGTTTCTGATCCCGTTATTTTATCTCATCCAGGTCTAATACCCCTTTGGATTCCAATACATTCAGAATCGCGCGTCCATCCATGGTTCCTTCCATGATACGGCGGGCACGAACGGAATCTCCAATCGTGTATACATAAGTATCTGTATCGGCAAATGCTTCCTCCAGTTCCGGAAGAATTGGATTATTAGCTCTCATTCCAAGACAGTTGAATCCAAGATCAAACGTAAGCTCTTTGATCTCTCCTTCTGGTGTTTTCACGACGAATGCATTCTCTTTTACTTCCTGAAGCGCCGTATTCACATACTCTTTCACACCATATTTGTCATGCGTTTCACGCATGGAACACTTTGTGATCGGATCTGCGATCATACCGATCTGTGGAAGCATATCAACGATGCAGCACTCAGCTCCCCGCGGTGCAAAATATTCAATCACATCAAGACCTACGGATCCTCCACCCATAACAACAACTTTCTTTCCTTTGCAGAAGTCATCCGGATATTTGCCGGCATTCAGGTTGTTGATCATATCAAATATGGTTGCAACATTTCCTGCTGCAATATTCTCTCTTAATCCAGGAATCGGTGGCACCAGCGGTACAGAACCAGTCGCATTCACAACGATATCCGGCTTGAAATTCCTGATTTTCTCAATGGTAGCTTCTGTATTTAAGAACATATACAGGTTCGGCAGTTTCTCCGCACGTTTTTCCAGATATCTCGGGAAATCTTTCATACGTGTCTTACTCGGAAGATCAGAGATAAATGTGGACAATCCACCAACATGATCCTGCTTTTCCAGTACGAAGACATTACATCCGACTTCGGCTGCGGTACATGCTGCTTCCATGCCGGCAGTACCGGCTCCTACAACTACAACGTTACAATTTTTCTTTACTTTTAATTTCTTATAGATATCCCCCTCCGGAACCGCAGGATTGACCGTACAGCGAATCGGACGATTTACACCGATACGGTTTCCCGCACATCCGACGTTACAGGAGATACATTTACGTATCATCTCATCTTCGCCTTTTTGTACCTTTACAACCCAGTCCGGATCTGCGATCAGTCCGCGGCCCATGCCAACCATATCTACATCACCGCTTTCCAGTACTTTTTCAACCACCTTGGGATCACGGTAGTTACCTGCATTGATCACCGGCTTGCCGAACTTTTCTTTTACTGCTCTCGCCTGATAAGAACGCCATCCATCCGGCAGATAGTTCGAATCAATCTGATACTGGAGAGAAGGATTCAATCCACATGACACATCATACATGTCTACAAACTCATCCAGATACTGAAGGTATTCCAGTGTATCTTCAAGCGTATTTCCACCCGGAACACGTTCCTCTGCAGAGATACGGACAATGATCGGGAACCATGGTCCAACCTGTCTGCGAACTTCTTCTAATACCATCCGTGGAAAACGCAGTCGATTCTCCACAGAGCCTCCAAATTCATCTGTTCTCTTATTATAATACGGAGAGATAAACTGACTCATCAGATATGAATGTCCACAATGAATCTCAACAGCGTCAAAACCGATCGCCTGTACTCTCTTTGCAGCTTCCCCGTATTTTTTTACAGTTGTAAAAATTTCTTCTTTGGTCATCGGACGCGGGATCTCTCCTCCGACTTTCGTCGGAATATTGGAGGAAGACACCGTTTCCATTCCGGTTCTTGCAGAAGAAGCAGATGCTCCTGCATGGTTAATCTGAATCGCAACAGTCGCGCCATTCTTATGAAGGTTCTCGACCAGCTGATAATAGCGAGGCATAAAGCTGTCATGGTCGATACGAATCTGGCTCGTACCATTAGAACCCACGGGATACTCTACGTTGGCATTCTCCAGAATGATCAGGCCAACTCCGCCTTTTGCACGCAATGAATAATAATTCATATGACGATTACTCATCTCACCGCTTGTCTCTCCATAGTTCGTTCCCATCGGGGTCATCGCAACACGGTTACGGATCGTCATTCTTTTTACTGTTAAAGGTTCAAAGATCTTGGGATAATTTGTTTTCATGAATCCTTCTCCTTATCAAATTCTCGTGTAAGGCATCTCTTCTGTTTGTGACGATTTCATTATAATCCCGATAACCAATAACGTAAAATACATTTTAAATCATTTTTTGATACTCTGAAGCTATCATTCCGCAATAACTAGAATATTCGTGAATCTGACTTTTGCTTCATATATGTAATGAATCTTTCCACTGCCGGAAGCTGATATCGGTCTTTCATCCAGAACATAAACGTACGATGCATCAGTTCGATATCATCCAGCTTATGGATATTAACTCGTTTCTCATCAATTTCTCGGATTCCGGGAACAAGTGCGATTCCAAAATCTTCACTCACCAGTGCCGCGATCGAATGCTCATCCGGACATTCCACCACGATATTCGGGCGAATAGAAAGCCTTCGATACAGCTGGCTGGTATAATTTCCAAGCCATGACTCCCTGTCATATCCGATTATCGGATAATGGCTGATCTCCTGGATTGAAATTGCCTCCTGTCCTTCCAACTCATGTCCTTTCGGTGTGATGACTACCATTTCTTCTGATAGGACAGGAAAGAATTCAAACTCCTCCCGTTCCATATAGCCGCCAAATCCAACATCCAATTCCCCGGACTTTACTTTTTTGGCAATTGCACTGGTGTGATTCTGGAAGAAGTTAAAGGTTACATTCTTATTTTCTTCCTGATTCAGAAAATTTCTTACATTATGAGGAATGTAATGACTCGCCAATGGGAACACATATCCGATATCAATCTTCCCTCCGTCACTCGCCATCTCCTTCATCTTACTCCTGGCAATCTCACACTCATTGATGATGCGGTCTGCATATTCCAAAAACAGCTTCCCTCCTTTTGTGAGGTTCACTCCCCTCCCATTCTTCTCGAACAGCAAAATTCCAAGTTCACTCTCTAAAGAAGCAATGGATCGGCTCAGGGACGGCTGAGACAGATAAAGTTCCTCCGCTGCTTTTCGATAATTCTCATATCTTGCAACCGTCTGAAAATAGTAAAGCTGATTGAGTGTCATACGTTCCTCCTTTTTAGTAATATCCTTCCGTATCCGATAATCTTTACATTTTAAATTATAACATTTCAATAGCCTGAATGCATCAATTTTCGCATAGATAAGTATTGGAAATTCCGAACAGACATTGATAAAATAAAGACATACAAATCGTTAGTTTTTTAACGATTGAAGGCAGCATTTCTGATGTTTGTGACAGAATATTAAGAAAAGCAAAAACAAACAAAGACAAAAGGAGAACTATAAAATGAACAAAAAATATCTTCCAAGTGCACTCATCATGTACTTAAACTATTTTATCCACGGTGTTGGATGTTCTGTCCTTGGACAGGCTGTTATCAAAGATGCTCTTGCTGCAAGCTGGGGTGTAGAAGCAATGGCAATCACAGCAATCTCTGCTGCACTTGGTCTTGGACGACTGATCGCCCTTCCATTTGCCGGTCCGCTTTCTGACAAATTAGGCCGACGCATCTCCTGTGTCATCGGAGGCGCATCTTATGCAATCTACTTAATTGGTCTTGCTATGGCATTTAATGCCGGAGCAAACGGTGGTTACCAGATTGCATATATCTGTGCCGTTCTTGGAGGTATTGCCAACTCCTTCCTTGACACCGGTATCTATCCGGGTGTTGCAGAAGTATTCTATGCTGCTCCGGGTGTTGCTACGATGGGAATCAAGTTCTTTATTGCCATCTCTCAGATGCTGCTTCCGTTCGTACTTGGTGTTACTGTAACGACTGCCGCTTCCGGTCTGGTCTCTTACAACCCACTTTTCATCGGATGTGGCGTATGCTACATCGTGCTTGCAGTTCTGATTCTCTTTGCTCCGCTTCCGGATTCTGATGCAAAAAAAGAGAAAAAAGAAGGGTTGCTTGAAAGTCTGAAAAAAACGCACTTTTCCATTGAATCTATCGCTATGATTCTGATCGGATTCACATGTACAGGTACTTTCCAGTTATGGCTGAACTGTGCACAGAACTTTGCGAAAGAAGTGGTTGGATGGGCAGATCCTTCCATCATGCAGACCTACTACTCCATGGGAACTCTGCTTGCATTGATCGTAACTGCATTCCTGACTCGTAAGATCAAGGACGTTCGTTTTATCGCTGCTTATCCTGCAATCTGTCTTGCTGCTTTGCTCCTCGTTCTTATGGGAAAATCACAGACACTTTGCATCGCAGGTGCATTCATCATCGGATGGGCCGGAGCCGGCGGACTGCTTCAGATCGCAACCTCTGTATGTAACATGCTCTTTCCAAAGATCAAAGGAACGGTTACCGCACTGGTTATGATTGCCTCCTCCCTTTGCAACTACACAATTTTAACAGCTGCTTCCAAAATGACTCCGTCCGGCGTTATGACCATGAATATTGTGCTTACTGCAATCGGCGTGCTTCTTGGAGTATTCGTAAATCTCCGTTATGCTAAAATGGTTGAACTTGCATCCGCGGAATAACCTGTTATATAATTTACCATTATAAAGGAAAGGATAATATATATTATGAATACAGTTCGTGTTAGAGATATTGAAATTGGTGCAGGTGTCCCAAAGATCTGTGTACCGATCGTAGGTGTCACCAAAGAAGACATTATTGCAGAAGCAAAGACATTTCATGAGATCCCTGTCGATGTTGTAGAATGGCGTGTCGACTGGTTCGAAGGAGTATTTGACTTCGATCAGGTGCTTGATGTGCTGAAAGACCTGAGAGAAGCCCTGGGCAATACCCCCCTCCTCATGACCTTCCGCACCTCAAAAGAAGGCGGTGAAAAGGCCATCGAAGATGCTGCTTATGCAGAGCTGAACATCAAAGCCGCTCAGTCCGGATATGTAGATCTGGTAGATGTAGAAGTATTTACCGGCGACGAGATCGTAAAAGAAATCATTGAAGGCGCACACGCTGCAGGTGTAAAAGTCGTTGCTTCCAACCATGATTTCTTCAAAACTCCTGCAAAAGAAGATATTGTAAATCGCCTTAGAAAAATGCAGGATCTGGGAGCCGATATCCCAAAAATCGCAGTAATGCCACAGAATAAAAAAGATGTTCTTACTCTGCTTGCTGCAACCGAAGAAATGGTATCCGAATATGCAGACAGACCGATCATTACCATGTCTATGGCAGGCACTGGCGTCATCAGCCGTCTCTGTGGAGAAGTGTTTGGTTCCGCTCTGACATTTGGTGCTGCAAAGAAAGCATCCGCTCCGGGACAGATGGGTGTCAATGACCTGAACACCGTCCTGCAATTACTTCATAACGCATTATAAACACTGAATCAGACAAGGAGGCAGACATGAAAAAAGCAATTCACTGGCTGGATGAAAATCTGGAAGAATGTATTCTCGTGCTCCTTCTGATCGGTATGACACTGATCATGGGCATTCAGGTACTCTCCCGATATGCCCTTGGTATGTCATTATCATGGTCAGAAGAGCTTACACGTTATCTGTTCATATGGTGCGGTTTCATCAGCGTCAGCTACTGCAGCAAAAAATGTCTATCCATTAAAATCGAACAGTTTGTTGCACTGTTTCCCCGCCGCACAAGGGCACTCTTCAAGGTAGTCAATCATACATTTGAACTCATATTCTTCCTTTATATGATTCCTTATGCCTGTTCTTACATGATGTCTGCCGTAACCAGCGGGCAGGTTTCCCCTGCCTGCTCCATCCCGATGTATTATATACAGGCGGCGCCTTTTGTATCATTTATCCTGGTTGCTGTTCGCATCCTGCAGCGCTGGATCATCGAGTTCCGTATTGCCAGAGGAGAGGATGTATATGATCCTGCCCACCCGGAACGCAACACTCCGGAATCATTTATTCAGGCCAATGCAGATACCGATTCTACAGCAGATACAGGCATCGACAACCGTATCCGCAACATCAAAGACTCAGGTAAGGAGGTCCCGTAAATGCCAGCCGCATTATTATTTATCATCTTTGTAATCGGACTGATCATTGCAATTCCCGTATCCATTACGCTGGGAATTACATCTGTTCTTCCGTCCATCTGCGACCCTTCTTTTACGGTCGGCGCAAAATACTTAATCCGTGCAATGTTCGGAGGTCTGGATTCTTTTCCGCTTCTGGCTGTTCCGATGTTTGTTCTGTCCGGTATCATCATGGCAAAGGGCGGCATCTCACGGAAACTCTTTGACATATTTTCTTATTTTCTCGGCAATCTGACGGCCGGAATGCCCTGTGCTGTCATCGTTACCTGTCTGTTTTACGGCGCAATCTCCGGATCTGCTCCGGCTACCGTTGCTGCCGTCGGAAGTATGACAATTCCGATCCTGACCGGACTCGGCTATGATCTTACTTTTACCACAGCTACCGTTGCAGTTGCCGGAGGCCTGGGTGTCATCATTCCTCCCAGCATTCCATTTATCATGTACGGAATGGCTTCCGGAGCTTCCGTAAGTGATCTGTTTCTGGCAGGCATCATTCCCGGACTTATGATCGGCGGGCTCCTTATGTTCTATGCCATCTGGTACTGCAGACGCAACGGAGAAGATAAAGAAAAGATACACGCTGAAGTGCAGCATCTACACGACAAGGGACTGTTTCGGGTAGTGAAAGAAAGCTTTTTTGCAATCTTAAGCCCGGTGATCATTCTCGGATGTATCTACAGCGGAGTGGCATCTCCGACAGAAGCTGCTGTTATCTCTGTATTTTACGCTTTATTAATCAGTCTGTTCGTATACAAGAGCATTCACCTAAAAGACATCTGGGGAATCTTAAGAGAGGCAGTCAAAACTTTTACACCAATCCTTTTCATCCTTGCAACCTCGACTGCATTTTCTAGAGTTCTGACACTGATGCAGGTTCCACAGACCGTGAGTGAATTCATCAGCGGCCACTTCCAGAGTCCTGTTCTGATACTTCTGGTGATCAACCTGTTCCTGCTGATTGTAGGTATGGTAATGGACACTACTCCTGCTATCCTGATCCTGACGCCGATCCTGCTGCCGATTGTAACAAGTCTTGGTATGGATCCGGTTCAGTTTGGTGTAATCATGGTAGTCAATCTCGCCATCGGATTTGTAACTCCTCCGATCGGAGTCAATCTGTTTGTCGCCAGTTCCTTAACCGACGTTCCGGTTATGACGATCGCCAAAAAGGCGATGCCGATGATTGTATATTTCTTGATTGCACTGCTGCTGATCACATTTATCCCGGCTCTTTCGCTGGCACTGTTATAGGAGGAATCAACATGAACGTTCAAAAGATACAGGCACGCATCGTCTCCGCCGGACTCATCCTCGCAATGGCTGCCGCACTGCTGTTCACCGGATGCAACCGCTCCGGTGAAACTGACGTACAGCGTTATGCATGGCCGCTTGCTACTGCAAGCCCGGAAGATACCGTAACTCAGATCTTTGCAGAGAAATTTGCAGAAGAAGTATCCAGACTCAGCGATGGGCAGATGAAGATTCAGGTATATCCAAACTCTACACTCGGAGGCGACCGTGATCTTCTGGAAACCTGTGCAGACGGTGACATTCCATTTGTCGTACAGAACACGGCACCACAGGTAACTTTCATGCCGGATCTTGCAGTATTTGATCTTCCCTGCGTATTCGACACGCTGGAGGAATGCAGAGAAGCCATCGATGATCCCACTTTTTACGGACTGATCAGTGACGTCTACACCAATGGAGGTTATCACCTTCTCGGAATGGCTGATCAGGGATTCCGTGTGATGAGCACCAATAAAAAAATAACCACAGTCGATGATTTCAGAGGACAGAAGATCCGAACCATGGAAAACAGCTATCACCTGGCATTCTGGGAAAGCCTGAACGCCAATCCTGCACCGATGAGCTTCAGCGAAGTCTATATCGGGCTTCAGCAGCACACCATCGATGCCCAGGAGAATCCCTACGAGGTTATCGTATCCAACAAACTGTACGAACAGCAGGATTACATCATCGAGACCAATCATCTGCCGCATCTCATTTCCCTGATTGTCAATGATTCCTTTTTTCAGGACCTTTCCGAAGAAGAGCAGGAGATCATGACACAGGCGGCGCAGATTGCGACCGAATACGCACGCCGGCAGTCTGATGAGCGAATTGCCGACCGAATTGCCGCCATCGAAGACAACGGAACGCAGATTATCACACTTTCTGATGAGGTAAGAAATGAAATCCGCGAAAAATCACAGACCGTGTATGATTCTATCGAGGCAAATATCTCTGAAGACATTTACAATGCTTATTTGGGATTACAGTAATTCCGGGTTATCAAAAAGAGATGCAGCTACAATTTTCTTTGCAGCTGCACCTCTTTTAATTATTTATTTCTATGATACTTTTCTGCAGGTCAGTACGAAGACTGCTGGTTCCCACATACACTTCATAAGGAATTTCGTATTCTGTCACAAATGCATTTTTCTCTTCATGATAATATGCCATTTCGCTGATCGTGCAGGTCAAAATCACCTCTTTTTTCTCTCCTGCCTGCAAGAATATTTTCCGAAATGCCTTCAATGTATATTCCGGACGCTCCACTACCGATGCTTTTGCACCCACATACATCTGTACGACTTCTGTTCCTTCACGATTTCCGGTATTTTCTACACTTACAGACACATACAGATTCTCCCGGTCTCTCCATGACCGCAATTTTTCAATCCGAAATGTCGTATAGGACAATCCAAATCCAAACGGATAAAGCGGAGCGATACCCCTTTTATTCAGCAAGGTATATCCATGATAATAATCATATCGAAAGCATTCTGCATCCCAATCAATCGTGGGCAGAGCCTGCTCTCTCTTCGGAACAACAAACGGAAGTTTTCCTCCCGGATTCACTTTTCCGAACAGTACTTCCGCCAGAGCCGTTCCGCCTTCCATACCCGGATAATATGCCATCAGAATTGCACCCACGTCATCTTTCCATTCATCTGCCAGGATCACGCTCCCGCCAACCAGTACTACAACTGCATCTTTTCGGATATCTGCAACCGCCCGGATTATTTTCTGATCCTGCTCTCCAAGTCCCAGACCCGCAATTCTGTCTCCTCCATCATTTTTCACGGAGATATCTGACTGATCATTGGCCACACATTCTCCTTCATCCAGATAGTCATTTCCGGCAACAATGACAACAACGTCTGCTTCTTTTGCAAGTCTCCTGCAATGCGCCGCACGCTCACCTGCATAGAAAATTACTTCCGCATCCACTCCATATGCAACAATTCCCTTTAAAAGAGTAATCACATACGGCGCATATACCTGACTGGACCCATGATCCCCGATGTTCTCCTGATCCGCAAGTGCACCAAGCACAACAATCTTCTTTTTTTCTATGCTGCAGTCTATCGGCAGAATCTGATCCTCATTTTTTAAAAGTGTGATTCCCTCTCTCGCACACCGAAGCGCCAGTTCCCGGTGCTTCTGGTAATCACATCCGGTCTGACCATCCTTCTTCTTGCTGTCGATAACCGCCTGATGTGCCAGCAGGGTACGGATAATACGAAATGCTGCCTGATCTATCACTTCTTTTTTTACTTCTCCATTCTTTACTGCCTGAATCAGTTTCTTTCCGTAGTAATGTGTGATCGGCATCTCCATATCCATCCCCGCCTGTGCAGATGCTGCCGTATCTTTCACGCCCCACACAAAATCACTGATCACATATCCATCGAAATCCCATTCTTTTTTCAGTACCTGATTCAGCAGATATGCATTCTGTCCGCATGCTTCATTCTGATAACTGTTATAGGCGCTCATCACAGATCCGGCGCCGGCATCTACACATTTCTTAAAATGCGAAAGAAATACTTCTCGCTCCGTTCTTTTATCACAGACGATCGATACCTTGAATCTGGAATTCTCCATGGAATTAAATGCAAAATGCTTAACACAGGCAATAACACCTGTACTCTGAACACCCCGTACCATAGCACTTCCCATCTCTCCCAGCAAAAACGAGTCTTCTCCGTAGACTTCCTGTGCTCTTCCCCAGCCCGGATGATACGGAAGATTCACGCAGACTCCACCAAAGAAATTGCCCCCTGCATCCAGTACTTCTTCTGCCATTGCACGTCCAATCTCTTCCTCCAGCTCCGGGAGGAAGGTGGCGCCCCGCATGGAAGCCACCGGAAAACAGGTTGCTGTCCCACGTCCGCATACAACTCCTCTGGTTCCATCTGCAAAGCACATCGGCGGAATTCCTTTTTCCTGTATGCCACCTGCACGATATGGCTTTTCGTTATAGTGCACTTTCAGCTTTTTCTGAATCGCACCCCGAACTTCTGCACGAGTCTCCGAACCACTCATCAATGATACCTTTTCTTCCAATGAAAGCATATCTAATATCTCTTTTGCTTTCTCTGTATACGAGATACGATATAATCTCCAGTCTGCCATCTCTCTATCCTTCCAGAATCTCTCTCAGTATTCGTTTCACCTCTGAAGCCTCGTAATCAAGGTAGCCTTTCAGTGCTTCATCATATTCTTCCACCTGTCCTTTCTGCCGGAATGTATTCGGTGTCAGACCCGTTTCTTCACGAAATACACGATAAAATGTCTTCTCCGATCCAAAACCGCAGACATCTAGGATAAAATTCATATTTTTATCTGTATTTTTCAGAAGATTTTTTGCCCGCTCCACGCGTAGACTCTCAATCAGTTCTTTTCCCGACATTCCCAGCGTCAACTTCAGATTGCGATCCAGAGATTTTCGACTCAGTCCCATCTCTCTGCAGGCACTTTCCACTACCTTTTCTTCTGACATATGTGCTTCCAGAAAAGTGATTGCTTTCACGGTAAGTTCCTGGCTGCTGTGTGCCATCACATCTTTATATCGTACGTCATACACTACCTGTTCAAACAGATTTGCGATCAATGTACATACCTGTGCCCGTATCCGGAATGGCTGATGCCTGTCCTCACACATAGATTCATACACCAGTTCTGCCATCTTATGATAAAAATATGCAAATCCACATTCCGGCTCTTCCTCATCCGTACTGTCCAGATAAAACCGTACTTCCTTATGCTCATCCTCATCTAAACTGAATAACTCCTGACTCATCTGCACAAACATACAGAGATTATCTTCATCTTCGACTTCCTTTATGGCATGAATAACATTGGGATTCACCAGATAGATATCTCCTTTTTTTAATCGGATCACCTCCGATTGCACACGCATCTGGATACTTCCTTTCAGAATCCCAACCAGTTCATACTCATTATGCCAGTGAAATGTACTGCTCTGAATCGGTGCAACAAATATGTTCACCGGAAATGTCTGATTATTCGTGATTGATTCATAGATTGAATATGACATGCCATTCCTCCCACACTTCTTCTGTTCCAGTTTTTCATTTTTCCTATTATACCTGATAAGCCCGGAACATGCAAAAAGCTTCCGATGCCACTGTCTGACACCGGAAGTCTTCTGTCATTCATTCCCTAGTTACTTTTTGTTCTCTTTTCTTCCAGTCCTTTTGCAATCTGTGGATAGATCTTATCCAGGTTGCAGAAAAACAGAGTTACCAGTCCCAGTACAATCAGTCCAGCCGGAACGATCGTAAATACTGTCTGAATTCCAGAAATCGTAACTGCAGACTGTGCAGCAAGTGTTCCGTCATAAGCAGCCCATGCAAGACCCCATCCTACGATGGCAGATCCAAGACCTGCACCGACTTTCATTCCAAAAGAGGTAACAGAGTTGGTCAGTCCATCCAGACGCACACCTGTCTTCCACTCACCATAGTCTACAACATCCGCAACCATGGCAAATAGTCCTGCGTTGTGCGGAATCCCGCCGATTCCCAGACATACAAGTCCGATAACAGCCGTCTTGAAGGATGGATCTGTAAATGCCATAATCAGTACACCTGCAAGTTCAATACAATAGCCGATCATCATACTCTTCCACTTTCCAAGCAGCTTATTGATATATGGATAGATCAGATTACCAATCAGTTTCGGAAGAATGAAACAGAGTGTTAATGTTCCCATCAGGCCGGCATTGCCCAGTACATCTCTTGCATAATAAATACGGAGTCCGTTATTCACGCCAAGGATTGTATAGTTCACAACAAATACAATTGTCAGAAGCCAGAAATACTTATTCTGGAAAAGTAAACGGAAAGATTCTCCAACGCTCTTTTTCTCTTTCACATCTTGTTTTTTAGCAGTATTTTTTTCAATATTGGTACGTTCCTTTGTTCCAAGGAATGTAATCAGAAGCAGTGCAGTAGCGATCAGGCCAAAGATCACTGCCATTCCGGTCCATCCAAACTTTCCAACCAGATTATTGCAGTTGTAGTTAATAAAAAGTACTACAGACATGGTTATAAAAAACCGGATTGAGCTCATAGTTACACGATCCTTTGGGTCCGGTGCTTCCAGTGAAAGCAGTGTATTGTATGCAAGATTACATGCAGTATAGATACCTACCGCCATCAGAACATATGTAATGGTCGCATACGCCAGCTTTCCTCCACCGCTCAGTCCTATCGGAACGCTAAACATCAATACCAGACCGATTCCCATTGGAAGTGCAGTCCATAAGATCCAGGGTCTTGCTTTTCCCCAGCGGGTATGGGTACGGTCAATAATACTTCCCATGATCAGGTCTGAGATTCCATCCAGTAATCTTGTAAGCAGCATCATCGTTCCGATCGTTGCTGCTGCAATCCCTACACTGTCTGTGTAATATAATGTCAGATAAGAACCGATCGTTGTCCATACCAGGTTACATCCGCCGTCTCCTACAGCAAATGCAAGTATTTCTTTCCATGTTGGTTTACTGTTTTTCATTGTTCTCCTCCTTAGCATTCATTCCTTTTAAATTTAATGTCAAAAGTGAAAGTGTTCCCTTCCCTTTATATACCAGATACAATTCCTGCTCTTCTGAAAACGAGACTACTGTCTCTGCATTTTCCCATGCTTCTGCTTTCGTCAACAAGATTTCCGCCTTTTTTTCACCGTTTTGTTCTGTATAAATCTCCAACACTCCATCAGCATTTGTCCGATAGACAATTTCAATGCTTCCGGTCTCTGTTAAATTGATGTATTTATACCCGATCAGATTCCCGTCTTTCAGATTTTTAATGTATCGTTCCTGACCTTCACATGTGATATACGGGAAATCAATTTCCTGATTCGTTCTTCCCAGAGATGACAGCGCTCCCATATGACCATTTGTCAGATTGCAACAGTATACCGCCGGATAAGATGCATCTCCGGAAAGTAGCTTCGGATTCATTCCGCTGGTCGTGATTGTCACCTGTGGAATATGTCCATTCTCATCAAAATACACTTTTTCTGCACAGCTCTGACGATTATACTGATTCAGATAAGTGTGGCGATGATAAAAGATATACCACTGTCCCTGTACCTGAACCAGGCCTCCATGATTATTACCCACAGACATGAGCTTCTCTTCTTCTTTTCTTCCGTTGTATCCCACATCTCCATTACTTACGATGACTCCACCAAATGTAAATCCTTCCATCGGTTTTTCACTGATCGCATAACAGAGCTGATGTGTATGAACCGAAGAATAGATAAGGTAATATTTTCCGTAAATTTTTCGAATCGATGGTCCTTCAAAATATTCATTTCCCTCAAAGGAAGTTCCTCTTCCGTATTTCAGACTCGGAATGATTACCTCCGGTCCTTTTCGGACGGTAATCATATCATCCTCCAGCTGAAGTACACTTCCTCCGCGAAGATCCTGATTCATATATCTCGGAATATTGATCATACACGGTGCGAATCCAAAATAAAGATAATTCCCTTCTTCCGTGCAGATCACCGAAGGATCATACGGCTGATTGTCTGCCATCACACTTCCGTCTTTATAATGTACCTGTCCATAGAATTCATATTTTCCTGCCGGCGTATCGCATACGGCAACCTGAATGGAATCCTGAAACTTGATGCAGTAATATAAGTAAAATCTTCCGTCACGTCCCTGTACCACGTCCGGTGCATAAAGCGGAAGCTTATCTTTGTTATATGGATCCTGATCCTTCTGATAGATCACACCTTCGTACCGCCAGTCCGACAGATCGTCAATTGGTGCTGACCAGGACACATAATCCAGTTCACAAAACTCATTTCCATTCTCCATGTCATGACTTCCGAATATATAAAGCCTGTCACCAAAGATGTGTGGTTCCCCATCCGGAATATGTTCATACAGTGGGAGATACGGATTATGACATTGCGTTTTCATAAGCGTTTCCTTTCCTCCTCGACTCTTCTTCCTTTTTTGTTTACAATGTGATTTTATCTTGGATCAATATTTTTGTTCTGTCATTTTTCACTTTTATCACTGTCAAAAAAGGACATGTTTAGTAACATTTAGTATTAATATACAATTTACAT
>NZ_JAFBIZ010000230.1 GCF_021531995.1 Faecalicatena contorta
AAGTAACTAAATCCGCCAATATACCCAACGAGTGTAATTACCATCATTATAATTGCATCTATCGTCATAACACATTACCTTCTTTCTATATATTATTTACTGTCTTTTGTCATATGTCCTTTTACCGTCTTCTTATTAAAGAACTTGGAAAGTACAATACCCACAATTATTACAACACCAAACTGTAACAGTACTGTTCCTGTGTTATCCTGAATCACAAACGGATTCATCCATGTATCCGGGAACCATTCTTTTGTCTGAAGGAGCCAGTAGCCAACCATGATCGCTACAATAATCGGCATAATGTACATACATGTATTGAAATATACTTTCGGGAAATGAACTTCTGCGCCTTTGGCATTAACATCTTCTGTACGTAATTTTTCAACACCGTATTTCCAAGCAAGGATTGCAATCAACGCACCACTTACTAACAGTCCAAGACCCCATACCCAATCCTGATTGTCAATGTTGTTCAATGACCAGCAGGAGAAGCATCCTACCAGGAAGCCTGCTCCGCAGACACCAACAACGGCTTTCTTACGAGATACTCCAAGGTCAACTACGCATTTAACTCCAACTTCAATCATGGAGAACAACGACGTAATCGCTGCTACTGCAAGTACACCAAAGAAGATGAATGAGATAAATCTTCCACCCGGAATAGTGGTAAACAACTGATAAATGTAAATAAATGTAAGTCCAAAGTTTCCTTGAGCGAGTGCTTCATTTGCAGCCTCCGGTGTGGCTGAAAGTGCACAGATTGCAGGAATTACAACAAGTGCTGAAAGAATTGCTCCAAGGTTATCACCAAGGCCCATAATCAGGCAGCTTGTAGGAACATCTTCATCTTCTCCTACATAGTTCGCATATGTAATAATGAATCCCCAGCCTGCTCCTGTACTCCATGCAGCCTGAATGAATGCCTGAATCCATGTGTTTGGACTAAAAATGTACTCTTTTTTAATTGTGAAGAGATACTGAAGTCCCTGGCTGGATCCGTTTAATGTCATTGCATAAATCGCTAACCCTACGAGGATTAAAAACAATGCCGGAATAGCAACTTTGCAGAATCTTTCAATACCACCTGAAATACCCTGATATACTACAAAACATGCCAGCGCAAATCCTATTGCATGGAATATAATAACCTGCAACGGTGAATCTGTAAACGCTGTCCACAGTGCCGTTGTCGTTTCTGTTGTCAGATTTGGTTTAAATGATGTAACAGAATTAACCGCATATTTTAAACAGTAACCCTGAAGTACACAATAGTAACTCATCAGGAAAAAACATACTGCAGCTACAAAGAAGCCCATCCATGTATATTTCTTTCCACCACAATCACGGAAAGAACCGATACAGCCAAGTCTGGCTTTTTTACCAATCGCCATCTCTGTTGAAAGAAGCGGTACTGCAAAAATCAACATTGCAATTGTCCATGCTAAAATAAATGCTCCGCCGCCATTCGCCGCACATACACGTGGGAAACGCCACACGTTACCTGTTCCGATACACATACCAAGCGCGGCTGCAATATAACCAATGGTACTAAATTTTTCTTGTTTCTGTTCCATAAAATCAACCTCCATTCAATACAACACTATTTTTCAAAGTGTTAAAGATACTTCTGTTTTTCTTTTCTCCATATCTATTATTTTAGTTGTGATTATTTTAACACCCTTTCATTATAATAT
>NZ_JAFBIZ010000231.1 GCF_021531995.1 Faecalicatena contorta
ATAAATGCGGGAGATGGGAATTGCAAAAAGAATTTTATGAAAGACATTGATAATATACAAAAAACGCGATATAATTATATCGATAAAACGATATGTCTATAAGGCAATGGGAAAGGATGAAGAAAATGATTATTAAGGCTTCAGCAACACTTCGAAACGATTATGCTTCTATTTCTAATCTTGCGAGAAAAACAAGTGAACCGATTTATATAACAAAAAATGGGGAGGGCGACGGAGTATTTATGAGTATTGATGCCTTTGAGAAAAGAGAGCAGGCATTAGAACTTCGTGCAAAAATCATGCAGGCAGAAGAGGAACGGTTAGGCGGAGCAAAGACAAGAAGTATCTCCGAAGCAAGAAAGGAATTGAGAGAACGTGCAGGAACAATATAAAGTTGAGATTCTTCCTACGGCATGGGAAGATTTGAAAAAGATTGAAGATTATTATCTACTCCAATTTGGCGTGGAATCCGCCATGAAAGTTACAGAGCAGATTTTGGACAGTATTGAGCGATTAGAGAGTTTTCCGGACTCTGGTTCTCTGACACCGGATAAATGGCTGAATAAGCAGGGGTATCGAATGGTCATATCTGAAAGGTATGTTTCTATATATCGACAGATAGGAAAAGTAGTTTATGTGTATCATATTGCAGACACACAGACAGAGTATACGAAATTGTTTTCGTGATGGCAAAGAGGTAGCAGGATGAAAGAATGTCCAAATTGTAGTATGGAATTGCCGGATGAAGCACATTATTGTCCGCGGTGTATGTTTCAATATGAGAAACAGGAAATACAAATAAACGACAGGCATAGGAAACGTACTTCATTATTGTTAATTGGAAGTGTATTTGTGATTGGTGTGTTCATTTGCGTGCCATTTGTAAGGAGTAGAATACAAGACAACATGAACAACAATTACACAGAGGTGGATATTAAAAAAATAGTTAACGAAAATTTTAGAACAGGTGAGAATATTATCTATGATTCCGAAGTGGAAAATGATTTAAGAGATGTGCTTGGAAACGAGTTTGTTGATATGAAAGCAACATTAGGCGAAGAAACGGATGAAATGTATCATGAAAATGGAATGGATATCTATACATTCGGAATGATAACTGTTACAGTAAATCAAGAAGGGGTTATTCAAGATATTTTGATTGATTATACAGTGGGAGAAAATAAAAAAGAATATGGTGTCTACGGGATTGCTGGTACATCTGATATTGGTGTGGTGAAAACAATATTGGGAACACCGGATCAGGAGTATGAAAAAGAACTCTGCTATCGTTTTGACAGAGAGTTTGGTCTAGGGTTAAATATCAATTTTTCTGACGACGGTATGGTGGAACAGTTGGAATATTATTATGTGCAATAATTATAGGGTGTCTTCATTTTCAGCATAAAGTAACTCATTTATCTGATAAATAGAAAATTGATGAGTTTTTCCCCATATAAGCAGACTATCCCGTTTTTGTTTTGGATATAGGGGAGCAAATCCTGCATACTTTAAAAGAGCCTGTGTTTCTTCAAGTGAAAGTTCCATTCCAAAAGAAATCGAAATCAGTTTGTCACGTGAAGGAATACGCTTTCCTGAAAAAATCTGATATCCATAAATTTCATTGAGTTCAGAATTTTTAATAACTGTAGATTTTTTCAAAGATTTTTCTTCTAATAGTTGGTTTAAA
>NZ_JAFBIZ010000232.1 GCF_021531995.1 Faecalicatena contorta
TAAATCAGACAGCCACTGCTTTTGTCAAATCAATTGTAACCGGTCAGTTACTGATCAATCCTGATGTGTCAATGGATGAGCAGGCAGATGTAGTTAATCAGACGATTCAGGATTCAGGAATGATCAAACAGATCAATCACTGTATGTCACAGACCTATGATGTCACTCTTATACATCTGATGGCTTTAGAACTACGGAAAAAAGTAGAGGCAGCCTTATATCCCTATATTGCCAGGAAAAACTGTCTGGTGGCAGATCTTGACGATATCGAAAAGGAACCAATTATCTACAATACACTCACGAAACAAGTATATGAAAATGACCACTGGATAGACCGGGAGTTGGACCTAAAAGGTAAGCTCCTGATTTACACCAAAACAGAAGAAAAGAAAACATTATGAAAGTTTATGTATTATGCATCTATGGGGATTCTCTCAATGATCCGTCCATATCCACTGACTATCAGGAAATATATCAAAAAATGGAAAAAAGCTTTAATTTATTCCTTGAGAATGTTTATCAAACGGAAGAAGAAAAAGAGTATACTTATATTTCAGGATACAGTGCCCGTGCTGTTATTCACGGTGACTGGATAGATTGGTCTATTTTTGACCGTTTTGTCAAGTGTTTTTTACATTATTTTCTTAAGTTGACGACATTGCCCGCATAGCAGGTGGATTTTTATTTCGCATGACTCCATTTTTCGGAACACGAAAAATTCCGCTATGCTCAACAGGCTAAAGGCTATATTAAAAGACCACATAGGCACGCCCTGTGGTCTTTTATCTCATATACTATTTTTTATCATTTCCACACCATTTAGCCCATTCTTTATAATTTAAAGGGACTAAATGATTATCCATTTCCATAAATATTTTTTTATATCGTTTTATATCCATTTCATCAAACAGTAAACAACCTCTAATTTCATTATTCCAAAAGACATCACAAGCAACTGTAAAATCATCAAATGCGATAAAACCACTACCTATATCGCGCAATAACGCATCTTCCAAATCTTCTTTGAATACAATAAATAAATGAATGTACTGACTCTTCTTCTGGATGAAATCTCTAATTTGGTAAACATCGAGTTTACGTCCCGCATCATTTCTTGATACTATAAAAATTCTTTTTAGATGAATCTTCTGTTCATGAACATTAAGATTTGATTCTAAATAGATTCTTTCTTCTAATGTATCAACCCATTCTGCATCATCCATAATTGAAACTGACCATATTTCCTTCTTTGCTGTATAAAACAATGTATACAATAAAAGGTAATAAACTTTATCATCAAAATTTCTATTTCTACCCGCGTGTTTTATTGCCGCTTCCGTTCTTTCTTTTAAATCATCAGCCTCCGCCACTGTAATTTCTTGAAGGTATTTAGGTTTCGATTCCAAGTATGTATTATACTTTTTTCTTAACTGTATTTCTGGCCTTTTTCTCCGCTTTATTCCGTAGGCAATTACTACTCCACCCAAAAAAGCAGCCATTGTACAATTTATAACGATATATAGGAGTTGTACACCCTGAAATATCATTAATATTCCAGAAACTATTGTCGCAATTGCGGATAACCTTACTAGCATTTCATCTACTTTTTTCATGTACAACTCCTCCTCCACTACATTACTGCATCTATTTTTTCCTTTAGATATTCTGCAAAATACTTATA
>NZ_JAFBIZ010000233.1 GCF_021531995.1 Faecalicatena contorta
AAGTTCCATTGTGACTTTAATATCTTTTTTTATAACAGCTCGGGATATGAAGTTTGATATTAGACCTGCAGTAAATATTTTTATTGCGGTATTACTATTGATTTTCGTTCTCATGTGGTGGAATGCGAATCATCAGAAAGATGTAAGATTGAAAATAAATAATACGAAGGTACGAATTCAAGAGGGTAATATTTTTGAACTGTTAGACAAAAAGCCCGAGGATCGGAAAGGCGAAATTAGCATTATTGCAGTAAACGATTATTATGATACAATTGTAGATGATCGCATTATTGCAAAAAAAACTTTACATGGACAATATATTGATCGAATTGTTCAAGATGGAAAGTTAGAAAAATTGGAACACACTATAGAAACAGATAAAATATTAAATAAAGAAGGTAATTGTGTAGAAGTTCCAAAGAGAGTTAAGGGGAGAAAGAAAAAGTATCCTATTGGTAGTGTAGTAGAATTTGAATCCTATGTACTTGCTGCGTTTACAAAATTTAATGAAAACAATAAAGCGTATTTGTCAGCTGAAGAATATACAGGCTTTTGGATGCGTTTTTGGGAAAATATTGATGAAATATATGCGGGGCGAACTATAAATATTCCATTGATTGGGGCTGGGATTGCAAGATTTAGGAATGGTAAACCTTCAAAACAAGAATTACTGGAAGTTATGTTGTGGTCTTTGAAGATAAGTGGATTCCACAATACATATGGAGATAAGAAAATAAATATTGTTATTTATAAATCAGATATAGAAGATCTGGACTTCTATCATATTCAACACAATCAAAGTTTTAGATAAGGAGGGGATGGAGATGACATACAGAACAAAAACATATATTGCGGCAGATTGGGATCATGATAAAGATGCAGTAGATCAACTTTATAAATGGAAGAATGGACATAAATGGAGCCTTGTCTTTCATGATGCACATGAATTAACGCAGTCTAGAGATAGTAGTTTGCCGTGTTCTATTAAAACTTCTTTAAAAAAGCGGATGGACGTATCAAAGGCATTTGTTTTGATAGTAGGAGATCATACAGATTCAGTTTCAAAGGGAAGTTGCCATTTCTGTAAGAGTTATAATAATTATATTGGGTATTGTGCAAAAGGTTATACCGTTGATAAACGAAGCTTTATTAAATTTGAATGTGATAAAGCGGTTGAGTCAGATATAAAAATTGTTGTGCTTTATAATGATTTGCGTGTGGATAAATCGAAGTGTCCATCTGCGGTTAGATATAGAGGAACACACGTGGCAATGGTGTATAAAGGTATAGACGGTAAATGTTACTGGGATTACAATGCAGTGAAGAAAGTATTAGAAACATAACAATAAAAGATCAGTTTATCCCGTCGGAGGATATTGTTATGAGAGAAATTTAGATAAATAAAGTTGAAAAGAATTTGCAGAATTGCAAGTAGAAAAAAGTAAATAAATGTGATATTATGTTAATAAGAGATTCTAGTATTAATCTAAAGACTACGTGTCTTTGGTTACTCTGAGTTGAGGTCAGAGAATGAATAATTGTTGACACTCGTTGCGATGTTAATAGCACGCAATGATGCCAGCATCCTTGCGCACCATTAACATCGCCTGCGCTTTAATGTAGAATCT
>NZ_JAFBIZ010000234.1 GCF_021531995.1 Faecalicatena contorta
TATAAAGACAAGATTCTTAAAAAAATTGACGATGGACGTAAGAGTCGGGATTCTGTTGCTGAACAGATTTTGAATTTGTACGACAATATTGCTCAACTCTCTGGAGCACCTTTAGAAGATATTTATGAGCATCCCGAAGACTTATGCAGTGAAGTCAGTATTGTTGGTCCCGATTTCGATTATATGATTGAAACAGTTGCCAAACGCCTGGATGGACGAGAAGGCGATACAGTGGATGGTGAAACTGCAGTAAATGCAACTAGTATTCAAGCAAAAGTTAAAATCGGTGTACATAGCTTATTACTCTGTGGTGACTGTTCATTTCCAGCAATAGAGGATATTGTACGTAACTACGATGCTGTGCAATTACCACATCACGGCAAAAGCAAACAAGCCGAAAAAATATTTGAAAAAAAATCAGATCAGACATTTTCTGTCTATATTGTATCTGATAATACCGGTAATACAAAAGGTGGCTCTGATAACTTAATCACAACCGGTCACAGAGTCTACAACACTAAAACCTTCGGTAATATTACCATTAACAATTCAACATTTTCCTCTTCTACTGTAAAAACAGGAAGAGTTTTGGGTATTTAATTATGCGACTTGTGTTACAAAATTGCCTGAGTAATGAGTTAATCGCTCGACAAAAATATTTTTATGCAACATTCCATTTATGGCTTATAACTAACGTTCACAATGATGATTATATTCAATTAGTGAGCATTCCAACAAATTGTTTAGACATTCTATTTATCGTAGGTCATAATATGTTTGTAAAAAAATATTTAAAATATCACAAATTTGAGGAAGAGAAGATCGTTGCCATCACCTGTGATGGCACGGTTCACTTCTCTTCTATTAAGCTCCCTGGAAAGACACTATATATTCCTTTCCAGAATGAACAAAACTATGCAGATTTAATCAAAGGAAATCTCTATGGATTTGATTTTGACCTCACCGAATCAGAGATTCTTCTTTACAATACAAACAAATTGGATAACCTTTCTCATCGCCTGGAAACCAGTTTTCTCAAATTATAGGAGGTGTTAACATCAAAGAACTGTTTACCAACTTTGGTTCATACAATTTAAGAGCTCGTATTAGTGTAGGTATAATTTTTTTGGCTCCTTGGCTTCTTGAATTATATCTTATAGTTCCTGAAATACATAATCTATCATCAACAATAATTGTAGCTGTCATCATTTATGGTATATGCAATTTGATCATTGTTTATTGTCGTATTCCAGGAGTTAAAGCAATGAAAAGATGTTTCCCCCAATTACTACCGGCGCAAGAATTTTTACTCCCATCCAGCCGCCAGATTGACATAGTTACTAAAGAAAGATATTACAATTTTTTTTCTGAACATATAGATGGTTTTAAAACTTCTAATGATGATAAAGAAATGCTCCCTTATGTTTCAACGGCCGTAACTTGGTTAATATCAAAAACAAGAGATTCTACAAAATTTCCTTTGATAGCTGAAGAAAATGCAAATTTCGGTTTCACATACAATTTACTTGGATTGAAACCTTTTGGAATAGCTATATCTTGTATAGGTGTCATTTTTAACAGCATATTAATG
>NZ_JAFBIZ010000235.1 GCF_021531995.1 Faecalicatena contorta
AAATTATTTTCAACAGCAAAAAACAATTAAAAATATTTTAGGCAGATTGCATAAATACCGCATATAGTTTTTATCTATTTTGCCTATTTACTTTTTCTATTCACTTGCTATTTGACTAATTATTTCTTTTTCGAAAAATTCTGGAAATAATCATCATGAACCTTCTTGATCACGCTGCTGAGTGCAAACAGAGCAAGAATGTTCGGAATAACCATCAATGAGTTAAATGTATCCTGCATCGTCCATACCAGTTCAACCTCGGCAAGCGATCCAAGAAATACACAGACTGCAACGATCACAGAATAGATCTTTACCGCTTTTGCTCCAAACAGATATTTTACGTTCGCCTGTCCGAAGAAGTACCATCCAATGATCGTAGAGAATGCGAAGAACAGCATACATACAGCAATGAAAATATCTCCACCCTTTCCATACAGTGTTGAGAATGCATACTGACTGA
The DNA here is from genome assembly GCF_021531995.1 of Faecalicatena contorta. GTDB lineage: Bacteria > Bacillota > Clostridia > Lachnospirales > Lachnospiraceae > Dorea_A > Dorea_A contorta_A. The sequence goes on from NZ_JAFBIZ010000235.1 coordinate 461, forward strand.
GTTCTGCACCGGTCAGTCCTGTTGGAATGGAATGTGTAGTAATAATTACAAATGCCGTAAGATTCAGGATTACAAACGTATCAATAAATACGCCCGTCATAGCTACAAATCCCTGTTCTACCGGATGTTTAACCTTTGCCACCGCATGTGCATGAGGTGTAGAACCCATACCTGCTTCATTGGAGAACAGACCACGCGCAACACCTTTTGTCAATGCAAGTTTCACTGTAGCACCAGCCGCACCACCCGCAATGGATGCCGGAGCAAATGCTCCAACAACGATAGAATAAAATGCATATGGAATTTCCTTAAAGTTATAAATAATAACAATCAGAGATCCAAGAATATAGAACGCTGCCATAACCGGCACGATCAGCTCTGTGATCTTTGCAATACGTTCCATACCGCCAAGGAATACAAACAAAGCAATTACCGCTACAACCAGTCCCATTACCCACTGTGGAATACCGAATGCTTTATGGAATGCAGCTGCAATAGAGTTGGACTGTACAGCATTACCCATGAATCCAAGTGCCAATACGATAAGAACTGCAAAGATTGCTGCAAGCGCTTTTCCGAATCCGCCCTTAAATGCTGCTCGGATGTAGTATACAGGACCACCCGTAACGACACCGTCGTCTCCCACCTGTTTATACTTCTGTGCCATAATTGCCTCGGCATAGATGGTAGCCATTCCAAGAAAAGCTGCGATCCACATCCAGAAGATTGCTCCCGGGCCTCCAATTGCAAGAGCTGTTGCCGCTCCTGCGATATTACCGGTACCAACCTGAGCCGCAATCGCCGTTGCAAGTGCCTGGAAAGAAGACATTCCGTCTGCTCCCGCCTTGTCCTTTTTACTGAAAAGACCTCCAAAAGTTCTTCTCATACCTTCGCCAAAGCCTCTTACCTGGATGAATCCCAGTTTTACGGAAAACCAGATACCACCACCAAGAAGGGCAATGATCAATACGTAGTTTGACAGATAACTGCCGATTGTTGAAAATATGTTGTTCAAAACTGCTTCCAAAACAAATCCCCCTTTTCTGTTTTCTAATAGATAATTTGAATAACAAAATTTCTAATATCTATAATAGCATTTTCCAGCATTTTATTC
>NZ_JAFBIZ010000236.1 GCF_021531995.1 Faecalicatena contorta
CATATATATATATATAAGTAAATAAAAGAGGTGTATTATGAATAGAAGAATATTACTAATGTTGATTGGAGTATCTCTGGCGACGACAGGAATTACAGGATGTGGTCAGAAAGAAGAACAAAATGTAACGCCTGCAAAGGGGGAGAGAAAAAATCATGTTGGTGGGGATTGCTATGTTCTTCGTGTTTTCCGTACAAATGTTTCAGAATAATGCTGCGATTCTTGGAATGGGTACGTCTGTTAAAAAGTCAGAAGGAACTTATGCGATAGTAAACGATGAAGTGCAGCGTGTTGAAACGGTGCTGCAGCCGGGAGGTTATGAGGAAATTACAGTTCGTCAGGGGATTCCGGTTGAATGGACAATTATAGTAGAAGAGAAAAATCTGAATGGCTGTAATAATGAGATATTGATTCCTGCTTATGGAATTGACATAAAGCTTCAGCCGGGAGATAATATAATTCAGTTTACACCAGAAAAAGCAGGAACAGTTCCATATAGCTGCTGGATGGGAATGATAAGAAGCAGTATCAATATTATCAAATGAATAGTCTTCGGAACAGAATGGGGAATCAGATATGACATTAATACAGTTGAATTATTTTATTACAATTGCAGAAACGAAATCATTGAATAAAGCAGCAGATCTGTTGTATGTATCGCAGCCGTCTCTTACCAGTGCCATGAAAGAACTGGAAAAAGAATTAGGAATTACGCTGTTCTTCAGGAGTGGAAGAGGAGTTACTCTGACGAATGATGGCGCTGAATTTTTGCTGTATGCAAGACAGATCTATGGTCAGTATGAAAATGTTCTGGAAAAGTACGGAAAAGGCAGTTCGTTTAAAAAGAAGTTTGGAGTATCTACGCAGCATTATTCTTTTGCAGTAAAAGCATTTGTTGATATGGCAAAGGAATTTGATATGTCGCAATATGAGTTTGCAATCAGAGAAACGAAGACGGCAGAGGTAATCAGTGATGTCAGTACGATGAAAAGTGAGATCGGACTTTTGTATCTTTGTGATTTTAATCGTAAAACCATGGAAAAGCTGTTAAAGTCTGCAAATCTGATTTTTCATCATCTGATCGATTGTCAGGCTTATGTATACCTCTGGAAAAATCATCCTCTGGCAGAACAGAAGGCTATTCGTTTTGAGCAATTAGATGGTTACCCATGTCTGGCTTTTGAACAGGGAGATAACAGTTCCTTTTATTTTGCTGAAGAGATTCTGTCTACTAATGAATATTCTCAGATGATCAAAGCCAATGATCGCGCTACAATGTTGAATCTGATGGTTGGACTGAATGGATACACACTTTGTTCCGGAATTATATGTGAGGAACTGAATGGCAGCGACTTTATTGCGGTCCCGTTCTGTGATGATGAAAAGAATCCAAACAGTACGATGGAGATCGGATATATTGTAAGAAAAAATACCGTATTGAGTAAAGTTGGAGAACTGTATGTTGAGAAATTGAAACAGTATTTGGGAATAGGTGAATGATGTCAAATATGGCCCGGTTATAGATTGAATTTATAACCGGGTATTCTTTTTGTATATTAGACATATAAAAC
>NZ_JAFBIZ010000237.1 GCF_021531995.1 Faecalicatena contorta
GGGGAAATAATATGACATCTGACATTCTTCAACAGTACAAAATACTCGTTGATTTTCTGGGGAAAGCACTTGGACCGGATTATGAAGTCGTCCTTCAGGATCTGACTTCAAAAAATAATGCAATCATTGCAATCGCCAATGGTCACATCAGCGGACGCACGATTGGAAGCCCACTGACCAATGCAGCATTGCAGATGCTTTCGTCGAAAGCATACGTGAAAAACGACTTCTTATGTAATTATAGAGGAGTAACCGAAAACGAACATACGCTTCGTTCTTCTACAATGTTTATCAAAGATGACAATGGCACACCGATCGGTCTGCTCTGCATCAACTTTGACGACAGTCGTTATACAGAACTGACCCAGTCACTCCTTTCGATCGTTCATCCTGCTTCTTTTGGCGCAGGCAGTCTGCAGTTTGACAAGACGGTTCCCGCGTCTTCCGACGAAGCACTCGAACAGTATTCTTCCATAACCGAGAACTTCCCAATGGATATTCCGACGCTGATGCAAAAGATCTTTGATGACGCAACCGCCGGACTGGATACGCCAAACGACCGGCTGAATCAGAATGAACGAAAAGAGGTTATGACCAAATTAAATGAGCAGGGACTCTTCCAGCTGAAAGGAGCTATCTCCTTCGTCGCTAAAAAATTCTCCTGCTCAACAGCAACTGTTTATCGTTATCTGAGCGAAATCACTACCTTTCAATAAACAGATCTTCTTATATCCGATGTAAAACAAAATGATTTTTCCGGACGGTCAAAAGACCGTCCTTTTCCATATTCTTTAATTCATGCGACAGCACACTCCGATTCAATCCCAGATAATTTGCAAGCTCCTCCCTGTTAAAATCAATATCAAACTCATTACTCTGATGTCGTATTTTCTGAATACACAGATATTTTTCAATCTTCTCCCGAACACTCCCGGAAGAGAGGATCTCGATCTTCCGGTATTTCCGGATATCCTCATTGGCCAGAAAATATACGATTCTCTGGTACAGATGGATCCTGTCCGCCTCTTCGAGAATTCCCGGTTCTTCCAGACACCTGACCGGGAACCAGAACACTTCCGAAGGCTGCGATGCATACATACTGTACGGGCTCGTCTTCTTCATACTCGCGGCAATCTCAAGCCCCACCATATAGGACTTCTGAAGTTTCTGGACCATCTGCTCTGTTCCGTCTGAAAAATATCGCACTTTACACATTTCTCCGGATAACAGAATTCCTACTTCCCGCACTTCACTTTCTTCCGATATCACGATTTCATTTTTCTGGTAGCTTTTTATCCGGCCCTTTAACAGCCCAAGAATCGAATCTATCTTTTCCCGACTCATCTCACGAAACAAAAAACACCTGTATAATTCCTTATGATACATACTGTACCTCTCCGATTCTTCTTAACATTACTCTGGCATCATATTATCATATTCTTTCAGATGCGGACAACTGCAGACGTCTATACATTCAAAATTTCGTATCACTTTATAATTGACATACATCCTTTT
>NZ_JAFBIZ010000238.1 GCF_021531995.1 Faecalicatena contorta
TGTTAATATGATTACAGAAATTAAAAAACAAAGTACTAATAGATAAATAGGAGGACATAAAAATGGCAGATATTAAAGATTCTAAAAACTGGGGTTTTGAAACAAGACAATTACACATTGGACAGGAACAGGCAGATCCGGTTACAGATGCAAGAGCGGTTCCTATCTATGCAACAACATCTTATGTATTCCATAATTCACAGCATGCAGCGGACAGATTTGGATTGCGTGATGCAGGAAATATCTATGGAAGATTAACCAATCCAACAGAAGATATCTTTGAACAGCGTATCGCATCTCTGGAAGGTGGAGTTGCAGCACTTGCGGTAGCATCCGGTGCAGCGGCAATCGACTATACATTTCAGGCACTGGCGAAAGCAGGAGAACATATTGTAGCTTCTAAGACGATTTATGGAGGAACCTATAATCTTCTGGCACATACATTGCCATTGACAAATGGAGTTACTACCACTTTTGTAGATCCTGAAATCGAAGGTTCATTTGAGAATGCAATTCAGGAAAATACAAAAGCAATCTTCGTTGAGACGCTGGGAAATCCGAATTCTAATCTGATTGATCTTGAAGAACTTGCGAAGATTGCACACAAACATAATATTCCGTTAGTAGTAGATTCTACTTTTGCAACTCCATATCTGGTTCGCCCGATCGAGTATGGTGCAGATATCGTTGTTCATTCTGCAACGAAGTTCATTGGAGGACATGGTACAGCTATTGGTGGTGTTATCGTAGACAGCGGTAACTTTGATTGGAAGGCAGCAGGCAAATATCCATGGATTTCTGATGCAAACCCAAGCTATCATGGTGTTGCATTTACAGACGCAGCCGGCCCGGCAGCTTTTGTAACTTATATTCGTGCAGTCATCCTGCGTGATACCGGTGCAACACTTTCCCCATTCCATGCATTCTTATTCCTGCAGGGACTGGAAACATTGTCATTACGTGTAGAACGTCATGTAAGTAATGCACTGGCAATCGTAGACTACCTGTCAAAGCATCCACAGGTAGAAGCAGTACATCATCCTTCACTGGAAAGTGAACCAAGTCATGAATTGTATAAGAAATATCTGCCAAATGGTGGAGGATCTATCTTTACATTTGAAATCAAAGGAGATGCACAGACAGCACAGAAATTCATTGATAATCTTGCAATCTTCTCATTGCTCGCAAATGTGGCAGACGTGAAATCACTGGTGATTCATCCGGCAACAACGACACACAGCCAGTGTACAGAAGAAGAACTTCTGGAGCAGGGAATTAAACCAAACACAATCCGTTTATCCATCGGTATTGAAAAGGTTGAAGATTTGATTGCAGCTCTGGATGCAGCTTTTGAAGCGGTAAAATAAATTGAAAGCATTATATTCAATATAAAACAAGTACATTTAGAAAAGGCCTGTCGTTCATTTTGGCGACAGGTTTTTTCTACGGAATAAATAATGAAAGTAAGAGTGAACATCGGGTTATTTTATTTGAGAAAAAAACATGAT
>NZ_JAFBIZ010000239.1 GCF_021531995.1 Faecalicatena contorta
ATAATATCCTATATTAATATTTCCATATCGTCATTTCAGACGAATTTCTCCAGTAATAACACATGATTAATATGAAAATTAATATGAAATATAAAAATATTATTATGAAAGGATAGAATAGAATGAGAGAAAAATATGAATCATTACCTTTGGCAACATTAAAGGATCTTGCAAAGGCAAGAGGATTAAAGGGAATATCTGCAATGAAAAAAGCAGAGCTGATTGAATGTATGCTTGAGGAAGATGAAAAAGAAAAAAAGGCATCCAGAGAAACCGTAAAGGAAATGTCTGCAAATACAGGAGATAAAGAAGTCCATGATATAGACAAGCTTGACAGTGGTGTAACTGTACATGGAATTCTGGAGGTTATGCCGGATGGATATGGATTTATCAGAAGTGATAATTACCTTCCGGGAGAAAATGACGTATATGTGTCACCTTCCCAGATTCGCAGATTTAATCTGAAGACGGGAGATATTCTGGAGGGAAATACAAGAATTAAGACACAGCAGGAAAAGTTCAGCGCACTTCTATATCTGACCAAAATTAATGAAATGGATCCAATGAGAGCAATGCGCAGAGGAAATTTTGAAGACATGACTCCAATCTTCCCGGATGAAAGGCTTCGCCTTGAGTGTGGTAAGACCAGTACGGCAATGCGGATCGTGGATCTGCTGTCTCCGATCGGAAAAGGGCAAAGAGGTATGATCGTATCTCCTCCGAAAGCAGGAAAGACGACCCTCTTAAAACAGGTGGCATTGTCTGTTCAGAAAAATAATCCTGAGATTCATCTGCTGATTCTCCTGATTGATGAACGTCCGGAAGAAGTAACAGATATCAAAGAGTCTATTGCGGGGAAAAATGTGGAAGTTATCTATTCTACGTTTGATGAGCTTCCGGAGCATCATAAACGAGTATCTGAGATGGTGATCGAACGTGCAAAACGTCTGGTGGAGCATAAAAAAGATGTTATGATCCTTCTTGACAGTATTACAAGACTGGCAAGAGCATATAACCTGACTGTACCGCCATCAGGAAGAACGTTGTCAGGAGGTCTCGATCCGGCTGCACTTCACATGCCGAAACGATTCTTTGGAGCCGCAAGAAATATGCGTGAAGGCGGAAGTCTTACGATCCTTGCAACGGCACTGGTAGATACCGGAAGTAAAATGGACGATGTTGTATATGAAGAGTTCAAGGGTACCGGTAATATGGAACTGGTACTTGATCGTAAGCTGTCAGAAAAAAGAGTATTTCCTGCAATTGATATTCCGAAGTCCGGGACAAGAAGAGAAGATCTTCTTCTTACCAGAGAAGAGCAGGAGGCAGTGGACAGCATGCGCCGTGCTTTGAACGGACTGCGTCCGGAAGAAGCGGTGGATAATATTCTGAACATGTTTACCAGAACACATAATAATGCAGAATTGATACAAATGGTAAAAAAGACAAAATTAATCTAGACAAAGGCAATTATATGTGCTACCTGCCTCTTATAGA
>NZ_JAFBIZ010000023.1 GCF_021531995.1 Faecalicatena contorta
AGTATCCCTTTTATGATTAATAAAAAGTGCAGCTCATATTTACCTCACAATTGTTTCCAAAATAAATATTGTTACGTAATCCACAAAAAAAGGAGCGGTAATCCAAAGATTCTTTCCCTTTCCACCTAATAATTCCGACAACACTTTTTCCTTTTCAGCTAAATTTTTTCAATCTCTCATATACCTTACTCTAATAATACCACATTCTACGCCAATCATATGCGTTTTACCTGAATTGTGACAAAAAAGGTCATGACAACCTGTACCTCTACAAATTAAAAGCGCAAAAAAGATGCTTTTGGAATAAGTTTAGTATCCAAGAAACACATAATTTACACCAGTTTCTTTATCAAATTCTTGATATACATAGCAAAAAAACTCCCATCGCACAATAAATGCAATGGGAGTTTCTTTATAAGCTAATTAATTTCAGATACCTATCACCAGCGGTGTATTACTTCTGAGCGATAGCAGCCTGTGCTGCTGCCAGTCTTGCGATTGGTACACGGAATGGTGAGCAGGATACATAGTCAAGACCGATCTTGTTGCAGAATTCTACAGAAGATGGATCTCCACCGTGCTCTCCACAGATACCGATATGAAGGCTTGGATTAACCGGCTTTCCTAAAGAGATAGCCATTTCCATTAATTTACCAACACCTGTCTGGTCAAGCTTAGCAAATGGATCGTTCTCAAAGATCTTAGCATCATAGTAAGCATCCAGGAACTTACCAGCATCGTCACGAGAGAATCCGTATGTCATCTGTGTTAAGTCGTTTGTACCGAAGCAGAAGAAATCAGCTTCTTTTGCGATCTCATCAGCAGTAAGAGCTGCTCTTGGGATCTCAATCATAGTACCAACTTCATACTTCAGATCACTTCCAGCTGCTGCGATCTCAGCATCTGCGGTCTCAACAACTGTCTTCTTAACATATTTTAACTCTTTGATATCTCCAACCAATGGAATCATGATCTCCGGTTTTATTGTCCAGTCAGCGTGTGCTTTCTGTACATTGATAGCTGCACGGATAACTGCCTTTGTCTGCATCTTAGCGATTTCCGGATAAGTAACTGCAAGACGGCATCCACGATGTCCCATCATTGGGTTGAACTCGTGAAGTCCATCGATGATTGTCTTAATCTCTTCTACAGATTTGCCCTGAGCATCTGCAAGTTTCTTAATGTCATCTTCCTCTGTAGGAACGAACTCATGAAGCGGTGGGTCAAGGAAACGGATTGTAACCGGGTTACCTTCCAGAGCCTCGTATAATGCTTCGAAGTCGCCCTGCTGATATGGAAGGATCTTCTCAAGAGCTGCTTCTCTTTCTTCTACTGTATCTGCACAGATCATTTCACGGAATGCAGCAATTCTGTCTTCCTCGAAGAACATGTGCTCTGTACGGCAAAGTCCGATACCTTCTGCACCAAGCTCACGAGCCTTCTTAGCATCTGCAGGTGTATCAGCATTTGTACGAACCTTCATAGTTCTGTATTTGTCAGCCCATGCCATGATTCTTCCGAATTCACCGGCGATTGTAGCATCAACAGTAGGAATGATTCCATCGTAGATGTTACCTGTTGTACCATCGATAGAGATTGCATCTCCTTCATGGAATTCTTTTCCTGCTAATGTAAACTTCTTATTTTCTTCGTCCATAGCGATGTCGCCGCATCCGGATACACAGCATGTACCCATACCACGAGCAACAACGGCAGCGTGAGATGTCATACCACCACGAACTGTCAGGATACCCTGAGCAGACTTCATACCTGTGATATCTTCCGGAGACGTCTCAAGACGAACCAGAACAACCTTTTCTCCTCTTGCAGCCCACTCTACAGCGTCATCTGCCGTAAATACGATCTTACCACAAGCAGCTCCCGGAGATGCTCCAAGACCTTTGCCCATTGGTGTAGCAGCTTTCAATGCAGCAGCGTCAAACTGTGGATGAAGCAGTGTGTCCAGGTTACGTGGATCGATCATTGCAACAGCTTCTTCCTCTGTTCTCATGCCTTCATCAACAAGGTCACATGCAATCTTCAGAGCAGCCTGAGCTGTTCTCTTACCATTACGTGTCTGCAGCATGTAAAGTTTCTTATTCTCAACAGTGAACTCCATATCCTGCATATCTCTGTAGTGATCTTCCAGAGTCTTGCAAACCTGTGTAAACTGAGCAAATGCTTCCGGGAATTCTTCTTCCATCTTAGCGATCGGCATTGGAGTACGAACACCGGCAACTACGTCTTCACCCTGAGCATTGATCAGGAATTCACCCATCAGTTTCTTTTCTCCTGTAGCAGGATCACGTGTAAATGCAACACCTGTACCACAGTCATCACCCATATTACCAAAAGCCATAGACTGTACGTTAACAGCAGTTCCCCAGGAATATGGAATATCATTGTCACGACGATATACATTGGCACGTGGGTTATCCCATGAACGGAATACAGCTTTTACTGCTCCCATTAACTGTTCCTTCGGATCATCCGGGAAGTCTGCACCAATTTTTTCTTTATATTCAGCTTTAAACTGAGAAGCCAGCTCTTTCAGGTCATCAGCTGTCAGTTCAACGTCAAATGTAACGCCTCTTTCAGCTTTCATCTTGTCGATCAGTTCCTCGAAGTATTTCTTACCAACTTCCATAACTACGTCAGAATACATCTGGATGAATCTTCTGTAGCAGTCCCAAGCCCAACGTGGATTGCCGGATTTTTCAGCAATAACATTAACAACAGTCTCGTTAAGTCCCAGGTTCAGGATTGTATCCATCATACCAGGCATAGAAGCTCTTGCACCGGAACGTACAGATACGAGAAGCGGGTTCTCATTGTCACCAAACTTCTTACCTGTAATCTCTTCCATCTTGTCAATGGCTTCCATAATCTGTCCCATGATCTCGTCATTGATTGTTCTTCCGTCTTCGTAGTACTGTGTACAAGCTTCTGTTGTGATCGTGAAGCCCTGTGGTACCGGAAGACCTAAGCTTGTCATCTCAGCGAGGTTCGCACCTTTTCCACCAAGCAGGTTTCTCATGGTTGCGTTACCTTCTGTAAACATATAAACCCATTTTGCCATTTTGTCATGACCTCCTAAAACAAAATTTTCTAAGTCGCACATAATATTTTACTGGTTTTGCCAGTATTCGTCAATAGTTGCGTCTGAACTTTTCGCCTAAATTTTCCAGCATTTCTAGGCATTTTGCACAATGCTGACAAGGATATTTTCACTGACAGGAAGTGTGCCGGCCAAGCTCTCGCTTATGCCGGCACACTTCCTGCAAACACAACCACATTATATATTACGCAAAAACGCCTTATATCCTTTATATGCTTCATAGATATCAGCTTTACTGGTGACTTCCCACGGCGCATGCATGCTCATAACAGCCACTCCGCTGTCAATCACTTCCATGCCATAATTGGCCATGATATAAGCAATCGTTCCGCCTCCGCCGACATCAACCTTTCCAAGCTCTGCAAACTGATATGCAATACCTTCCGCTTCCATTGCTCTGCGGATTTTTGCAAGATATTCTGCATTGGCATCATTGGATCCGTTCTTTCCACGACTTCCGGTAAACTTATTGAATACCAGCCCTTTTCCGAAAAATGCCGTGCTTCTCTTTTCAAATGCTTCCGGGAACATCGGGTCATAAGCAGCACTGACATCAGAAGAGAGCATCCTTGAATTCTGAAGCGCACGACGAACCTTTAATTCAGATTCTTCGCCTGTAAGAGCTACCAGTTCCGCGATCACATTTTCAAAGAATCGGGAATGCATACCTGTCGCACCAACACTTCCGATTTCCTCTTTGTCTACCAGAATACAGCAGGAAGTTCTATCCACATCTTCTACATCCATCATGGCAAAAAGGGATGTGAATGCACAGACACGGTCATCTTGTCCATATGCCAGTACCATACTTCTGTCGATTCCGCAGTCCCTTGCTCTGCCGGCAGGCACGATCTCCAGTTCTGCAGACAGAAAATCTTCTTCCTCCATTCCATAATACTCATTAAGGATGCGCATCACATTTGCCTTAACTGTTTCTTTTTCTTTCTCGTCTAGCGTCTCATCATCTTCAACCGGACGACTTCCAAACAGAAGATCCAACTTTTCTCCTTCGATCACTGCCCCGGCTTTTTTCTCCATCTGCTGAGCAGCCAGATGTACCAGAAGGTCTGTCACAACAAACACCGGATCATCTTCTTTTTCACCAATGCTTACTTTTTCAACAGTTCCGTCTTTTTTAGCAACCACACCATGCAACGCCAGAGGAATTGTCACCCACTGATATTTTTTGATTCCTCCGTAATAATGAGTATCAAGATATGCCAGTTCTTCACTTTCATATAACGGATTCTGTTTTACATCTATTCTCGGAGAATCAATGTGTGCTCCAAGAATATTCAATCCATTTTCCAGTGGCTGCCTTCCAATCTGGAACATCGCAATACTCTTTCCCATGCACACCGCATATACCTTATCCCCTGGCTGAAGGGGTTCTTTTACTTCCTTCAGATTGCGATACCCTTTCGCTTCGATCTCGCAAACAGCCAGATCCACACATTCACGCTCTGTCTTTCCCTCATCCAGGCATGCTTTATACTTTTCATTGATCTGATTCAGCTCTTTCTGCTGTTCCTCACTGTATGTTTTCCATACATTATTACTTTCCATAATCCCAATTCTCCTTTCACACCTCTTTAGGATTCGTATATATATTATATACACAAATCCCAGAAACAGCATGCAACACTTTAGAAAAAATGCCGCATGCTGCTTCGCCATTTAAATTTTATATATTTCCTGTACTATTTCAGTCCCATTTCTTCTCTTACTTCAATGAAACATTTAACAATGAAATCAATATCCTCTTTTGTATGACTTGCACATACCTGTGTACGGATTCTTGCTTTTCCCTTCGGAACTACCGGATAAGAGAACGCAACTACATATACACCTTTTTCCATCATATGTTTTGCAAATTCTGCCGCCGTCTTCTCGTCGTACAGCATAACCGGCACACACGGATGTGTTCCCGGAATAATATCAAATCCATTGTCAACCAATTTTTTACGATAGTATGCTGTAACATCTTCCAGATGATCGCGAAGCTCTGTACTTTCTTCCAGCATATTAAACAGTTCCAGACTTGCACCTGCAATTGCCGGAGCCAGTGAGTTGGAGAACAGGTATGGACGGCTTCTCTGACGAAGCAGATCAATGATCTCTTTTCTTCCGGAAGTATATCCGCCGGAAGCTCCGCCAAGTGCTTTTCCGAGAGTTCCTGTAATAATATCAACACGTCCCTCTACACCACAGTATTCTGCAGTTCCACGTCCGGTCTTTCCAACAAATCCAACCGCATGACTGTCATCTACCATAACCAGCGCATTGTATTTATCAGCAAGGTCACAGACACCTTTCAGATTACAGATGATTCCATCCATGGAAAACACACCGTCTGTAGCAATCAGCTTAATTCTTGCACCTGCTTCATCTGCTTCTTTTAACTTTTCTTCCAGATCTTCCATGTTATTATTCTTATAACGGAAACGTTTTGCTTTACACAGACGTACACCGTCAATAATAGATGCATGGTTCAGTTCGTCACTGATAACAGCATCATCTGCTGTCAGGATTGTCTCAAACAGACCACCATTCGCATCAAAACAGGAAGAATAGAGAATCGTATCATCCGTTCCAAGGAAATCAGAGATTTTCTTCTCAAGTTTTTTGTGAATATCCTGAGTTCCGCAGATAAAACGTACAGACGCAACTCCATATCCCTTCTCATCATAGGTCTTTTTCGCAGCTTCGATCAGACGCGGGCTGTCTCCAAGTCCAAGATAGTTGTTCGCACACATGCACAGAAGTTCTCTTCCGTCTTCCATCTTCACTCTTGCGCCCTGCGGAGATACGAATGGTGCTTCCCCTTTGAACAAGCCTGCTTCTTTAATGCCTTCTACTTCTTTTGTATAGATACTTAAAATATCATTTTTACGTGCCATTGTCTTCATCCTTCTTTCAACATTCAGTGTTTAATCATTTACATGTGCCCAGTCCAGAATTACCTTTCCTGACTGTCCGGAAATCATTGCCTCAAAACCTTTTTCGTAATCTTTGATATCAAAATGGTGTGTAATGATCGGAGAAATATCAAGTCCTGCCTGAATCATTGTTGACATCTTATACCAGGTATCCCATACCTTTCTTCCATAGATACCACGCAGATTGAGTCCATTGAATATAACCGTCTCAAGATCAACCTTTGCATCTGTTCTCTGAAGTCCGAGAAGCGCAATATTTCCACCGTGCTTCATGTTATGGATCATATCATGAAGTGCAATCTGTGATCCGGACATCTCAAGACCCACATCAAAGCCTTCTGTCATGCCGATATCCTTCATTACATCTTTCAGATTTTCATCTTTCAGGTTCACAACTCTTGTTGCGCCAAGCTTCTTTGCAAGATCAAGACGATATGGATTCAGATCCGTTACAACCACATGTCTTGCGCCGGAAAACTTTGCAATTGCCGCTGCCATACATCCGATCGGGCCGGCTCCTGCGATCAGCACATCTTCCCCAAGCATATCATAAGAAAGTGCTGTGTGAGTCGCATTTCCAAATGGATCAAAGATTGCATACATTTCTTCCGGAATATTCGGATTACATGGCCATACGTTAGAAGACGGAATTACAAGATATTCTGCAAATGCTCCGTTTCTGTTCACACCAACACCCTTTGCATCTTTGCAGTTCTCTTTATGGCCTTCCAGACAGTTTCTGCATTTTCCGCAGGTAATGTGGCCTTCACCGGATACCAGATCGCCGATCTTGAATCCTTTTACACCCTCTCCAACCTCACAGACTTCTCCTACATACTCATGTCCTGCAGTAAGTCCGACCGGAATCGTATGTTGCGCCCAGTCATTCCACTGGTAGATATGAACGTCCGTTCCACAGATAGCGGTCTTATGGATCTTGATCTTTACATCATTCGGTCCCACTTCCGGAATCGGAACTCTTTTCATCCACAGCCCCTCTTCTGGTTTTTCCTTCACCAGTGCCCACATCAATCCATCATTTTTTTCGCTCATTTTAATCAACCTCCCGTTTCAGCCGTCTCCCCAGACAGCATTTTCTCACTTAACGCTGTAATTATAGCATTCTTAGACAATATACACAACCTGTATTTCTAATATTTTTGTGTTTTTTGACAATTATTTCACATTGTTTTTTCTTATTTTTATGCCATTTTTACTATTGTCTATTTACAAACGTAATTTTATTTTGTATAATTTTTTTGTCTTCATCAACATTTCCGGCAAAACGAACAATATTTTCAGCATTTCGTTTTGTAATATGTTGATACTGACAAGGGGAAGTCAATCAAAAAAAAGAGAAAGAGAGGTAAAAGCAGATATCGCACCTGCTTCGGGGTATGGTTTCAGGTATGCAATCTGCAAAAACACAACATGAAAAATGTAATTCAAAAATGGAACAGCATCAGTCTTGTTTTGAGGATCATCTGTGGTCTTATTATTGGTATTATTCTTGGACTGACCATTCCAAAAGTGACTGTAATCGCTATTCTTGGGGATCTTTTTGTTGGCGCATTAAAGGCTATCGCCCCACTTCTGGTATTCTTCCTTGTAATGAGCGCACTCGCACACATGGGAGAAGGTCAGAAAACAAACATGGGCTTCATCGTTATGCTCTACATGGTAGGCAACTTATTCTCAGCACTCGTATCCGTAGCTGCATGTAAGCTGTTCCCGGTAACTCTTACATTGGCAGAAGCAGCAGGCGAAGAACTTGCTCCTCCGAGCGGTGTAGGAGAAGTATTAAAGAACTTATTGATGAACGTTGTTTCTAACCCGGTTGCTTCCATCGTAAATGCGAACTACATTGGTATCCTTGCATGGGCATGTATCTTCGGTATTGCTTTGAAGTGCGCTTCTGACAACACCAAGAAAATGCTTGATGACTTTGCAGGAGCCATCTCCACAGCCGTTAAATGGGTAATCAGTTTTGCTCCATTTGGTATCATGGGATTGATCTTCAATGTTATCTCTGCATCCGGTCTCAGTGCTCTGTTATCTTATGGAAGACTGATCCTTGTACTGGTCGGCAGTATGGCATTCGTTGCATTGGTTATGAATCCGATCATCGTATTCCTCTGCATCAGAAAGAATCCATATCCACTGGTATTCAAGTGTCTGACCAAGAGCTTTATCACCGCATTCTTTACACGTAGTTCTGCAGCTAATATTCCTGTTAATATGGAACTTTGCGAGGAACTGGGATTAGACGAAGAACAGTACTCCATCTCGATTCCACTTGGTGCTACCATCAACATGGCCGGTGCGGCTATCACGATCTCCGTCATGGCTTTATCCGCTGCTCATACCGTTGGTATCAGTGTAGACTTTGGTACCGCTATCATCCTCTGCGTACTCGCAGCACTCAGTGCAGCCGGTGCTTCCGGTGTTGCCGGCGGTTCTCTGCTCCTGATCCCTATGGCATGTGGCTTATTTGGAATCCCATCTGAGATTGCCATGCAGGTTGTTGGTGTTGGTTTCATCATTGGTGTCATTCAGGATTCCTGCGAGACAGGTCTGAACTCCTCTACCGACGTTCTCTTTACAGCAGCTGCCGAATTCAGAGACAGAAGACTGCATCCTGAATACTACGCAAACAAAGCAACTGAAAGTGCAGAATAATTATTACATAATCATATATAAAGCGTTTTGTCCTGACGGTACATCCGTCAGGACAAAAAAATCCAGGATCCGGATAATTCCGATCCTGGATTTTTATATCTACCCTTTTCTTACCACTCAAACTTCTTTGCAAAGTAAGCGTCCAGATCTTCAATCTTAATTCTTTCCTGCTCCATAGTATCTCTGTCACGAACAGTTACTGCTCCATCCGTCTCTGACTCAAAATCATAAGTCACACAGAACGGAGTACCAATCTCATCCTGACGGCGATAACGTTTTCCGATATTTCCACGGTCATCGTATTCACAGTTATACTTTTTGCAAAGCTGAGTATATACCTTCTCAGCGCCTTCATTCAACTTCTTAGACAGCGGAAGCACACCAATCTTAATTGGTGCAAGTGCCGGATGGAAATGAAGAACAGTTCTCACATCGCCGCCTTCCAGTTCCTCTTCATCATATGCACTGCAAAGGAACGCAAGTACCATACGGTCAGCTCCCAATGAAGGTTCAATAACATATGGGATATATTTTTCATTCTTTGCGTCATCAAAGTAAGTCATATCCTGCTTGGACACATTCTGATGCTGCGTAAGATCGTAATCTGTTCTGTCAGCAATTCCCCAAAGTTCTCCCCATCCAAACGGGAACAGGAATTCTACGTCTGTCGTTGCGCGGCTGTAGAAGCAGAGTTCTTCCGGTGAATGATCACGCGGACGAAGTTCTTCATCTTTAATTCCAAGTGACTTAAGCCAGTCAAGACAATACTTCTTCCAGTATGCATGCCACTCCAGATCCGTTCCAGGCTCACAAAAGAACTCTAATTCCATCTGTTCAAACTCTCTGGTCCGGAATGTAAAGTTACCCGGAGTAATCTCATTACGGAAAGATTTACCGATCTGACAGATACCAAACGGAATCTTCTTTCTGGATGTACGCTGTACATTTTTAAAGTTTACGAAAATACCCTGTGCCGTTTCCGGTCTCAAATATACTGTATTCTTAGCATCTTCCGTAACTCCCTGGAATGTCTTAAACATCAGATTAAATTCACGGATCTCTGTAAAATTATGCTTTCCGCATGTCGGACATGGAATCTCATGGTCTCTTACAAATGCTTCCATCTGCTCATGACTCCATCCGTCAATGCTGTCCCCGATATCAATTCCATGCTCATGTGCATAGTCTTCAATCATCTTATCTGCACGAAAACGCTCATGGCACTCCTTACAATCCATCAAAGGATCACTGAATCCTCCCAGATGACCGCTGGCAATCCAGGTCTGCGGGTTCATCAGGATCGCACAGTCCACACCTACATTATAAGGATTCTCCTGCACAAATTTCTGCCACCAGGCCTTTTTCACATTGTTCTTCAGCTCTACACCCAGATTTCCGTAGTCCCATGTATTAGCAAGCCCGCCGTAAATCTCAGACCCCGGATATACGAACCCTCTCGATTTCGCCAATGCTACAATTTTTTCCATAGTCTTCTCTACCATATCTCATCATTCCCTTCTGATTTTTGATAATTAAAACCATTATACCGTCTCAGCCTGTCATTTTCAAGCACTATTCTACAATCGTCTCCAGTATTTTCAGAGCCTTGAAGGTTTTTCCCGTATAAGTCTCCATATATGCTTTCATAACCCTTGAAATTTCTTCCAGAACCTCTTCTTTAACCACGAATGTATAAAGCTTTTCTATCGGAACACTGAGAATATATTGAAGCGTATACCACGTAGATGGAAGAAGCGACATTCCATCCGAAATATACTTTTTGCATTCCGAACATATCCATCCGCCTCTCCTGACACTGAATACCTTTTCTCTGCTTTGATCCCCACAGGTCAGGCATTCAAACACCTGCGGGCCCTCACCGTTTACAGCAACCGCTTTTAGTTCATATATATAGCGAATCAGTTTATCCGGAATATTCGGATTGGTCAGAGCGCGGAGCGTCTGATACAGCAATTTCAATAATTCTGTCTCATCATTGGCCTCTCTTGCATAATAATCCGCAAGTTCCAGAAAATAAAACCCGTAATAAGCTCCTTCCACATCTGCACGAAGTTCCTGAAAATAATTGGAAATAGAGGCCGACACCAAAGTATAGGATGTCCGCCCCTCATATACTGTAAATTCTCCAAACGAAAAAGGACTCGTCATCCCCAGAAGCGCACTGCTTGTTCTCCTTGCCCCTCTGGCAAATGCAGAGATCTTTCCTCTTTCTCTGGTCAGAATCACCACTCTTCTGTCATATTCACCAACTGGTGCCGCCGCAAGCACCATGCCGGTCAGTGTAATCTGATTCACCAATTGCCTCTCCTTCATCACAGTCTGCAGCGTCGGAATCCTGATCTGAGTCTTCTTTTTCCAGAGAATCCCACCGCATGCAGACTGCGATTCCTTTATAATTCAGATAATCCATTATCCTCCCCGTTTTTGCAAAACGGTCCCAGTATTCTTCCATTTGAATCACCTCATCCTTCGCCTTTAAGAATAGGTTCTCCCATAGAAGTTATATTTTATTCATCTTCCCGATATCCAAAATTTTTCATCAGGAATTCACTGTCTCTCCAGTCTTTTTTCACCTTGACCCACAGCTTGAGATTTACCTTACAGTCCAGCATTCTTTCAATTTCATACCGTGCCGTACTGCCGATTTTTTTCAACATATTTCCTTGTTTTCCAATAATGATCCCCTTGTGCGAATCTCTTTCACAGATAATAGTGGCATCAATGTGCATCACCTTATTTCTCATCTTCATGCTGTCAATTGCCACAGCAATTCCATGCGGAATCTCATCCTGCAGACAATGAAGTGCTTTTTCCCGGATCAACTCTGCAACAATCTGGCGTTCCGGCTGATCTGTCACGGTATCCTCATCATAAAACTGCGGACCATATGGCAGATATTTCATGATCACCTCCACAAGTTCCCCTGTATTATCTCCGTTCCTTGCAGATACCGGAACAATCTCCGCAAAATCATAGATATCCTTATAAGCTGCAATCGAAGTCAGGATCTCCTCTTTTTTCACACTGTCAATCTTATTGATGACCAAGATGACCGGAGTATTTGTTTTTTTCAGCTGACTGACAATATGCTGCTCGCCTGCACCGATGTACGTCGTCGGTTCCACAAGCCACAGAATCACATCTACTTCATTCAATGTACGTTCTGCAACATTTACCATATATTTGCCCAGTTTGTTCTTTGCCTTGTGGATTCCCGGTGTATCCACAAACACGATCTGCCCTTCTTCTGTCGTAAGTACCGTCTGAATACGGTTGCGCGTTGTTTGTGGTTTATTCGATGTAATTGCAATCTTCTGTCCGATCAGCTGATTCATCAGCGTAGATTTTCCTACATTCGGCCGCCCGATCAATGTCACAAATCCCGATTTAAAATCCTTTTTCATATCGTCTCCTTTTAAAAACCCGTCACTTTCATAAACAGGTCTTTGTCTTCTTCTATCTTTTCCTCACTACCGATCACACAGATCTGATCGGCCTTCAGTACTGCCTGTGCAACTTTGGCAAGTCTGCGGATATCATCCTGACCGGCTTCGAGAATCTCCATTCGTTCTTTCCGTATCATGTCTTCATCCACTTTATTCATATACAGATTCATAGAACGGTCGCCTTTGGCAGAAGGCGTCATCGGCTGATCTATATTGCTCATCGTTCCGATGATATACTTCGTCATATCACGTTCACTTACCGTAAAGTTTTCAAGATATTCTACGACACCTTCATATACTTCCACCGTTCTTCTCAGATTTGGATCCCGATAGGATACAAAATATCCATCACCAATACGGTTAAAACTGCTCATACACCCATACGCGCCGCCCTTCACACGGATATTCTGCCACAGATATTCATAACTCATGATTACCTTCAGTATCTGCAATGCACCACTGTAAGCAACTCCCTGATCAATGAAATTTCCGACTCTTGCGACATACTGAACCTTGGAAGCAGTCTTGAATCCTTCATTCTTCTTTTCACAGTGAATAATACAGGTTGTACCTGTCTCCTTTTTCCCGTATAGTCCACGCTTCAGAGATTCTATCATGTTTTCCATTCCATTCAGCCCTTCTCTTGCCGCGGTATAACTGATCATCATATTTTCCGCACAGAACAACCGTCTGGTCAGATCAGACAATATCTGCACAACCTTTTCCTTTTCTTCTTCAAAGTGCTCCTCAATATATGCCACTTTATCATAGAATTCGATTCCATTAGTCATGTCTTTCAGCTTGGCAGACGGAGACGCATAAGACAGCGCACGAAGTGCCGCAGTTGTATGTCCTGCTGATTGAAACTTCATCAACAGCCTGGATTTCAGCATCGAAAGAATCTCTTTCAGACGTTTGGTATCGTCCAGTTTTGATTCGGTCAGAATCTCACCCATCATTTTTAAGGCAATCGGAAGTTTTGCATACAACGCTTTTCCTTTAATTTCAAATGTAGACTTAAATTCCTTTTCTCTTACCCGGGTCACATCTGTATAAAGTTCCAGTGAAGTTCCTATGCCGCCTGTATGCACATTGATCTCGTTAAATAATTCTCCATATTTATAATGCTTTGTATCAATAATCCCAAGAACTGACTGAAGAATACCGACATAAGGCAATAGTTCTTCTTCAACCCCAGACATGTCAAACATAATATCTACGTATCCGATCCCATTCGTCTCAATCTCATGAAATACCGTCGGAATTCCTGCAATCTGCATCTCCTCATTAATAATCGGTTCAATCTCCCGGGAAATATCTTCTCTTTTCAACACCGGAATCTTTTCCAGATCTTCCTCACTGTCTTCTGTCGACTGATACTCTTCCAGAGCATGCGTGCGTTCTACCAGACGTTCCTGCTCTTCAAGACTCAGGCTTTCCTTATATTCCCGCAGATTTTCATCAAGTTCTCTGTCAAGTCTGGCTGTACGTCCCTTTTCCGGTTTGATAATCACAATCGCCCCGTGCTGGTTATCCAGAAGATATCTCTGGATCAGATCTTCAAAATATCCGGTATCGACCTGATTTTTCAGAAACTCAAATGTATCCAGCGCCTCAATATGAATAAACGGCTTCTTATCATCATAAAGCCAGCTGTCCATGATCTGCAGACCATACATCAGTCCCTTCGGATAGCTTCCAAAATCAGCTTCCCGGTAACGGAATTCATGATAATTGATTCCGGCTTCCAGAGCTTTTTTGTCCATTCCATTTTCTACAATACCGCGAAGGGTACTTTCAATTGTTTCAATAAATGCCTCTTTCTGATCCAGATTTGCATTTTTTGAGATCACGGAAAAAATCGGCTGATAGATTCCATTATCATAAGATCCCATAATATCTTTGCCGATACCTGCTTCTGTCAACGCCATTTTCAGTGGTGCGCCTGGCGCAGACAATAATGCATAATCCAGAATCTGGAACGCCAGATACAGTTCACGATCCAGGCTCGTCCCGATTACCTTACTGTAGGAAAGGTAAGTATTATCTTCTTCAGATTCATCGCTTGCTATGGAATATGGCATTTCTTTTTCTACTATTTCGGTAAATGGCTGCTGATATCGTACCTCAGAATCCACCGGCGTATACTCAAAGTGGCTCAGATATTCCCGATCCAGCCAGTCAAGCTTCTCTTCCATATCCATATTACCGTACAGATAGATATAACTGTTTGACGGATGATAATATTTTCTGTGAAAATCCAGGAACTGCTCATACGTAAGTTCCGGAATCACCTCCGGGTCTCCTCCGGACTCATTCGCATAAGAAGTATCCGGAAACAGTGTATTTAACACCACCCTGTCCAGCACACCTTCCGGGGAAGAGAATGCGCCTTTCATCTCATTGTACACAACTCCGTTATACTCCAGCCGATCCCCCACAGAATCCAGCTTGTAGCTCCAGCCTTCCTGCCGGAAGATCTCCTCATGCCGATAGATATTTGGATAGAATACCGCATCCATATATACGTGCATCAGATTCTGAAAATCCTTATCATTGCAGCTTGCCACCGGATACACCGTCTTATCCGGATATGTCATTGCATTCAAAAATGTATTCAGTGATCCTTTTACCAGCTCTACAAAAGGATCCTTCGCCGGGAAATTCTTAGAACCACATAACACAGAATGCTCCATAATATGCGGCACTCCCGTGCTGTCCCCCGGCGGCGTCCGAAATCCAATATTGAACACCTTATTCTCATCATCATTTTCTATCAAAAGAATTCTTGCCCCGCTTTTTTTATGCTTCAGGAGACGCCCCATCGCCTTAATTCCCCGAAGTTCTTCTTCCATTAAATATTCATAAGCATGTAAATCTCTGACACTCATAAATTCTTGTTTTCTCCTTTCGTTTCCGGTTCACCCACGCACGTTCTCATAGCAAATCGGTCTGAATTTTATTATATCACCTTTCTTCCTATTCTGCACGCAAAAAGCGACAGCAATACGCTGTCGCTTTCAATGTATTCAATAACTCTCTGTTCGCTATTTCTCTGCAGTCACTTTTTTAATTACCAGCAACGTGCCAATCATCAGAATAATACCAATCGGCAGGCAGATAAACGCATTCTGTACAAATCCCACAATGACATAGGTAACACAGGAAACTGCCGCCGCAGTGATCGCATATGGAAGCTGTGTTGCAACATGGTTCACATGATTACACTGTCCGCCGGCAGAAGCCATGATTGTTGTATCGGAAATCGGAGAACAATGGTCACCACATACCGCACCAGCCATACATGCAGAGATTGAAATGATCATCATCGTTTCATTCGTTCCCTGGAATACAGCAACAACGATCGGAATCAGGATACCGAAGGTTCCCCATGAAGTACCTGTTGCAAATGCAAGGAAACATCCTACCAGGAAAATAATTGCCGGCAAAATACTCATAAATCCTCCGGCTGCATTCTGTACTACACCAGCCACATATTCTTTTGCTCCAAGACTATCTGTCATCGCCTTCAATGTCCATGCGAATGTAAGAATCAGAATTGCAGGTACCATTGCCTTGAATCCATCCGGGATGCAGGACATGGACTCTGAAAACTTCAGCACCTTACGCACTGCATAGAACACAATTGTGATTACAAATGCGAAGAAACTTCCAAGCATCAGTCCGACAGAAGCATCACTTCCTGAAAAAGCCTCTACGAATCCGGTGCCACTGAAGAATCCACCTGTATAGATCATTCCGATTACACAGCAAATAATCAGGACGATTACCGGGAAGAGCAGATCAATAACCCCACCCTTACTGTCATCTACATCTTCTTCTGCATTAGCATACGGACGATCTGGAGTTGTATATAAGTCTCCTGCCAACGCATTGGTCTCATGCAATTTCATCGGACCATAATCCATCTTCAGGACTACGATCGTAATCATCATTACAATCGTCAGTATTGCATAATAGTTATATGGAATCGCACGGATAAAGATAGAAAATCCATCTTCTCCCTCTACAAATCCTGTTACCGCTGCCGCCCAGGAAGAAATCGGAGCAATAATACACACCGGAGCAGCCGTCGCATCGATTAGATAGGACAGCTTCGCTCTTGATACATTATGCTTATCCGTCACCGGTCTCATAACACTTCCTACCGTCAGACAGTTAAAATAATCATCAATAAAAATCATCACACCCAAAAGTATAGTTGCCAACTGTGCACCGACACGACTTTTAATATGTACACTTGCCCAGCGTCCGAACGCCGCGGAACCACCGGCTTTATTCATCATGCATACCATAATGCCCAGGATCACAAGGAATACCAGTATTCCCATGTTATAGCTGTCTGTCAGAACCCCTACAATACCATCCTGAAATACATGTGTCACCGTCAATTCAAAAGAAAAGTTGGAGTAAAAAATTCCTCCGATCAGGATTCCGATAAACAGGGAACTGTACACTTCTTTTGTAATCAATGCCAACACAATCGCAACGATCGGCGGTATCAGTGCCCAGAAAGATCCCCACATACCCGGAACATATTCAGCAGCTTCATCTGCTGCAAATACAGTCATACAACTG
Source organism: Faecalicatena contorta (assembly GCF_021531995.1). Classification (GTDB taxonomy): domain Bacteria; phylum Bacillota; class Clostridia; order Lachnospirales; family Lachnospiraceae; genus Dorea_A; species Dorea_A contorta_A. The sequence goes on from NZ_JAFBIZ010000023.1 coordinate 16,803, forward strand.
AATATCAGAGTACACATGAAAGCAAGTATACCCCAGACTGCTTTTTTCTTTCCTCTCATAGTAAATATCCTCTCTCTTCCTAATAATAATATAAAAATAAAACATGCCATGAACAACACCACACAGGCGCGCTCATGGCAGAATTATCGAAATGTTAGTATCCTGATGACAACTCTGATAGCGCTCCACTGTTGTGACAGTCCGCAGTATCTTCTGCTGCGTCCCAGAACCCGCACATGGGATGTGCCAATCCTTCGGCGGCTTCCCCTTTTTTTCTTCTGCAGTCTTCCCAAAACTGTTGCAGAAAAAGTACTCTTGAAATCCGCACCTCTATCAAGTCTCGTTATTCACATAGTACATTTGTATCATCTTTCATATAAAAAGTCAATAAATGATTCCATTTTAGCATGGAAAATATCTAATTTGTATTTCCCCTTCATCTATGCTATACTGTCGTCAGTCAATATCAGCAGGAAAGAAGGAATCTCAATGAACGAAACTATTCAAACTATGATAACCCGGCGGAGTATCCGCAGCTATAAACCAGACATGATTCCCGAGGAATATCTGGAACAGATCTTAAAAGCCGGCACCTATGCCGCATCTGGTCGTGGCATGCAATCCCCCGTCATTGTAGCTGTAACAGACAAAGAAACGCGTGATAAGCTTTCCCATATGAACGCCACTATTATGGGTACGAATACGGATCCATTCTACGGGGCTCCGGTTGTACTGGTTGTACTGGCCGACAAAAACCGGCCTACCTATCTCTACGATGGTTCTCTCGTTATAGGAAATCTTATGAACGCTGCACACGCTCTCGGAATCGGAAGTTGCTGGATTCACCGTGCAAAAGAAGAGTTTGAATCGGAGGAAGGAAAATCACTTCTGAAAGAATGGGGCGTTGAAGGCGATTATGAAGGTATCGGCCACTGTATTCTTGGCTATGCCAAAGAACCATTGCCGGAAGATAAACCGAGAAAAGAAAACTACATTTACTATGTAAAGTAAGTCGCAAAAAAGATAAACTGCATTTGAAACTTATAACACCCGCAAGAAAACTTCGGCACTGCTCGCTTACCTCAGTTTTTCTTGCGGGTGTTATATTTTCAGAATCGTATTTCTTTTTTACATTAATCCCGGTTCATTTAACTCTGATTTACCAGGTCAGTTCCAGGTACAGATCTTTGTACTGTTTTGCAGCATTCTCCCAGGAGAAGTTCTTCTCCATATCTCTTCGAACCATTTCATCCCAACGTACTCGGTCTGTGAAGTATACCGTTTTTGCCCGGTTGATCGCATCCAGTAAAAGTCCGGGTTCGTAACGGTCAAAAGTAAATCCGTTACCGGCATTCGTATACACATTATACGGTTCTACCGTATCCTTTAATCCACCTGTCTCACGAACAATCGGCACAGTACCATAATGCATTGCAATCAGCTGTGTCAGTCCGCATGGTTCAAACTGAGACGGTACCAGGAATGCATCTGCTCCTGCATAGATCTTGTGCGCTCTTGTCTCATCATACATAATGTTAGAACATACATTTCCCTTATATGCATTCTCATAATAGCGGAATGAGTTCTCATAGACATCATCGCCGGTACCCAGTACAACTACCTGCGTGTGCTCGTCCATAATCTGCGGAAGAATCGCATTTACCAGATCCAGTCCCTTCTGATTCGTCAATCTGGAAACCAGACCGATGACAAACTTGTTCTCATCCTGAACCAGCCCCAGCTCTTCCTGCAGTTTCCGCTTGTTCACTTTCTTTTTATCCACCACATCTGTTACATCATAATTCTCATATAATCTTTCATCTGTAGCTGTATTCCAGATATCATAGTCGATACCGTTAACGATTCCTCTCAGTTTGCCGGAATGATATCTTAAGTGTGCATCCAGAGTCTCCCCATAATACGGCGTCTGAATCTCTCCTGCATATGTATGACTGACGGTTGTAATGACATTGGAATATGTCAGTCCACCTTTCAACATATTGGCATCATTGTAGCTTACCTTCAATGCATCTTTATTGAATACATAATCTGGAAGTCCTGACCAGTACTGAATTGTCGGAATATTGTAAATTCCCTGGAATCTGAGGTTGTGGATCGTAAAGATTGTCTTTGCGGATGTCAGCTTTGTGTTCTCGAACAGCGTCCTCAAATACACCGGCACCAGTGCTGCCTGCCAGTCATGACAGTGAATAATATCCGGAATCCAGTCCATATAATTCAAAGCTGCAAGTGCTGCTTTGGCAAAATAGCAATATTTCGGAATATCATCGATCAGATTGGTATATGGATTACCACTGCTGAAAAATTCCTCATTATCAATAAAATCATATACAACACCGTCCCAGATATATTCCATGATTCCTACATAATAAGACCTGCCGTCTGCACACAGATCCATATCAAAAGCACCTCTGTAGATCATCTTCTCCTGATACTTCCATGGAATGCATTTATAACGCGGAAGAATGACTCTCACATCACAATTTTGCTTGACCAGCGCCTTTGGAAGAGCATACATAACATCTCCCAAACCGCCGGTTTTTACGAATGGATAGCATTCAGAACCTATGAAAGCAATGCTTCTTCTCGGTGTTGCAGCTTCCTCATATATCGGCTCAGCTGCAAGTTCTTCTGCTGCATTTTCTTCCTCTTCAATTGCTTCTATTACAGGCTTCTCAACTTCTGTTTTAACTTCCTCTGCCTTAACTTCCTCTGCCTTAACTTCTTCTGCTTTAATTTCCTCTGCCTTAACTTCTTCTGCTTTAATTTCCTCTGCCTTAATTTCTTCTGTCTTAACTTCTTCTGCCGCTTCAGCTATTATCTCTTTTTCAACAGCCGCGGTTGTGTTTGCTGCAACCTTCTTAGCACCTTTCTTTGTAACCGGGCTTTTTGGGGTTGTAGTTTTTTTTGTTTGTTTTCTTGCCATCTTATACCTCCAGAATTGCTTAAAACATTTTCCTTTCTCATTATATCATAAAAAGAGAATAAGGCAAATGACCTTTTACTCAATCGAATTTTTGAGAATGTTTATCAATACCCAGGATAAACATCTTTTATCTTTATCTACACATGTTCATTCTCTCGGGTCAGGTTCTTAATCCACTTATAACTAAAAAACCGGCTGACAGACATCGGTATCTTGATTACTTCGTCACTCATCAATATGACATATACGATCTGTACACTCGCCTGAAATTTGAATGCTGCAATCGCCCCAAGGATAATCGAAAAACACCACATTCCTCCAAGATCCACGACAAGTCCGTATTTTGTATCTCCTCCGGATCTGAGAACTCCCACAATCAACGTTGTATTGATCGACATACAGAGCGAAAAATAGGACATGACAAAAAACATGAATTTCATATATCCCTGCGCTTCTGTCGATAATGTCATAAATCTGACTGCAATCGGAGACGCGATTAAGATCATACATCCGCCTGCGAGTCCGGTAAGAATACTTAGTTTCAGAAACTTTCTTCCGTATGCTTTTGCAAGCTCATATTGCTTTTCCCCAATCGTTTTTCCAAGATAGATTGCCGTCGCGTTCGATACACCAAAGCACACAACCAGCGCAAGTTGTCTTGCCACCTGTGCTACCGAATTTGCAGCTACTGCTGCGCTGCCCATATGACCAATAATTGCCGTATTGGTCGATGTTCCTAATCCCCACAAAAGTTCATTGATAATTACCGGTACTGCATAAGTCAGGAAATCTATAAAAAGAAGTCTGTCAACCTTTACCATGTCGCGCACATGGAAATGTACGGCTTTATTCCTGTTTTTTGCATACCAGATGACAATCAGAAGTTCCAGTATTCTGGACACCAACGTCGCAATCGCCGCTCCTTTGATTCCAAGTGACGGCAATCCAAACAGACCAAAAATCAGCACAGCATTTAACACAATGTTCACAAGAAGAGAGAGTGCGTACACAACCGTAGCGATCAATACCCTCTCGATGCTGCGCATTGTATTGAGATATATCTGTGTGATACACATCAAAACATATGACAGCGCAACAATTCTCAGATATTTTACCCCTTCTGCAATTACCATTTCATCAGTAGTGAAGATTTTCAAAAGCTGTACCGGACACGCTTCGGCTGCAATCGTAAAAATAATTCCGGCAGTCATCGCCGCACTCATTGCCATTCCCATAATCTTCTCGATGGAACGAGTATCTTTCTTCCCCCAGTATTGTGCGTTCAGAACCGTTGCCCCGGAATTAATTCCGAACAGGAACAGAGTCATCACAAACTGAATCTGCCCCGCCAGAGATGAACCCGAAAGCACTTTTTCACCCACACGTCCCAGCATCAATACGTCTGTTGCCGTAACCCCTACATTGATCAGATTCTGAAGAGCCATTGGTATAATCAGGCTGAAAACATGTTTATAAAAACCACTCCAATTGACATTCAGCTGATCCTCCCTTTTTCTTTCAGGAGCCCGCTTAACTAACATTTTCCATCCCCTTTTCTGCGCTTAACATATTGTTATTATAGCATCGCAGCATGAGGTCTTCAATCGCTTTACATTTTTAAATCTCGAAATACCCATTATCTCATTCAATGTACCTCTTTGATATTGATTGTCTTATGCACTATAATTTAAATTCTCTCAAGAGCTTATTTTGAAATTCCTGATTTTCTGCTGCTTTTATAATATCATCAATACGATTTTGAGAAACCAGTCCCTGAATCAGGCTATTAATACGTAATCGTTCTTCTTCTCTTCCTTCTTCTCTTCCCTCTTCTCTTCCCTCTTCTCTTGTCTGTCTCATATGCCTTGCTTCATCGTACTCATAAATACTCACTGACTTCGCCTCCGCTCTGTTCTTTGACAGAAATTCTGCCAGGATTCCCTCCTGTATACATTCGCCGATCGCCTGTTCTACCGCATCCTCCAATGGAATTATCTCCGCATATTGGCTCACTCTCCAGGTGTATTCCGCATAATCCTTTAATGTCTTACTTGCTTCTTTTAATGCTTCATTCTCTCCGGAAGATTTTTGCCCCCATCAGAAAAGGCATCCATCAAAACGATGGACGCCTCTGTTCTTTTATTCATATTTTGTTTTTAATTCATCCCTAGCCTAACAGCAATAAACTGAATACCAGTGTAAAGAGGGCTACCGTCTCTACGATACCTACTACGATAAAGTAGTTTGCTGTACCTTTTCCGGTTGCTCCCAGTGCGTCTGCAGCTGCTGCAGCACATTTCCCCTGGAATAATCCGGAAAGACCGATTGCCAGGCCTCCGAAGATTCCAACTCCGAAAGCAAGTGCCGGATCTGCTCCGCCCGCTACCGCAGATTTAATAAAGTTCATGAGAAGGAATCCATAGATTGTCTGTGTAAGTGGTGCACCAGAAAATGCAACCATGATGAATGATGCTGGTTTTCCACTTGCATAACACTTTTTCCATGCTCCAACTGATGCCATTCCGGCAAAGCCTGCACCAAATGCTGATCCTGAAGCGGACAGACCAAGTGCAGCTGCCATTCCAACAAATGCTAAATTCATAATTATTCTCCTTTATCTTTCTTAAAACTATTTCTCTATCTTATCGTTTACTTTAAATGGTTCGTATGCGATGCCCTTCCACTCTACACCAGCCTGACCTGAGAATTCCAGGACGTTCAGTCTGACACCATGTACTACAACAGAAAGGAAACACATAACAATATTAAGCCCATGTCCAATTAATATTACCACCACACCGAGGATCACAAGCGGTCCGTGGAAGCCAGCTGCAATTCCGTTAAAGCTCTGAGAGATGGCAAGACCCGCCATACCTACCGCAAATAAACGGATATAACTCATTACATTACCGAAACAGCTGATCGTATTCAGGAATACAGTAAACGCATCCGCACATCCTGCTTTGATTCCCTGTGCAATTGTCCGATCCGGTGCCATTCCTCCAAAGAGTACAACCATTACAAACGCTATACCAATCAGTGCAAATACCGGCTTAATATTAATTTTCTCTCCGATTACCAGGTAAAGTGATAATAAATACATTGCAACAACTGCCACGAGCCATCCAAGATCTGCAACCCAGCTTAAATCTTTCTCACCAAGCTTCTTCTTGATGGAGATCAGACTTCCGAGTGCCATCTGAATTGCTCCGATGGAGAACGAGAACTTCATAATGGTGTTCTGCTGTGCAAGAGCGGTAACGCCAAAGTACTCCGGATAGTTTGCAAAACCAGGAATTACCATCGCCTTCAGGATCGGAACTTCCATGGCTTTTTCCATACCAAACCACGTTCCGGTAATCGCTCCCCATATAATTGTTCCAATGGAAAGTACTAATAACAAATAAACTGCATTATTACGTTTCTTTGATTTCGCTGCATATGCAATGGTTCCGATCAGGATCAGGGCGCCATAACCGGCATCACCTATAATCATTGCAAAGAACAGGATAAAAAACAGGAAGAACCATAACGAAATATCGGATTCTCTGTATCCCGGAAGAATTCCCAGAATATCAAACACCGGCTTCATCAGCCCCGATACTTTTCCATATTTTACCTTTGTCGGGATCTCAAGATCATCTTCATCTACATCTTCCTGCGCCCATGCCCATTGATTTTCTCTGGCTGCATCTTTAAATCTATCCATCTCTGCCTCAGGAATATACCCTGATATCCAGACGAAATCATCATCATTTTCTGCAGTCTCGCTTGCCGAAGAATAATTCTCCGCATTCTGAGCTTTGAGCATCTGAACCTGAAAACTAGAATCATACACAGCAGCCTTCTTAAAGATCTCTTCACACGCAGCAACTTCCTGCTGTTTGCTTTCAATTTCTTTTTCCAGTTCACTGATTCCCTTCTCCGGGATGGTAAACTCAGCTGCCGGAATGGTTGCCGGCAAGGTTCCAATCACAGCAATGGTATCCATCTTATCTATCGATACGAGGCGAATGACCCTGATATCCGGATCCTGTACCACCTTCGCATACTCATTTTTTCCCAGACGGTAAAAATGAAGATCATACCCTGCTTCTTTTAATGGTTTTAAATCACTGGGATTAAAGTTACCCCAGGCTTTGATACGTTCGATTTCTGCATTGGCAGCACTTATATCCTGAACAAGCGCTGATTTTTTATCCATGGCTGCCAGAACGCCCTGATACATTTCCTCAAATTGAGTGTCCGAAAGAATCGGAACCTCCTCTTTCTTTTTGGATTTCTTATCCGGTGCATAGTCCGTCAATGCGGAAGCTGTTTTTGAAAGACTTGTAAATCTTTCTGACACCGCACGCTGCGGACTCTTTTTCTCTGACAGATGCAGAACTCCGAGATTTCGAAGCCCATCGAGCATCTCGTCTTTTTTGGAGACAGATGACACGATGTAGACCATTTTCATTTTCTCTATCATTGTGCCGCCTCCACAAGTTTTTTCTTTGATATTTTTCCGCGAACAACTGCCGCTGTCTGTTGATCTCCAAGGAATACACCGATTACCCGGATATTTTCCTTTGCTTCCGGAATCTTCACTTTCTCAAACAGATTGACTCTCTGAGAAGTAGAACGTAATTCTTTCTCAAGAAGTGCTTCCTGTTTGCGAAGCACTGACACCAGCGCATCCAGACGTGCAATCTCACGGAGTTTTATGATTGCAGTATCAACCCACAAAGGATAGTCGTCAACATCATAGTTAATGTCTTTGAATGTCAACTCCTGAAATGTAGGAACTGTAACACCCGCGATGTTCTCATTCTTACAGATAACGGTATCCGGCTGTACCAGATGATCAAGCTTTTTGCTCTCCTCGAAGATTTCATTCTCCGCAAATACAGCAACCCAGTCATCCAGATCTCCAATCATCTGAGCACGTTCGACTTCCTTTTGTTCCAGTTCAGTCTTTGTCTTCATGATGACTGACTGCAGCTGCTGTTTCTTAAGCTGCAGAGTCGGAAGATAACGCTGATACTGTTTCAGGCGATCCTTCTGCACTTTCTGCTCATTTTTTGTAAGTTTGATAGCCATTAACTACTCCTTTTAGTTTAATGCATCCTTATTCGGCCATCTTTCTTTCAGAAGATTCGTCTTCAAACCGGTTTCATTTGGTTCAAAGCATTCTGCAAGAATCTGCCAGCCAAGATCAAGTGCATCTTCAAGTGGAATATTAACACCAAGATCCATTAATTTTGTTTCGAAAAGTTCACCGTACTTCAGAAGTTTCTCATCCCATTCTGTCATAAGGAATCCCATTGATTTCTTTTCAAGCGCTTCCTTGTACTGAGAATAAAGACGAATCATACCGTCCATGAGAGCACGATGGTCATCTCTTGTCTTACCATTTACGTTCTGTTTCAAACGTGAAAGTGATCCAAACGGCTCAATGTGTCCGTTCTTTAAATAATACTGACCTTCCGTAATATAACCCGTATTATCCGGTACCGGATGTGTTACGTCATCACCAGGCATGGTTGTAACACCAAGGATTGTAATGGATCCGGCGCCCTCGATATCAACTGCCTTCTCATAACGAGATGCAAGACAGCTGTACAGATCTCCCGGATAACCTCGGTTAGAAGGTACCTGTTCCATAGTAATTGCCATTTCCTTCTGTGCATCTGCAAAGTTTGTCATATCAGTAAGGAGAACAAGTACTTTCTTTCCCGCAAGAGCAAACTGCTCTGCAACAGCAAGAGCCATATCCGGTACAAGTGTACACTCTACGGTTGGATCAGCTGCAGTATGGATAAACATAACCGTATGGCTCATTGCGCCACCCTTTTCCAGAGTATCACGGAATGTAAGATAATCATCATATTTCAGTCCCATACCACCAAGAACAATAACGTCTACTTCTGCCTGAAGTGCGATACGGGAAAGCAAAGCATTGTACGGCTCACCTGAAATAGAGAAAATCGGAAGTTTCTGGCTCTCTACAAGTGTGTTGAACACATCGATCATAGGAATACCTGTACGGATCATGTTCTTTGGCAATATACGTTTTGCAGGGTTAAACGAAGGTCCGCCTATCGGAATCATATTTTCAGTAAGTGCCGGACCGTTATCTCTTGGAACTCCGGCTCCGTCAAACACCCGTCCGAGCAAATGCTCTGAGAAGGAAACCATCATCGGTCTGCCAAGAAAACGGATTGGATCATTGGTTCCTATACCCTGTGCACCTGCAAATACCTGAAGAGATACCACATCTTTATCAAGTTTAATAACTGTCGCATAACTGTCACCTACAAGAGCAAGGTCACCAAGTCTGACATCCTTAGCTCTGACAGTAACTACGTTACCGACGATTGATTCAATTTTTGTATATACTTTCTGCACTTTAGGACCTCCTACTCAACTGCTTTCGACATGTAGAATTCTGAGATTTTCTTCCCCTGCTCATAGTACTCCGGTGTCTGGAACTGGGTACCGTGCCAGTCAAGGAATTCCTGTCTCAACTGATTAAAGAAGCCTCGTATTTCTTTCTTATCTTCCAGGTCATAGGACTTCATTAATGCATCATACAGCACATCGAACTCTTCTCTCTGTCTCTCAGGAGAACAAGCCGCATCGATCGGATCAAACGAGTTTTGCTGAAGGTATACAGAGTCGAGAAGTTCACCCTTCTGATAGATGGTATAATCTTCCGCAGATGTTCCTTCTTCACCGACTACCTTCATCATCTGGTTGATCTCATTTCCCCTTCTGAGAATCGCACGTGCTTCTTCGATACGTCCCATATCTACAACACCTGAATATTTGGACCATGAATCCATCGGATGGATTGCAGGGTATTTACGCGCATCAGAACGTTCTCTTGAAAGTCCATGGAATGCTCCCACTACCTTCAATGTCGCCTGCGTTACAGGTTCCTCAAAGTTACCTCCTGCAGGGGATACTGTACCACCAATCGTTACAGATGCAACCTTACCGTTCTTAAGTCGTACTTTACCGGCTCTCTCATAGAACGAAGCAATCGTCGACTCAAGATAAGCAGGGAACGCCTCTTCACCAGGAATCTCTTCCAGACGTCCTGACATCTCACGCATTGCCTGTGCCCAACGGCTGGTAGAGTCTGCAAGAAGAAGGACATCCAGTCCCATCTGTCTGTAATACTCGGCAAGTGTTACAGCAGTGTAGCAGGAAGCCTCTCTGGCTGCTACCGGCATGGAAGAAGTGTTACAGATAATGATGGTTCTTTCCATAAGAGATCTTCCTGTCTTCGGATCTTCCAGTTCAGGGAACTCTTTTAAGATCTCTACTACCTCACCTGCACGCTCTCCACACGCTGCTACGATAACGATGTCAGCTTCACCATTCTTAGCCTCCATATGCTGAAGAACTGTTTTTCCTGCTCCGAAAGGTCCCGGAACACAGAATGTTCCACCCTTTGCCACAGGAAGAAAAGCATCAATACAACGAATCTTTGTTACCAGCGGTTCGTCCGGACGAAGTCTCTCCTCATAGCATTTTACTGCCTGTTTAACCGGCTGTGTGATAACCATGCTGAGTTCTTTCTCCTCGCCTTTACTATTTGCAATCACGCAAATTGTTGCTCTTACATGATAAGAGCCTTTTTCTTTAATTGATTTAACTGTCCAGTCACGACCTTTCAGTGTGAAAGGAACCATAATTTCATGTGTAAATAATCCTTCAGGAACACTACCGATAGAATCTCCTGCTTCCACAGAATCTCCCACCTTCACAGATGGTGTAAATTCCCATTCTCTGTCCGGAATAGGATCAAGATATACACCTCTCTCAAGGAAGAAGCCGCACTGTTCAGCCAGATCCGGTAATGGATTCTGAAGACCGTCAAAAACCTGGGTTAACAGGCCTGGGCCAAGCTCAACACTCATCAGTTCGCCGGTAAACTCTACAGCGTCTCCAACTTTAATACCGTTGGACATCTCGTAGATCTGCATGCTTGCAACACCATTGTTGATTCGAATAACCTCTCCTTTGAGACGTTTTCCATCAACAAGGATGTAAGCAACTTCATTTTTATGAACTGAACCATCAAAGCTGACATTTGCCAGGTTTCCGTTAATACCAGTTACATATCCTGTTACTGTTTCCATCAATTCTCTCCCGTTATAAGCTATATACGCGCTGCTGTACCTGATCAAAAAGACGTTTGAATTCCTCTTGTCCTTTTTTCTGAACGAAACAGCTCTGGCGCTCAAGCAATTTTAGTTTAATCGCATACCCGAATAAATAAACATCATCAAAAGTATGCAGGCCTACCAATGAATCAAGAATCTCAAATTCGTAATCCAACAAGATCTTCTCTGCCTCTAATGGATTCTTTGCAGACAACGCGGCTCCTGCCACCTGTGCAATCACAGAATCCTTATCATATGAGGTCAGATAGGGTCTTCCCAGATTCATGCTCCTCTGATAATTGAGTTCTCTCATAAGATTCTTATAATACACTGACCACTCTTTGATAAGCGGTCCCTCTTCTGATGAAAGAGTAAGATTTTCTAAGAACTTATATTTTGATTCGCTTACATTTGACTGGCACATACCGAGAAACTCACGATAAGTCATCGGCATCTCCCCGTCTGTTCTCAGATCCGGCAGGCTTGATATCAAATAATAATATGAAGCCATAGACACCTCCTGCTAGAAATCAAGATTTCTGAAATATGGCATCAGCATCTGCATGATCTCTTCGTCAGAACAGTCAAAGTAACCGGAACCATCCTTTGCAGCCAGGCGGAATCCTGCCTGAACACCTTTGGTAGGTCTGATCTCAAGACCGTTCTTAATCTCTTCTGCCAGCTCTGCTTTGAGTGTATCACTCACTTCTGAAACTTCAACTGAATAATTCTGTACATCTTCTCCAGTCACAACTGCCTGAATTAATTTCCCCAATGCCGTATCAGAAAGAGTATCCTTCACTTGTGAAGAAAGAAGCTTCTCAAACTCAGCTTTCACCTCAGTTTTAAATGCGAGCATAGCGTCTCTTTTTGCCTGTTCTGCACTGATTGCTGCGCTCTCTTTCAGAATACTGATTTCTTTTTCTGAAGTTTCCTGGATATTCTTCGCTTCAGCCTTGGCATCTGCTACAATTCTTTCAGCTTTTTTCTTGGCTTCTGAAATAATCTTCTCTGCTTCTGCGTTAGCCACGTCAATTCCTTCTTTTCGGATTGACGAAACTAAGTCTTGAATCTGTAATTCCATAATTTCACTTCCTTTCATTATATTTTTCTTTAAATAAAAAGAACTTATTCATTTCATAATACTACAAGTCCATCCTGTTTTGCAAGTACTCCAGCATGAAATCCATAAATTTTTTCTGTCTTTTTTATAAATTGTTTCGTGAATTTAGAAACAATTTATAAATTCCGCAAATCGTACATACGTCTCTGTTCTTGAAGATCTCCCAGGTCTGCTTCTCCGCCCGGTGATATTGTTTACAAACGGATGGCCGGAAATTAAGAAGCCTCTCCGATGGATGCAAATGTACAGGTCAGGACGATCGTAATCTGCTGAATCAGGCTTAAATGAATCCCGTATACGTTTGCAATAAATAATGCACAGATTCCCTGGTAGATCGCAGTTCCGTCCATATTGATCGTAGACCCGAGCGGAAGCACAAAAGAACGTACCTCTTCATTCACTCCCAGCTTTTCTGCTGATTTCATAGAATATGGCAGCGTTGTGGAGCTACTGGCCGATGTAAAAGCAAATACAATAGCTTCTGCTGATTTTTTGAAAAATTCTTTCGGACCTATACCGGAAAATAATTTCACGCAAAGACAAAATAACTGCCAAAGAAAATCTATGAATCATCCGACAGCCCATTCCTCCTGCCCCGGTATAAAATAAGAACCGCTGCATCTCGCAGCGGTTCTTATTATCACTCTTTATCATTCATCTCTATTCAAAAGACTGCTCGGTACGATTAATGATCTCATCCTGAAGCGGCTTATCCAGGTTACGGAAGAAATCACTGTATCCGGCTACACGTACGATCAGATCCTTGTAATCTTCCGGATGCTTCTGAGCCTCGATCAGTGTCTGCCTGTCAATGACATTAAACTGAATGTGGTGACCATCCATAGCGAAGTAAGAACGGATCAGGCTTGCCATATTGTCCAGCCCTTCCTCTCCGGCAACAACGTTCGGTGTAAACTTCTGATTCAGAAGTGTTCCGCCTGTTGCCAGATGATCCATCTTTGAGCAGGATTTGATCACGGCTGTAGGTCCGTTGGTATCTGCGGATTTTTCCGGTGAAATACCCTCAGACACTGGTTTGTGCGCTTTTCTTCCATTCGGAGTTGCCATAATAACATCTCCAAAGTATACATGACAGGTAGTAGGAAGCATATCTACACCATATTTTCCACCCTTCATATTCGGACGACCTGTAATCATGCTTCTGTATAATTCGAATACATTCTGCATAATTTCATCTGCATAATCATCATCATTTCCATATTTCGGAGTCTTATCATGAACCATATTGAAAATAGCATCGTAACCTTCGAAGTCATGCTCCATAGCTTCGATCAGCTCTTCCATCGTGAAGTTCTTCTTATCGTATACATTATATTTTACAGCAGACAGGCAGTCCGTAACGGTACCAATACCTACGCCCTGAATATAACATGTATTGTATCTTGCTCCACCTGCATTGTAGTCCTTTGCATTGGAAATACAGTCATTCGTTACAACAGAAAGACAAGGTGCCGGCATCTCCTGTGCATACAACTGCTCGATCACGTTATTACCACGAATCTTAATGTTTACAATATGCTCAAGCTGTTTCTTAAATGCTTCCCAAAGTTCATCGTAAGTCTTAAAGTCTTTCGCATAGCCAAGCGGAAGTCCGATCTGTTTTCCGGAATACTCATCATATCCATTGAACAATGTCAGCTGGAATACCTTCGGAATATTCAGATATCCAGTCAGGATATAAGCTTCACTTCCCCATGCTCCTGTCTCTACACATCCGGAAGAGCCGCCGCGTCTTGCATCATCCAGGCTCTTACCTGCATTGATCAGCTCCATGATCTGAGCTTCCGTATTATAGAATGCCGGCTGACCCCATCCTTTTCTTGAGATCTCGCAGGCTCTCTTTAAGAATTTGGCTGGTGTCTTCTTACTGATCGTAACGTTAGAGTTCGGCTGAACCAGCTTCATCTCATCCATACAGTCAAGGATCAGATAACTTACATTGTTAACACCATTACGTCCGTCCGGTGTAACACCTCCGGTATTGATATTAGCAAAATCTGTATAAGTAGCACTTTCTTTTAATGTAATACCTACTTTTACCGGTGCAGGCTGATTGTAGAATTTTACCCACAGACATTCCAGAAGCTCAAGTGCTTTTTCGTCATCCAGAATTCCTGCTTCAACATCTTTCTCATAATATGGATTCAGATGCTGGTCAAGTCTTCCCGGGCTGAATGCATCCCATGGATTCAGCTCTGTTGTAACTGCGAGGTGTGTGAACCAATATAACTGAATTGCCTGCCAGAAGGTCTGTGGCTTACGTGCCGGAACCACTTCCAGGTTCGCAGCAATCTGAAGAAGCTCTGCTTTTCTGACTTCATCTGTTTCCTTTTCTGCCATCTCAAGCGCAAGCGCATGGTAACGCTCTCCGAGGATGCACACTGCATCACAGGAAATCGCCATAGCTTTCAGCTCTTCACATTTATTCACCGCTTCCGGATCATTAATATAATCCAGCGCATCCATCGTCTTCTGAATCTTCTCTTTATAATCAAGATATCCTGTCTTAAATACCTGCTCACCGCCACAAGTATGTCCCGGGCCTCTCTGCTCCATAAACTCGGTAAACATACCTGCACTGTAACACTCCTGCCATTCCGGAGTCATTCTGGAAAGGATCTTCTCTCTCATCGTTCTTCCCTGCCAATATGGAATGATCTCCTCGGCCTGAAGCTTTCTGTCTTCTTCTGTCGTGTGGAAAGATACGAGTTCACGCTCGCTCATAACCACCATGTCTTCTACACTGTGGCAGCAAAGCTCCGGAAATGTAGGAGATGCCTGTGGATCCTTTCCTTTTTCACCAACAATCAGCTCTCCGTCTCCGAGATACAATGTCTTCTTGGAAAAATACTCTTTCAGAACCATTGCTCTCATAACCGGAATGGAATATTTTCCGTCATTCTCCTTGTAGAAATCCGTCTCGATCTTCGCTCTCTCAAGATCAATATGAACCGGTGTGGTCACACTGATTTCACGAAGTTTCTTAATTCTTTCATTCATACCACGTAACTCTGCCATTGTTTTACCCTCCTATTTTTGTGTTTTTGAATCCGGATTCCACAAAGAGTGACACAAATGCTTCCATCTCCGCTTTCTCCGGTGCATGTAAATCAGTTCCTTTATATTTCATTCCCAGCTTCTGATACTTTCCGCTCCCCGTATCATGATACGGAAGAAGATTAATCTGAGCCGGGTGAATATCATGTTCTTTCAGAAACCTTATCGTTTCTTTCATATTTTCTTCATTTCCATTGACTTCCTTTACCGTCGGAATCCTTATATAGATCCTTGCCCCGTCAGCCGCAAGGCGTGCCAGATTATCAAGGATCAACTGATTATCCACCCCGATATACTTCTTATGAAGCTCCGGATCCATCACCTTTACATCATAAAGGAATGTATTGACATACGGAAGAATTGCCTGAAACTTTTCATATGGAACGTATCCGCAGGTATCAATCGTAAGTGTGACATCCTGCCGTTTTAACTCTTTTGCA
This sequence comes from Faecalicatena contorta, assembly GCF_021531995.1. GTDB lineage: Bacteria > Bacillota > Clostridia > Lachnospirales > Lachnospiraceae > Dorea_A > Dorea_A contorta_A. The sequence goes on from NZ_JAFBIZ010000023.1 coordinate 32,547, forward strand.
ATTGCCAGGATATATTCCAGATCCATCGCCATAACTTCGCCGCCGGAAAGGGTTACTCCTCCGCCGGATTCTTCATAAAACATCTGGTCCTTCATGAGTTCTTTGACGAGTTCTTTGACCATATATTCATTTCCAATGATTTCCCGGATTCCTGCCGGGCAGAAGTTTACACACTTTCCGCAAAAAGTACATTTTTCACTGCTCCATACCGGTTTCCCGTTTTCCATGGTAATCGCACCATTCGGGCAAATCTTTGCACAAGTTCCGCAGCCTGCACATTTGGTTCCGTCACACTGCATCTCCTTGTTGAATCTCTGAGTTTCCGGGTTATGACACCATTCACATTTCAAAGGACATCCTTTAAAAAACACAGATGTACGGATTCCATCTCCATCGTGAATCGAAAACTTCTGTATGTTTGTTATCAGCGGCATTTTACTTCCTCCGTTTTTTCATAACCATGAAATATTTTTCGAGTTTTTCCTTTTAATTTCATAATACAATAT
>NZ_JAFBIZ010000241.1 GCF_021531995.1 Faecalicatena contorta
GCCTTACTGTAAACATAATGAATCCAACGATATATACTTTGAAAATATGATACCACAAAAACCATCCCTTTGATTTTTATTCCAAGTTTTTTAGACAACACAATTTTTCTTAACTCTTTTCTAAGTTCGTGTACAGCTTCATCTCGAAGCTCTTGATAATTAATCTGTGTTGCATTTTCAATCAAAATTCTTAGATATCGTTCATACACTGCAGTATAATAAGATGCATCTTCATCTGATTTCTTTAGAATTGATGAAATCACAAAGTAACGATCTCGTCGCTTTTTTTCTGAGAGTACCCCACTTGTTGCCGAACCACTTCTCAATATATAGTGATATTTGGGCACATCGTAAAAAAAAGAATTCTCTGCTAAAGAAAACACTTCAAAATTGCATAACAGGTCTTCTGTCTCAGCCACACCAACAGGCAATCTAACTTGCTTAAACAATTCCGCTTTATAAAGCTTATTCCACAACCCAGGTTCAATTTTTGTACCCCTCATCAACTCAAGAAGTCCTTCATTACGCTTCAATCTAAGCTTTTCTCCAGTGTTGTAGTAATAATCTATTCTACTTGGATATACCATCTGATATCCACAGTGTGCAATATCAACCTGATATTCAGTAACAATCTGCATAAGGATTTCATACATATCAGGCTCTACATAATCGTCACCATCTACAAAACCAATATAATCACCCGTTGCCTGATCCAAACCGTGATTCCTTGCAACCGAAACACCACTATTCACTTGGTGAATTACCTTAATTCTTTCATCTTTGCCTGCGTACCGATCTGCAATCTTACCAGAGTCATCCGTCGAACCATCATCAACTAAAATGATCTCCAGATTCTGATATGTTTGCGACAGTATACTATCTAGACATCTAGGAAGAAATTGTTCTATATTATAAATTGGAACAATAATACTTATCTTACTCATTCAACATACCCCTTATTTCCCTCCAGCGCCTTCTTCATTTCATATCGGCGTTTCATGGAAACATTCTGACGAAGTGTATATGCCTCTGAGAAACATGGAGCTTTTGCCATTTTCGACCGTTCTTTTTCGATGTATTCTTCTGTTGAGCAGATCACTCGCGCTGGCGAACCAACCACAACAGAATTTGCAGGAACGGAATGAGTCACCGTACTATTTGCTCCAATAATCACGTTGTCACCAATGACAACACCAGGCATAACCACGCTTTCTGCTCCAATAAAAACATTGTTTCCAATCTTTACATTAGCAATTTTAGTATATCCCAAATAATGTTTTGTACTGGCATCATGGCAGAGTATATGCACCCTCGGCGCCACAGTCACATCATTGCCAATTTCAATAAGCCAACAATGATCTGGATCCAAAATCACATCATTCATACAATTAAAATTTTTCCCTACTACCATTCCTCTGGTAATAAGCTCCTCTGTTGTATGATTACCTCTTAATCTATATAGAAT
>NZ_JAFBIZ010000242.1 GCF_021531995.1 Faecalicatena contorta
ACTTAAAATAGCTCTATTATAACGATATTTTTCAAATATCCCCGCTTTATTCTCAACTCTAAAAGTATTATGCAAAATCTTCTCTTGTATATAAAAGACACTACTATAATATTTTCTCAACTCCTGCTCAGATACTTCCCATTTCATAAGCCATTTTAATATTTCTGCATCCAAATACTCATATAGTTCTCGCAGATTTTTACGGTATTTACTATCCAAGGTGTCATTTCCAGACTGATAATAAATGTAATTAGGGAGATTAATAATAGCTATCTGTTCTCCTGTTGCCGCTAAATATTGGTAATTAAACAAAAGATCCTCCCCCAAAGATAGCTTTGTATCCATCAGAAGATTTTCTTTCACAATTATTTCCCTGCGAAACACCTTATTCCAAAGAGTAGAATCCATCCACTTCTCATGTAATGTCATAATATTCTTTCGATGACATACAGATATTTCTTCCTCCTTGGAAAAAACATGAATTTCGCCATTTTTTGACAATAAATCAGAGCTAATCTTAAAGCCACACCAGTAGTGGTCACAATCTGGTTCCTGTTCCATCAATTTTTCAAATGCCTCTAAGTATTCCGGTACATATTCATCATCACTATCTAAGAATACAATGTAATCCCCTCGAGCTTCTTGCAAACCTTTATTGCGAGCCGCTGAAACCCCTTGATTGATCTGCCTAATGTACCTAAATCGCCGATCGTCCGATACAAATTTTTGACAGAGTACTCCACTAGAATCTACCGAACCATCATCTATCATAATCACTTCAAAATCTTCAAAAAGCTGATTCTGAATGCTTCTCAAACAGTTAGCGATTGTTTTTTCTGCATTAAAAATTGGAACAACTATTGAATATCTCATATCTGTTCTTCTACCTGCTCTTTCCAATGCGCATACATGGTTTTTTCCCCTTCTGACGTTTTTTCGTTCCATTTTTCTTTCCAGGAAAGTTTGTGTAACCATGTAGATCTAGTAACAATACTCTGATATCCCTCCTCAGAATATGGACTATTCAGATTATGACACAAATGCATCTGCTCCGTATTATTCGGTTTAATCTGAGATATTGTGGCCTTCACTTCTGGTATATTCTCATAAACCATTCGTAAAACGTAATCAATCAGATAATAATCAATCAACACATCATTCTCATCCCAATAAGCACTAAAGATTGCATTCGCTGCCACAAAAAGGCTATTTCCTTTCCAACCAGCTATTGCAAAACCGGTCCAATCCCAATTTGATATATTCTTAAAATCTTTCCCAGGATTTCTTCCAGTATATATGGGATTCTCAAATACAGCTTCTTCAACTTTCTTTGAACAAAAAATTGTCGCATCTACCCAAAAGCCACCATTATATGCTATTAAATTCATGCGAAGAATATCCGAAAAGTGTGTCAAACTGATCTTTCCATCTTCAAGTTTTTCAATAATATGTTCCGGTATATCTG
>NZ_JAFBIZ010000243.1 GCF_021531995.1 Faecalicatena contorta
TCTTAGTCTGTCTAATAATTGAATAAAATAGTCCGGAAGAGGTGCATTGATTTCCAGATATTCACCGGTTCTTGGATGAATGATACCAATGGTCTTTGCATGCAATGTCTGTCCCTGCAGATCCGGAAACGGACATTTTCTGGGGCCATATACCTCATCGCCCAGCAAGGGATGTCCAATGCTGGCCATATGAACACGAATCTGATGAGTTCTTCCGGTTTCGAGTTCGCATTGAATGTAAGTGTAATCCCCAAATCTTTCCAGAACTTTAAAATGTGTGATTGCTTCCCGACTGCTTTTTGCATGAATACTCATCTTCTTGCGTTCAACCGGATGTCTGCCGATCGGAGCATTGACTGTCCCCGATTCTTCTTTCATATTTCCATGAACAACGGCTACATAGATTCGTCGGATGGAATGTTCCTTGAGCTGTTCTGAGAGACTCTGATGAGCCATATCATTCTTGCATACAACCAGTGAACCGGTGGTATCCATATCAATGCGGTGTACAATTCCTGGACGCATGGTTCCATTGATACCGGATAATTCACTTCCGCAATGATGCATCAACGCATTTACAAGTGTTCCGGTATAATGCCCCGGAGCAGGGTGGACAACCATCTGTTTTGGTTTATTCACAATGATAATATCCTTATCTTCATATAAGATATCTAAAGGAATATCCTCAGCAGCGATATCGGGCTCCTGAGCCTCCGGAAGTTCTATCTCTACCCTGTCACCCAAAGAAAGCCTGTAATTGGCTTTTACAGGCTTGTCATTCACGATTACGTATTGATCTTTGATTAACTTTTGAATATAGGATCTTGATCTGTCCTCCAATTCTTCCGAAAGATACCGGTCTATACGATCACCGGCCTGATTTTCAACGATGAAGTATTCTTTCAAGTTCTTCCTCCTTATAATAGAAAAATATGAGCAGAATAATCAGAAAAGCAGAAACCGTCACATAAATGTCTGCCACATTAAATATCGGGAAATCTATCAGTTTAAAATAAAAGAAATCTATTACATATCCGAGTCGGATCCGGTCAATGCAGTTGCCGAAAGCTCCTGAGATGAGCAGGACTGCACATATTCTTAACGGGAAAAATCTGCGTTCAAAAGGAACCCTGCTGTAAAATAGGATAACAATCATACATATGATAACTACGCTGATAAGAAAGAAAACTTTCTGATTTTGAAACAGTCCGAATGCTGCTCCCCGGTTTTCAAGATATTCCAACTGAAATACACCAGAGATCAGAACGCAGGGCGGCTTATCCTTCAGATTGCCGACTGCCGCATATTTGGTAATCTGATCCAGTATGGTAAGCAGGCATATACTGATCAATGCTCTCATGTAATAGACATAACGTTTTTTTTGTGTAATCATAGTATTCTCTGGCCTCATATTATTATTA
>NZ_JAFBIZ010000244.1 GCF_021531995.1 Faecalicatena contorta
ATATTATACGCCGATAAAATCTCGGTTTCAATTCTTCTTTAAAAATAATTTCTTATCATTGTGAAAGAATCATTTTTTCGAATTCCTTTTTGATATAGTCACACGTTGGTTTTGTCCATTGTGTACCTTCCAATCCATTCTCAGATTTGATCAGCTGCATAGCAAAGAGTAACGCGTCCAGCACTTCCTTATTCTCCAGATTTTGCAGATTGGAGACAACATATTCCTTCGCCTGCCTCGGCTGAATTCCAGCCCTTTTACTCAGTATTCTGCAAAAAGATTCAAAAGAGATCATCTTCTTTCCATATTCCCAGAAATGCTCCTCATATTTTTTATACTTATCTATATATTCCTGAATCATGTCTCTTGCTTCCGTATCCAAAGTGTATCCGAAACGTATTGCAATCTCTTCCAACTCTCTCCAGAACGAAACATCCACTGCTGAATAATCAATATTAATCCGAAAACAGCCCCCTGTCTTCTGTATCTCCTTCTGAAAATCATCCTCCCAGGTCGGACATACCAGCATCTTTACTCCATTCACGATTCCACCCTGTATTACTTTTTCTTTCATCTGTACTGCCTCCCTCTGGCCTGAACCCAATCTTGTAGGCCAGTTAACAATTTTATCAATGGTTTTTCTTCCGGTGATTATCTTCTGTTTCATTATAGCATTGTCTATAAAATATTGCAAAGTGGTTCATTTTCACATTTTATAAGATTTTTCCAAAATAGGGATTGACAAACCATGGTTATATATGTTATAAATATCTAGTGCGACAGACAAACATAGGGGATTGGTCAAGTGGTATGATAGGGGTCTCCAAAACCTTTGGCGGGAGTTCGATTCTCTCATCCCCTGCTTGCAGTATGGTGGAAAACCTTAATTTACAAGGTTTTCTGCCATTTTTATTTTTGGTAAAACAAAGGTAATCAAAAAGGTAATATTGGTGCTTTTGATTTACTTATCCCCATAATGATATCTACAAGCTAAGATATATACATTGCTTTCGTCAATCTTATAGATTAGTCTGTCTTTATCATTAATCCGTCTACTCCAGAATCCAGATAAATTTCCAGATAAAGATTCAGGCTTTCCGATTCCCTCATTCCCATTCCTACAAACATCTTCTATAAGTGTATTAATCTTCTTGAGAGTCTTTCTGTCTTCCGTCTGCCAATACACATAATCCTTCCATCCATTCTCAGTAAATACTTTATTCATCCACATCTGCCTCTACAAGATTATGTGTCGTGATATTACCATTTTCTAATTGTGCTTTGGATTCCATCAGCCAATCATAATTAGCTTTATTCCCCATGACATGAATATTTTCCATCAAATTATTATAGGATTCCTCTGAGATCATAACTACATTCTTATTGTCTTTTCGAGTAACAATCATTGTTTCATAATCA
>NZ_JAFBIZ010000245.1 GCF_021531995.1 Faecalicatena contorta
GGAATGAAAACAGCTCTTTGCTGACTAAATCTGAAATTTTTCAATTACATTAAAAAATACCGTCATTCTCTTGTGGAACAGCGGTATCTATACGTTCTTCTATGGTTGATTTCTCTAATTGTAATAAATGTTTATGCTTGTCTTTTAGTTCTGCCTGCTCAATCATATCTTTCAGTATCGTTGTACGATTTTCTCTGTCTAATGCCTGTACCATTTTTATGGTTGGTGCGACTTGTCTTTGTAGCCAATGCAACGCTTTTTGTAAAGTGTAAGGCTCTGGCTTTGTGGTTAAGCGTATCGGCTCTCTGTTTTCCCCTACAAACCATGCCCAATCATCATTTGTTATCCATTGACTTTTTGGCTTGTCGTCCTCTCTGTCAACAAAGCGGACATAATGATTGATGATAGAAAAAGCGGTGCGTTCAGCGTCCCGATAGGTCAGTAAATCTACAACCGCATAATAGGCTCGTTCGTTCTTCATGCGTATTTCAAAACGGTTCTTAATCTCCGTATCTTCAATTTCTGTGCCATTCTTGACATACTGCTCATAATTTTTCTGATAAGCACACATATATAATTCGCTACTTGTTGAACCGAGATATAAGGTTTCTCCTGTATTCTTTGGTAAATCGCTACCGCATTTTTCTGTACCGCTGTAATCTTTCTGCATACGGAAGTAGGAGATACATTCGCCAGCCTTGTATTTTTCCTTTAACTTTGGAATATCCAATATTCCTGCTTTATCATTGATAGCCAAATCAAGCCGTTTCATCACACCACCAGCCGTCATACAATCCAGCATGAAGTCATACCATGAGCGTTCCTGTGCCAGTAGATAACATTCCATTTGCCGACAGCCTTTGCCTTTCAGTTCCAATAAAACACCTAAATGCTCCTGCATGGAACACATGATATTGATGTCGCCAAGTACATATTTGCTTTCATATCCGTATTTTCCATAATCTTCATAAAGCATGTAATTAGATTTCAGTTGTAATACATCACGGATAATCGCCAATGCGTCCGTAGTAGGAAAGCGGACACGAAAGTAATCAATCAATAAGAATAGTGGTTCTTGCGGATTGAAACGCTCAATCTGTTTTTCTATGATTTCTCTTAATTCGTCATTCAATGGCTGTTTTCCTTTTTCAATGCGGTTGTAATATTCACGGCTGATACCACAGGCAACAGCAAGCCTTGTTTGTGTTACTCCGTATTCCTCACGCTTTTGTCTTAGTTCTTCAATAAAGTTTTTATCATTCATTCTTCAATTCCTCCAATCAAAAAAGGCAACTACCATAATTGATAATTGCCTGTCATTAAAAATCTGTATAGAAAAAGCAGTCAATCCTAAGACTAACTGCTTTGTGTGTATGGATATAGAATTGCTTCTAATCTTGAATAGG
>NZ_JAFBIZ010000246.1 GCF_021531995.1 Faecalicatena contorta
AGATAGAGTTGTGTATGGTTAGTGTAATTGTACCAATATATCAGGCTGAAAAGTATATAGGGAAATGTATTAGTAGCATTATTGAGCAGACTTATTCTGATTTTGAATTGATTTTAGTGGATGACGGGTCTGCTGATGCAAGTTATGAAATTTGTAAATCATACGCTAAGAATGATAACCGATTAGTACTTATTCACACAGAAAACTATGGCGGTGCCCATGCAAGGAATATGGGATTAAAGCAAGCAAAAGGTGAGTATGTCAGCTTTGTTGATGCTGATGATTATTTGGAACCTAATTTTTTGGAAAGACTGGTTGAGGAAATTCAGAGATATAATGCAGATATAGCTGAGTGTGATTTTTACTGGATTGAAGATAGGATGAAGAAATCTGAATCACTACAACAAGGTTGTGTATTCGAGTTTGATAGAGTCCAAGCTATGAAGGAACATATAGCAGATCGTATGTGTAGGCAACTTGTTTGGAATAAATTGTATAAGAAAAAATTGCTTCAAGATATTTGGTTTTTTGAAGGAAAAACTATAGATGATGAGTTTTGGACATATAGGGTTATTGGAAATGCGGATAAGGTAATTCACATTTGTGAATCGTTGTATAATTATGTTCAGCATGAAGCTAGTATTATGCACCAGCAATATAGTCTTAAGCGTTTACAAGCGTTGGATGCACAATCTCTCCGTTTGGATTATATTCGGGAGAAAATCCCAGATCTGAGGAACTATGCAGAGCAAATGCTTTATTTTGCGTGTATGTATCATATGCAAATGGCTTTGAAATACTTGGATAGAAAAACGTGTTATATAGCGTTTCGGTTAATTAAGGATATAATAAAGAAAGAATTTCCAGATGTCACGTTTATAAAAGAAGCATCTATTGTACAAAAAATTTGGGTAAGGATGTCACAGATTAACTTTATCTATACTTGTAAAATAAGAAATTTATTAAAGATCGGAGTATAAGGGGTGAGTAGATGAAAAGACTGTTGAAAAAAATACCGATCTGGATTAAAGAACCTATTTGTGTCTTCTTCTCTGAGTTTGCTAAGCTTCCTGTTAAAGTAGCATATTATCATGCCATATGTAATTATGCAGACAATTGTGAATTGTCTGTTGAGGCTAGCAGGCATATATACAAGAAAAGACAGGAATATATATATAATTATCTCTTTAAAAGATATAGGCGAATTTTTGATGAACTTGAGTATTCTCCAGGAATCAAGATAATTAATGCGCCCATTTGGATATTTTGGTGGCAAGGTGAAGATGAAGCTCCTGAATTAGTAAGATATTGCATAGAAAGCGTTAAACGTAATGCAGGTACCCATCAAGTTTATAT
>NZ_JAFBIZ010000247.1 GCF_021531995.1 Faecalicatena contorta
GAATAATAGGTAATTTTGGTGACAATAGCGATATAACCGAGTTAGATATAAAAAATTTTTCATACTCTAGCGAAGATTTGAGTGGACCGCTTGTAGGAGGGGCCACTAAAACGGCATTACTTTTATCTGTTAACAAACAAAAATTTATCATAAAAAATCCATATTTAAAAACGGATGTCTATGATATGATTGATTTTTAAAGTGATCTAAGAAACTTAGTCCACATTAAACAGTCTGACTTGCGCAGACTATCTAAAGTAGAACACGAACATTACGATAAATGTCGCTCTGTTTGGACTGACTTTATTGATTCGCTTGACGCCAATAAAGGGCTTCACGAACTAAAAACACGAAAACTCACTATCGTTCCTCTTTTTTATAAAACAAGTTCTGAAGCGAGTGGCATCAATAAATTAGCGGATGAACTGTTTGAACGTGGTGATGATTATTTGTGTTATTTAGTTGCAAACTCAATGGACGATTTTACTTCCATTGAACAGGGAGAAGTTATACGACGAGTGTTTAATTATGGTGAAGCTTTCTTTGATAGCGACAACAATGATTGGAAAAACTATCACAGAGCCATTTTACCGGTTAATCAAACAGATGTAGGTAGTATTCAAAGACTTATGAAGTACATCTCTCTGCATCGCACAAAATTACTTATGGAAATTGAAGAACAACCAATTCATTGTCCGATATGTGGAGGAACTCACATTACTAAAGTTGGAAACGACCATTGGAAATGTAGCAATGCCGAATGCGGAATTGAATGGGGTAAAACTCGTTGCACCAAAGGTTGTCAAGAATACTTCCATTGGATTAGACCGGAAGCAGGATATGAAGCAAGCGATTTTGAATGCCCAACAGAGTGTGAAAAAATTGTCTTGAAAGATAGTATGCTTGATAGATTTGTTATTACAGACTTTGAGATTTTCTCCAATTACAATGAATTAAAGCTCTATCCGGTATGTCCTAAGTGTGGAACAAGAAGAAATGCACCTTAAAATATAAGACCGCCTGCTCAAATGAGTAGACGGTCTTATTTGTTATATTTGAGAAAGTCGTTGCGGTGTTCTTGGTGGTTGAATTGATACCCTTGGGAACGGAGCAAATCGCCCTTAATTGCTACAAGATTGATGTCAGATCTTAACGCTCTTGCAATTTGTTCAGTATCATATCCACGTTCTGCCAACTCTATAAAGTCATTGATTATTCCGGGCGATTAGCCCATGCGCTGAAGCGCGTTCAGCGCATGGGTATCGCCGTTTAGCAAAGGCTGGTCGCAGTTCAGCCCAGGTCATCAAGCATGTGATAAATGCTGCCGCATATTAAC
>NZ_JAFBIZ010000248.1 GCF_021531995.1 Faecalicatena contorta
TTATGATTATGTGATTATTGATTGTCCTCCGTCACTGAATATGCTCACAATTAATGCTATGACAACTGCTGACTCTGTATTAGTACCAATTCAATGTGAATATTATGCTTTGGAAGGATTAAGTCAATTAATACATACGGTGGAACTGGTAAAAGAACGCTTAAATCCAGTACTTGAAATAGAAGGCGTTGTATTTACTATGTATGATGCGAGAACAAATCTGTCATTACAGGTTGTAGAAAATGTAAAAGATAATTTACAACAAAATATTTATAAGACAATTATTCCAAGAAATATCCGCCTTGCAGAGGCACCAAGTTATGGAATGCCGATTAATCTGTATGATTCTAAATCTGCCGGAGCGGACAGTTATATGCGTCTGGCTGATGAAGTTATGAACAGGGAATAGGAGAATATTATGGCGGTAAAAAAGAAGGGGTTAGGGAAAGGACTGGATAGTCTGATTCCCGATAATAAAAATATAAAGACAATTACATCAGAAAAGGCGGCAGAAGAAAAAAAAGAAGATCAAGTGAAATCTGGCGTACAGATGCTGAAGATTAATATGGTAGAACCCAACAGGGACCAGCCACGTAAGAGCTTTGAAGAAGATGCACTTCTTGAGCTGGCAGATTCTATCAAACAGTTTGGAATTCTTCAACCATTGATTGTTAGAAAAAGAAAAGACTATTATGAGATTATCGCTGGTGAAAGAAGATGGAGAGCAGCAAAGATTGCCGGGATCAAGGAAGTACCTGTCATTATCAAGGAATATACCGATCAGGAAATTGTAGAAATAGGACTGATTGAGAATATTCAAAGAGAAAACCTGAATCCGATTGAAGAAGCAATGGCTTACAAAAGGCTTCTGGAGGAGTTCAATCTGAAACAGGATGAAGTGGCAGAGAGAGTATCAAAGAGCAGAACAGCTGTAACAAATTCAATGAGACTTTTGAAATTGGATTCAAAAGTACAGCAGATGATTATAGACGATATGATCACTACAGGACATGCAAGAGCATTACTTGCGATTGATGATCCGGAACTTCAGTATACACTTGCCAGTCAAATTTTTGATGAAAAACTGAGTGTAAGAGAAACGGAAAAACTAGTAAAAGAAATTAAAAATCCGAAGAAGCCAAAAGAAAAGAAAGTAGTTGAAAATTCGTTTATATATCGGGACCTTGAAAACAAAATGAAAGATATATTTGGTACAAAAGTAAGTATATCATCAAAAGGAAAAGGCAAAGGTAAGATTGAAATAGAATATTATTCAGATGATGAATTAGAACAAATGTTCGAAATGATAATGAGCATTAAAAG
>NZ_JAFBIZ010000249.1 GCF_021531995.1 Faecalicatena contorta
ATAAGATACCTCCCATAAATAAAGTAAAACGCTTGCTCTTTAGCAAAGATTAGAGCAAAGTGCTTGCTTATAATTATGGCACAGAAATGCGAAGCTAGGAATGCGCATAGAAGATTAGGCGCTTACCATGTTTTTTACAATATGCTCAAATGCTTCCCAGCCGCCGCATCCCAGATCCCCATGTGAATCTACATGCACCACTTCAAAAGGAGCCTGCAATTTCCCGCATGCAATCAATTCCTGCCAAAAGTACAAAGCTTCGTTGTGTCCCTTGACAATTCTTCCTGGGATTTTATTCTTCTTCGACAGCCCCAGATTCTTCTCCAAAAATGTCCGGACTCGCTCTTCCGAGAAAACACCTTTCCCATACACTTCTTCATCCAATCGCTCTTCACAATCTTCCGGAATGTCCACTGCCGGTGTTTCTGAAAAAAAAATCCATGTCCAAATCTAATACTTTCATTCTCTATATTCCGCTAATTTGTCCTTTTCAGATCTTGTTTCATCTTTCGTTTTATTTCCCTGATCAGATAGCCAGTCACCAGTTGCTTCACCCTATGATCTCCAGGTGTTATATACTTTCTCAATTACTTCCGAATCTCTGGACATATCAAACTTCCGCGCCCAGAAATATGGACACTGTTCAATCATTTCCCAGTCTTCCATAGTGAAAGTGTGCGGTGATGCACCTTCCGCTCGTTCTCTGTCAATCAGACGCATATGTCCTCCCAGACTCCGATCCGGATGTTCATCAAAAAAACGATGAATCTCTTCCGTATGCTTAATCTGTAAATCCACCCCAGAAAGAAGGTGGAAATAACAATACGTTTCGCCTGACGAAAGCGCAGCTTCCATCAAATCCAACTCACACTCAACCAGACTGGAATGTCCCCAATGCAAACGCTTTCTCGAAATAAATGTAATACGGCTATGATGACAAAGCTGCTTAAAATGTTCCTCGTCAAAAAAGCCACTTTTCCGGTCAATGTGGATATAGATATCATTTCGCTCATGATCCAGCATGATAAGTAATTTTTCCAGAATATCAAACTGATTGTGCGCCATAATTAGGATTGCGTATTTATCCATATATATACTCTCCAAAAGTCTTCCTGTTTATTGTCTTTAATTTACTAATATAGCTTCAACAATTATCCCATTTCTCCCTGTCCTAGTCTAATACATCATAAGCGAAAATTTGAGCATCAAAACATATATTAAACAACTTTTTATCCACTGATTCCAACTTCCATATAGAATCCCCTCTTTAATAGCTACTAAATCAGTG
>NZ_JAFBIZ010000024.1 GCF_021531995.1 Faecalicatena contorta
TCTATATACCTTTCCTAGCACTCTGATTATTATGCCAAAAATATTGAAATGAGGTTTTTCAATATCTATAACTTCAAACTGTGGAACTGCGTTATAGGTATGCAAACCAATCCATTTCTTTTTCTCTGCAATTTGCAAATCTTCCGGAGAAATATGGCGAAAAACATTCTGTAATCCTTTATCAACAACTTGATCCGGACACATCTCGCTAAAAATTAATGCACCTCCGTATCGTTGAGAACAATCTTGCGAAACCCGAATCAACTTCCCAGTGTGAACAAAGAAACGACCACCACATCGAGAACGGTCAATATCTTTTTCATGAATTTGATATTTCTCCGAAATACTGAATTGATCATCAAATTTCAACAGATAATCCTTGTGATTCTCTTCGTCTGCTACATCTGTGGTAATCGCATATAAGACACCTCTATTTTCAAAAAAAGTAGTATCAACCCACATGACATTTTCCGCAATAATAGTATGTTGCTCCCATTTTTCTGGAAAATTCACCGCTTTATACAAAAGCAATTTATGCCCTGCACTCGTTTCCGGCAACATATAAATCCCATCATCTCGTATAAACACATTAGGATATGACATATGAAACGGTTCGCAAATTACTTTCTTCCACGGAGTAAATCTGTCGTTCTCCCATTTTGTATAACCGATTGCTCCTCGTCTTTTGATGTAATCGTACATCTCTGCAAAGATATATGTATTTCCTTCATATTGTAGGACAAACGGATCAGCTTCCCATGTTCTCCACGTATTAGGAATTACCTGAAAAGGAGATTTCACATTGTCTAAAATTTCGCCTTCTGGAAGCTGCCGAAAAGCAACATTCCACCCATCTTCTAATAGTTTTGAAAACAATTTAGTCATACTCACTCCCACAAATTTTCAAACAGTTTTTGAACATCTTCAACAGTTTTTTCTGTCATAAAGTCTTTACCTCGAATAACTGCCTGATTCTGATAATGTTCCAACAGTTTTTGCTCGTTCATTATCGCCACAATACTCTGTAACAAAGACTCTTCATCATTATGTGTTACAATTCCATATTCTTGATTTTCACCAAGCAACTCTGTCATTCCAGAAACCTTTGTAGTCACAACTGGAATGCCTAAAATCAACGCTTCCGTAACAGCAGTTGAAAAACCTTCCGATCTCGAACAACACACAAATAAATCACACTGCTTCATATAAGCATACGGATTTTTGTGGTATCCCAATAAAGTAAAAGACGCCTCTATGCCGTACTGTTTTGCTTGTTTTTCAAGTTGCTCTTTCTCCACGCCTTCTCCCAAGATATATGTATGCACCATATAGCCATCTTCTCGGAGGCGTTTGTGTATATTTAGAAGCCTATCAAAACCCTTAACCGGATATAGACTTCCCATAGCACAAATTTTGAACTCGTCAGGAGCAAAACATTCTGTTTGAATTACTTTTTCAGACATTTCAAGAATCATATCCGTTTGGTTAGTATTGTATGCTACAACACCTTTTATATCCAACTTAAAAAGATTCATAAAAGCAGCCTGCACATCCTTTGAAACAAATACAATTACATCAAAATTGGAATAGCACTTCTTAGCTTCCTCAACGTTTCGGAATAATCGTGCTGCATCTTCCAAAGAAGTCATCGTTCTGTGAATCCAGCACATTTTTTTCGTAGTGCCGTCCTTACAGCCACTGACGATTCGGGCAGTTTGACCCTCTAGATAAGAAACAACAATATCGTATCTTTCGCCAACTAAGTGTCGATACAAAAACTCTGGAGAAAAAATTTTGAGCAAATGAGAAACACCTAGAAAAGATCGCTTAAAACACGTTTTATAATGTATGTGCGACGCAAGTGACTCCCTGTTCACCCCTTCATTATATAAGGTCATTACAGTGATATCGTACTTAGAACGATCCATATTATTAACCAGATTTACAAGCACTTTTTCAGCACCGCCATGTCCAAGATTAGGAATTAAAAATAAAATATGAATCATTGTTTTATCCACCTAATAATTTATTTTGCTTGAAGATGCCGTTTGTGAAAAACTTCATATAAACAATCCGGGATGACAATTTTTATCAATTCTATCATAGCATTTTTTACTGCATAGACATACATCCATACCGGCAACTCCAACATTTTATAGCCTAGAAATGTAGCATATATGCCATTCATCCTAGCTGACACAGTTCTTCTATGCAATGCATTTCTATCATCTCGCATTTTATATAAAGGCTCCTGGATATTGTAACCTACATATCCTTTTGCGTAAAATTTATACCAAAGATGATAATCCTCTACACGCAGAAGCCGAGGATCTTCAGTATATCCCTCTACATCCAAAAAAGCTTCCTTTCTAATCATACATGGTGCATGACAAAACATTGGAACATGAGTAGGAAAGTCTCTCTTCTGCGGCTTTTCTAACGTTGTAATACATCCCCACTCGCCACTCTCATCAAAAGTAATCATATGCGAACTGACTAAATCATATTCAAGATGATTATTCAATATATCTACTTCTTTTTCAAAACGCTCTGGAACAGATATGTCATCTCCATCCATTCTTGCAATATAATCTCCGTCTGCCAGTGCCAAACATTTATTCAATGTAGCGTTAAGCCCCAAATTCTTCCCATTTTTGATTACCAGAAATCTCTCCGGATCATTTTCAGCATACTCTTTTGCAATTTCCCAAGATGCATCTTTAGAGCCGTCATCACAAATGATGAAATGCCAATTTGAATATGTTTGTGCAATTATGGAGTCTATTGCCTCTCTTAATGTATTCTCACAGTTATATATTCCCATTAAAATGGATATTTTCTTATCTTCTTGCATCTCACTTACCTCGAATCTTCTGAATTCCCATCAACAAAAAATATAACCCCAACGTATTCTTATGCTCAGCAAAGCCAAAAAACACTCTCCAATGAATAGGAAAGTATGATTTATTGAGTATTTTAATTGCTTCAGCACATTTTTTTTCAGTTATTATTTCCCTAATTTCCTCCAGTTGCCTCTTTATACTGCCCACATTGGAAACAGCATTAATTCCCAATGGAATCACACTCAAAGCGATTCTGTTATTTAATGCCTGCCTATAATTCCCTCCTAACTGATGTTCTATAATATAATCATCTAGAACTTGAAACAGCTTTTGCCACTGATTTCTTAACCTTGAATTATATGAACTTGTTAATGAGCTGCTTACAGTTCTACGATAATGGTATAAAGGTTTGTTAATAAACATTGCATTACGAGCATAAAAAAAGAAATCCAAATTGAATAATCCATCCTCATATGTACCTATCTCACGAATGTCATAAAACCTAATTTTGTTTTCTTGAATAATATCTGTCCGGTACAACTTCCC
Source organism: Faecalicatena contorta (assembly GCF_021531995.1). GTDB lineage: Bacteria > Bacillota > Clostridia > Lachnospirales > Lachnospiraceae > Dorea_A > Dorea_A contorta_A. The sequence goes on from NZ_JAFBIZ010000024.1 coordinate 3,390, forward strand.
CCACACAGTACACAAAGCATCTGCATCTTCTGGTCTACGCAATTCATCATCTAAGATTCCAACCATTCTGCGATGCAATTTATCCCTCACTACCACGTCAGAACCAAACACAACATCTTCTTCGAAAATCTGTTTATCCTGAGATTTCCCTTTCCGTTCTCTGGTGTACGACCACATAACTACGTCATGATTACCCTTCAAAGCATAATCTATTGCAATTTCACAAGTATGTAAGTCAATCCAATCATCACTATCTACAAATAAAACATATTCACCACAGACGTTATCCAATCCAAGGTTTCTAGCTAACGAAACTCCCTCATTCTGTTTTGTAATCACCGTGACGCGGTTATCTTGTTTCGCGTATCTATAAAGTATTTCCAATGAATTATCCGTAGAATGGTCATCTACACATAATACCTGCAAGGCTTTATATGATTGTCCCAATACACTTTCTAAACACTGTTCCAAATGCTTTGACGCATTATATACTGGAATAACAATTGATATTATTGGCTGTTTTCTCATTTCTACTTACAACCCCCATACAACGGTAACTTGATAATGATAAAAAATCAAATACAAGATAATCATCACCAAATATAAAATCCTAGCCGATTCTTTGGTGAAAATATTTTCTACTTCCCAGGGGAGCAGGATATAATTGTACAATGAAACGAATATTGGCAATCGGCCCAAAAACAATCCACTAGAAAAGGCACTAAGTCCATATAACCCTAAACAAGCAGCGGACATATTAACACACATATTTATCATTCTGTTATCAACTAAAGCTATTCTTCTTCTGAAAACAAACGCAATCAAAGCTGGAATTGAATAAACAATAACTCGTTGATAACTGGTACCTTCTGTACCTAGAAACTGATCTATTTCGCCGCTGTACTGGGTATTTTCCATGACAATAGTTATAATATCCGTGAAATGGTCGATAAAGGCCACTGCTACTAGTACTCCTCCCAGAAACAACATTGTTTTCTTATTAAAAGGTTTTCCTTGTACAATAAAGATAATCGGAATCATCATCAATGCGGTTGCATGAACAGTTGCTGCAATTAAAATAATCACAATTACAGGTACATACTTTTTTTTAAGTATTAACCCTGTACATGCAAAAATCAAACAAACTGCAAGAAATTGACGAATGCCATTATAAGTCCACTGAATATAGTCTGTCGAAGCAACAAACAAAAATGCCGTCATAACAAAATTGCAAGAATACTTCTTATATACGCAGAACACGCAAGTAAGACAAATAGTTGCAATAATAAGGAAATAAATCACATCTCGATTTCCAATTATCGACTTAATTAATACCGAAAAAACGGTAAATCCTTTGTCTTTTGAAGCCTGATTAAAATATTCAGTTAATCCACTTAAAGAACTAGGTAACGAATAAAATCCAGAACGATATGCAGATGTATCACCGAACCCCAGATCTGCTCTTGTGCCCGCCATGTAGATAAGCGGCAACAAGATTGCCAACACGGGGAACCAGTCATACCTAATTTCTTTTTGTCCATAAGAATCCACTATATAAGTCTGTTTACTTACACCCGCTAATAATGCAACTGCAAAAATGAGAACAAACAAATACCATTGAAAAACCACACACCACACCTCACATTCACATCATACTTCTATACAGAGCAGCCATTTCATCAAGCACCGCTTCTCTGCCATATCGCTGGATTTTTTTTAAATTATAACTTTCCATATCATCTAATGCTAACTTGTCACTAGCTACCGCAGAGATAGCTTCTACAAAACCATCAACATCATTTGGATCAACAAGATAGCCACCTTTTCCTGTATCAATCAGATCTGTATTACCTCGAATATTAGATGCTATAATTGGCAGGCCACAAGCCATTGCTTCCATAACTGCAACTGGAAGCCCCTCCTGCAATGAAGCAAACAAAAAGAGATCCGCTGCACTGCAAATACGATAAACATCCTTTCTAAATCCCAGAAAATGCACCTGATTTTGAACTCCTAACTCTCTTACCTTCGCTTTTAATTCTTCCTCCTGAATTCCATCACCGCATATAAACAGATGAAAATGTGGATTATCCAACTTTGCAACCGCCTGTATCAATACTATATGGTTTTTCCTCTTAATAAGCTGAGCTACAGAAATCGCAAAAATATCCTTTTCATTCAATCCTAATTCTTTGCGAACTGCTTGTTTTTCCTGCAAAGTTGCCTCAACAAATTTGTGCAAATCTAATCCAACTCCATTAACCATTGCAACTTTTTTTGCTTTAAATGTTTTAGCTCTGAGATAATCTTCTTGATTCATTGTAATCAACAAATCAGTCCTATGCGCTAATATTCTCTCAATTGGATAATAAAGCAACCAATTGATCACCGGTGCACCTTTATAAAAGTGAAACCCATGAGCCGTATATATTACTCTCGTTCCATTTTTTCTGCTAGCTCCTGCAGCTAATCTTGTAATCACGCTTCCCATCGGAGTGTGACAATGGATAATATCATAATGATTGTTATCTATTAATTTTTTTAACTGCACATATGCATTCCAATTTCCTTTTTTAATTGGGCTCCTTTCAAACGGTAGACAGTAAAAATTATCACAATAGGGAATTATACAATCTGCCGGATTCTCATAATCGTTATTAGCAGCAACATCTACTTGCCACCCTTGATCATGGAACCATTTTATAAAAGGTTTATGAAACATATTTATATGCAAACGAACAACTGTTGCAACAAATAATACTTTTTTCATTATCTCATCCTTTTAATATCCTTTTTACCAATTTATCGTTTTTTCATCGTTCCGGTTCCGCCTTCTACCACTCCGTCGCTTCGAAGTACAGAGAAGATCGTCCCAAAGAAACAGCGAATATCCATCCATAATCCCATGCGCTTCACATAATCGCCATCCAGTTTAGCTTTGTATTCAATCTCCAGTTCATCACGGCCATTGATCTGTGCCCACCCGGTCAGTCCCGGCTTCACGTCATTGGCCCCGTAGCGGTCTCTTTCTGCAATCAGATCATCCTGATTCCAGAGTGCCGGTCTGGGACCGATCACTGCCATGTCCCCTCGGACGATGTTCCACAACTGAGGCAGCTCATCCAGGGATGTCTTGCGCAGGAATCGCCCTGTCTTCGTAATATACTGTTCCGGATTCTCCAGCAGATGCGTCGGTTTGTCATGCGGCGTATCTACTTTCATCGACCGGAATTTATACAGTTGAAAATACGTTTTATGTATCCCGACTCTCTTCTGACTGAAGAACGCGGGAGCAAATAAACCATCTTCTGCCTTGATTGCGATGATGATTGCCAGATAGACCGGAGACAGGACGATCAGTCCGATCCCTCCGAGTATTCTGTCTGCTACATTTTTCACTTTCATATAACACAGCTTTCGCTTCGTGACCATATTCGTTTTTCTCATTCCCTGATATTTCCTTTTACTCACATTCTGCTTTGATATCCTTATTCTATCCCATTCTTCAGGATTTGTCCATTTTAAGGATATCCCCTGTCATGACAAACAGGACAGAAGCCCTCTTTTTTACTTCTGCCCTGTAGTTATCTGTATCTATACTTTCGGATGGTACGTCGGAACCACACTTTCCACGATCAGACGCATATCATCCGTCTCACGCTCTGCTGCGTTCTCCAGCACATAGAGTGCGTAAGACAGTTTATCCTCATCCACGTCGATCGGATGTCCGATATGGATCAGTTTATTCGGCGTGTCTGTCATGCCTTCCTCATCCATCAGAAGTTCTTCATATAACTTTTCTCCCGGGCGAAGTCCTGTGAATTCAATCTCGATATCCTGCCCCAGCTTCAGTCCGGACAGACGAATCAGATTCTTTGCCAGATCCAGGATCTTGACCGGCTCACCCATATCCAGGACGAATATCTCTCCACCTTCTGCATAGGCGCCTGCCTGAAGCACCAGAGACACAGCCTCCGGAATCGTCATAAAGTAACGGATGATGTCCGGATGCGTCACTGTCACCGGCCCTCCATGTTCAATCTGCTTTTTGAACAACGGAATCACGCTTCCGTTGCTTCCCAGGACATTTCCAAATCGAACTGCTACAAACTCTGTCTCAGACCGTTTGTTATAGGTCTGAATGATCATCTCACAGATACGCTTGGAGGCACCCATGATATTGGTCGGATTGACTGCCTTGTCGGTAGAGATCTGTACGAACTTCTTCACATGGAAGCGGTCTGCCATCTCCACCAGTTTATATGTACCAAGGACATTATTCTTAATGGCCTCGTTCGGACTGTCCTCCATCAGCGGCACATGCTTATGTGCTGCCGCATGATAGACGAGCTCCGGATGGTATTTTTTAAAGATGCTTTCCAGCCGGTTTTCGTCCCGCACAGAACCGATGAGTACTACCAGATTCAGCTCCGGATGATTCCTCAGCAGTTCCTGTTGAATGTCATACGCATTATTTTCATAGATATCGAAGATAATCAGCTGCTTCGGATGATGTGTGGCAAGCTGTCTGCACAGCTCGCTTCCGATAGAGCCACCGCCGCCGGTAACCATAATCACTTTTCCGGAGACATAACCCATGACTTCATCCAGATTCACCTGGATCTCTTCTCTTCCCAGCAGGTCATCGATGCTGACCGGGCGAAGCTTGCTTACACTTACTTCTCCGTTGACCAGCTGATAGACCCCCGGAATGATCAGAAGTTCACATTCTGTCTCCTTGCAGATGTCAAGAATGGGGCGAAGCGTCGCTGCTCCCGCCGATGGAATCGTCACAATGATCTGCTGGACATTATACCGTGTGACATTCCACTTGATCGTATTGCGGCCTCCCACAATCTTGATTCCTTTGATATATTTTCCCTGTTTTGCCGGGTCATCGTCAATGATACAGCATACCTGCTGATTCAGATACTGACTGTTCTGTATCTCTGCGATCAGGGCTCTGCCGGCTTCTCCGCCGCCAATCACCATGACACGCTTGCGCTTTCTCCATGGAAATGCACGGTTATGCCTGCGCATGCGAGCCATACGGTAGACGAAGCGACTGCCGCCGATCAGGATCATCAGATACAGGACGTCCAGTACATACCAGCTTCTCGGCATAACACTCCATGTAACCGCTATAATGCCTATCTTAAACAGCTCTGACAGGAGGCATGCCAATATGATACTGAATACTTCTTCTATACCGGCATATTCCCATAGACTGCTGTATATGCGAAAAACGATAAATACAAGTAATGTAATAATGATGAAATAAATCTCATATTTTGTAATCACATCCAGAAATTCCTCCGGGATGGAAGAAAACTGAAATTCAAATCTTGTCAGCAGTGCCGCCACAGACGCACCTATAATGCACGCAATATCCAGAATGATCAGACAGATTCTTCTTATCAGTAATTGATAATTAAACTCTTTCTTCTTATTTTCCATAGTATTTCCTTATTTCTATCTGGCTGCTTATTTTTCTTGGTCTAATGATATATTATAGCATATATTTTTGCGTGATGAGCCATGAATTATTACATCATCCATCCTCTTATGCCCGACCCTTTCTGATCAAATGTCTGATATATAACATTTTTTTCAGGTATCGCCGCCAGCGGATCAGCCTCAGCCATTCTTTCTGAAATATCCGCCACAAAAGGTCTCCCTCCTGCACTTCCTTCCCATTCCTTCTGGCTTTTCGGACGATCGCTCGCATCTGTTTCCTTTGTATCGGACCCTCTATGTCACAAAGGTTTTGATTGTCTCCCACCAGGTCGTACCCATCCGCTCTGATCCGGCAGATACGGTGGAGAATGTACTGACCATTTTCACGCTGATATAATATGATATCTCCCTTTCGGACCTCCCGGGTAATTGGTGACAGCAACACCTGATCGCGTTCATGAACCAAAAATGGTTCCATGCTGTGTCCTACTACCACAAGTAAAACTTCATTTCCCTGTTCAACCATATCCACCAGTGTATCAATATATGCCTCTGTTTCTAATATTTTCATTCCATCTCCTACCAGTTTTTTTCCGGATCATCCATCTCGATCAGTCCGTACTCCAGCATGGCATTCGTGAATCCAACCGCATCTTTTGCAGCGGTCTCTGCGTCTACTTCAAACTCTTCCAGTTCCATCTCTATCAATTCTGAGATATCCTTCGCTTGCGCGTAATGCTCCAGAAGAAATCTTCCTGTCGGAGATACGGTTAACAGACCATTGTACTTCATCGCTTCACTTCCGGTTGCAACGATCACGTCCTGCCCTGCAATATTTCTTATCATATATTCCTTTTTCACTCTCATCTCTTATCCCCGCATTCTATTGATGTCGCCAATCTCTTCCGCTCCTGTTGAAGCAGTGTAAGCAATGCTTCCGTCATGCGGCAAAGATATTCCGGGCTCTGATCCCAGGCATCGGTTTCGGCAAGACTTGCCGCAGAACAGATATGGCACAATATACGCTTCTTGCACGCACAACACTTTGATGGATTGCAGATCTGTGCGCCTTTCGTCCCGATCTCTTCCCAGCATGCGGCAAACCCCCGCTCCAACACCTGCGTTCCTTCTATATTAAGCATTCCACACGGAAGCATCTCTCCCTTCCAGTTGATCCAGAAATGATTCTTGGACGCAAAGCAGGAGAATCCACGCGACCGGTTCATATAAGGCTCTTTCTGATATGCTTCATACTCCTGCAGCTTAGATTCCACCCATGCTTGATACATTCCCTGCTCTTTCAGGCTGATCCTCGCATTTTCAAGAATCATGCCTGCCGCCTCTTCTGGTTCAAACCTCAGAAATTCCTCTGTATTCACGCCGTTCTTCCGAACCGGTGGGAACATATAGGGAGTCACCTGAATCGGAACATCCATCTCATCAGCTATGCAATGCATTGTTTTCAGATCTTCAGAATTCAGTGGAGTCAGGGAACAATTTAATTTCACCGGAATTTTTCGTTCTTTCAATAATCGGATTGCCCGCAAAGTGGCTGCATACCCTCCGGCATCCCCACAGACTCGTTCATAAGTTGAAGCACTTGCGCCATAAAGCGATATATTTACCTTCCGGGGCGGGTACTTCTGCAGCAGATCTGCCCGTTTTTCCGTAAGCAATGTTCCGTTGGTATTTAACATCACCACTATTCCGCTCTCGCCGAGCCAGCGATATAACCGGTCGAATTCCGGGTACAGAAATGGTTCTCCGCCGGTAAGAAGCAGATACAGAAGTCCCTTATCTCTTGCTTCTTCTGCAATCCGAATCCATTCATCTGCACTTTGAATTCTCCCCTGTCGCATCATTGCATCCGGTGATGTTCTGATATAACACATTTTACAATTCATATTGCAAAGTGGTGTCAATTCAAATGTTCCCGCATAAGGCACATGCATTGCTGCCGCGCGCAGGGCAAGCATGCGTTCTGCACTGCCCAGTTCTTCTATAACATCCACAAATATCCTCCTGGTCGATTAAGAATTAAGATCGTTATATAGTTCTATGATTTCTTAGATATGAAGTATTTCTCTTGCGCAGGTTACAGCTTCTATGTCCGGAGTACACGACAGTTCGTAGACCGGAACCTCCGCTGCAAGCATGTTGATCTGATTCAGTACCATATCCACAAACTCGGGGTTCCATTGATTAACCGTCATCTGGGACCAGAGCAGACGAATCGCTTCCGCTGCATCTATCCTGCGCATGTGATTGTCTTTTGCCTGTTTCAAGAACACAATTGCATGCAGCGGACTGGTAATATTCCTGCAGATGCCTGACGTACCTGAAAACGGGAATCCGTAGACATACCACTTTTCTCCACATTTTCCAAGGGCCGAACGATCACCATTGACCAACAATGCCCCCGCATAAGCTTCCCAGAGTGCCCCCTGCGTACTTTTTCCGATTCCGGAGTCTCCGGAGAACAAGATCCCCTTTCCCTGAACCTGGATATAACAACTGTGGAATACGATTCTATCTTCCTGTATCAGACGTTTTTCCAGTGCACACACGTTAAAAAGATAATTCCTTCTGTAATTGCGGCGCAGCCAGCCTTCCTCACAGAATACCCGTATTCCGCGATCCTTCCCTTCACTGTAGAACGCATAAGGCTGCTTTATGATGCCATCGTGATAGATGCGGACTTCTACATCCCCGGAACCCCGGACCGTACAGGTATCACTCTCCCAGATCGTCTTGCCTCCTGCAGGCGGAAGCTGTGCCAGTGGATAGATATGGATCGGATTCCCGGTGTTATCATCTTCGGTTCTCCAGAAGCGATTATCCTGAGATTCTTCAATCTCTTCTGCATATGCCGTTTCCGTCAATAATTCCTGATCGATGTCCACGATCAGATTCAAATATACATCTGCGACACATATCCTCACATCAATCCCTCCGCCCTGTCACATGATTCTCTGAAAACTTTCGTAAAGATGCCCTTTTCTAATGTAGAAAAGGGCATCTGAAACTGTAGATCCGATTAACAAAAATAATATCATGACTGGAAGTAGTTGCTGTAATCTGCCACCGCAAATGAGCCGGTATGCTCGTGAGACTCTCCCTTAAAGCAGAAATGTGTTCCTTCACTGCAGATCTTACCGGAAACGGTAGATCCACCAGCCATACTCCTAGCTAATAATGCTGCATAATCTGCCTGAGTATACACATCATGGGTACATCCGTTCTCTTTATTTCCGTCCGCAAATATGGTGCCATCCAAGCTTACTTCCCAGGTATGTGCTCCTGGAGAACAATTTTTAGGAGTATTTGTATCTGCCATTACACAATGCACTCTTGTTCCTTTAATTGTGATCGGATCCACCTTTCCGATCGGTGTCTTTCCTGCGTCAGCACATGCTCCCGCAATCTGACTTGTCAAACTGTATGCTTCAAATGCAACAACTGGTGTTGTATAGACTCTCTTCATCACATTCATCCCCTTATTTTTTCACTCTTGAGTTTCATTATCTTCTTCTCTTACAGATAATAAATGAATATTTATTCACATTTACATCTATATACATATACAATACCATATATTCCTTTTCTGTCAACACTTTTATAATCAATAATACCCTATTCTGACTTATTTTATTTTTTACAAACATTTCACCCTCTTCTAACCATGCCTTTCTATGATTTTAATAATCGTTTCCTATAATGCACATTGTAACAATTCACAGAACAAAGGAGACGATTTCTTATGCACACAGGATTACAAAATAAGAAAAAATGCATCATCATGATCTGTTCTCTGCTTGCAGTGATTCTGCTCGCAGTTGCCGGACGCATGTTTTATCTGCACTATATGGAGCTAAAGAACGGCACTCCCGCCTACAGTCAGGATGCGGTCGACTGGAGCGATGATATGGATGCGGATGCCGAAGAGGGATACATCACCATGCCGGGATATGACACCGTTTCCATGAAGGCAGGCGAGGATACCTCCAATATCGTACTGACCAATCCGGAGTCCAACCAGTGTCTGTTCCAGTTTCAGCTGATTTTAAAAGATACAGATGAGATTCTCTACACTTCCGATATGGTCAAGCCCGGCAAAGCGATCATGAACCAGAAGCTGTCAAGGGCTATGGATGAGGGCGACTATAACTTTATCATCCGGATCAATACATTTTCCCCGGACGGGAAGACATCTTACAATGGGTCTGACATTGAGACCACTTTACACGTTTTTAAGGGTTGATCCCCTTAAAAAGATGCAGGTTCAGGATCTCGTCTATAAGACATCCAGATTCCCATATAGATCCTGTGTATATCTGCACCACACATATATACTTTGAATATGAAGGAGGAATGAATCATGAAAAAAAGAATTGTAACATCTATGCTTGCGCTTGCTCTTACATTAGCAGCAGTCGCACCAACAGCGGTTCACGCAGCAGAAACACCTGGTATCCAGCCCGGAACGGTAGAATGGACAAGAATCGGTAACTCTACAGAGAACTTTGGTCTGTCTCTGAAGTACGAAGACGCTCTGAAGCCAGCTTATACGATCAAGGTTCCACAGTCCCTGAATATGCAGGAAGACGGTACCGACGTATGGGTAGAAGTATCCAATGTTAAGAACATGGTAGAAAACGGAAAATATCTCTCCGTAAAAGTTCGTGACACCTGGTCTTCTTCTTTCCCGAAGAATTATCGTGATGATGATCATAAGTACAACCTGTACTGTGGTTATGAATTCATGAAGTACAATGTACAGCCAAAGCTTACTGACGGATCCTACGGCGCTGCTCTGACAGACTTCGATCAGGAAGTACTTGCATTTACAGAAGACGCTACCAAGTACTACCGCGTAACTCCTCTGGATGATACCAAGACAGCAGACAAGCCTTACTGGTGGGGCGCGATCAACTTTACAGTAAGTGTAGAAAACCTTCCGGCAAACCAGTAATCCGGACACAAACGAACAGCGAGGAGACATAATATATGAAATTTCGAAATTTATTAGTGACTTTCACTGCATTCACACTTCTTGTCTGCGCTGCAGTCCCAGGTACTGCATTTGCTGCGGATCAGGCGACTGAACAGACCACAGAAGCATCTACGGAATTCTCTTATATGAAGCAGAATACCCCGACCTACACAATATCGATTCCATCAACCCTCTCTCTGGCAGATGAGGGATCGCCGCTCACCATCACAGCATCCGACATCTCGTATCTCGGCGGCAAACGAATCTCTGTGACGATCGCGGGAACTGATTACTACCGCAACCAGCTGGTACTTACCGGAAAAACATCCAAGCCGTCTTACTCCAGTGTCCTTCGCTATCAGCTCATCGCACCGGACGGCAGTGTGATCGAGACGACCGGCAAGGATACCGCAACCGGCACAGAACTGGCTTCTTTCACTGAAGCAGGAAGCGTTACATATACGGCCAAGCCAGTCAGCCAGGGCGCAGGTATCAATCTTGAACCCGGGATCCCGTACAAAGGAACTATGACATTCGGCATATCACTGGTTGAATAATCCCTTTACAGAAGGGTGTCTTTTAAGCTATGTAGAGCTTGGGGGATGCCTTTCTTTTTTATTTTCCCATTGACAATTCTTAATAAATATATTATATTACATATACTCTTTGATTTATTATTTCTATTGTTTCTATTCTTATATCTTATCCTTCACAATGCGAATCCTTTCTCCCAAGTCTCACTCACAAAGGAGCCTTGCCTATGCAAAACAACCTGAAAGAACATTTTCCTATCATTCGAGATCGCAGTGAAATACTTGATTTGATTCAACATTCATCCCCGCTATCTTCTGTCTTCTACAGTTGGAAAACAGAAGACCAGGAACGTTTTCTCGATTATTGTACCGGTGTTCGCGGTCTCAAACTTCTATATGATTCTTTTTTCAAAGCACTCTTCAACCCCGACGTCTCAAAGGAACGGCTTGAATATCTGCTTTTTCTCATCCTCAACATTCCAATAAATATTTTGAAGGTCCTTCCCAACGAGTCAGCCCGTATCTCCGCTGAATCCTCTCTGCTTATTATGGATATTGTAGTAGAACTCGAAGACGGCAGCATTGCCAATATCGAGATGCAGAAAATCGGTTATGCCTTTACCGGCCAGCGCAGTGCCTGCTATTCCGCAGATCTTCTCCTCCGACAATACAAAAGAATCAAAAAGCAAAAAGGAAAGTCTTTCCACTACAAAGACATTCACAAGGTCTTTACTATCGTGTTTTTCGAAAAAAGCACTTCTGAATTCCACCAGTTCCCCGACACATTCATCCATCATTTCACCCAACAATCCGACTCCGGACTCCACCTGGATCTTCTTCAGGAATATATCTTTATTCCCCTTGACATTTTCCGAAATATATTCAATAATAAAAATATATTAACCACGAGTAATCTGGAAGCCTGGCTTGCTTTCCTCAGTATCGATGATCCAGATACGATACTGAATCTCATTCAGGTGTACCCTTACTTCGAGCAACTATACCGTGAAGCCTACGAACTTTGCTTAGACTTGGAAAGGATGATGAATATGTTCTCTAAAGAACTTCTACAATTAGACAAAAACACCGTTCAATACATGATTGACGAAATGCAGGATCAGATCAGTGAATTGCAAGAAACGATACGGCAGCAAAACATCTCCCTGCTTGAGAAGGATACTGCCTTGCATGAGAAGGATTCGTTTATTCTTTCTCTCCAAAGCGAAAACAAACGTTTAAAATCCAGACGTTTATAGTTCTGCATCTTGTGCATAGTCTATATCCTGCAATTCTCTCTCTTCTTCTGCTTCCACCTGGACGCAGTTATGCCTGCGAATAATTTTCCGCCCACCTTCATCTCCCTGGAGTTCCAGAAGTTCTGGTATCAGTCTGGCGGAAAACATCGTCGGGCTCCCGGGCTTTCCATGATACACCACAGAAGCAGTCTCCACATTCAGTCCCGGTTGATCTGCCAGACAGGCCAGTCGTTCCAGTGTGTTTTCTGACAGGCACGGTTGATCTGCCACAAAGAAGATCAGATAATCTTCTTCTGATATTACCTGCTTCAGAACCTGAATTCCTGCTTTTATTGAATACGACATCCCCTTGGGACTGTCCGGACTGTATACCACCGGAATTCCCTCTTCTTCCATCTGTGAAAGGATCTCTTCATATTGTGTTACAACCAGTACAGAGCAGTTTTCCTGCCTTTTGCAATATTCCCGTATCATATCCAGCCCATAGCGATACAATGGTTTTCCTTTATATGGATGTAATAGTTTATTTGTGCCAAAACGGCGGCTGTTACCAGCCGCCAGATATATGATATATTTATTCATCTTCCAACCCCATGAGTATCTTCTCCGGAGTGATCGGCAATGTTCGATGCCATACTCCTGTTGCGTTATAGATGGCGTGTGCCAACGCCGGAGCCGGTGTATTAATTACGATCTCTCCAATAGATTTTGCACCAAACGGCCCTGTCGGTTCATAGCTGGATTCAAATTCCACTTTTAAATGTCCCATATCCAGCCGTGTCGGAATCTTATACTGCATAAAGGAGTTTTCCAGAATTCTTCCTTTATCTGAATATGTGACGTTTTCGTAAAGTGCCATTCCGATTCCCTGTACCAGGCCTCCTTCTGTCTGAATCCTTGCAAGATTCGGATTGATCGGAGTACCGCAGTCTACCACTGCAACGTAATCAAGGATATCCACTTTACCAGTCTCCTTATCCAGCTCGATCTCTGCCATTCCTGCCATATAAGGCGGTGGAGATACCGGTGAACTGTGCGTTGCGGTTGTCTGAACCACAATCTCATTATTCGCCATCGACTTCGTAGCAATATCAAATCTGGAGATGCATCCTGTTCCATCCAGCTTTCGGACACCATCCCCTGTAAATTCCACCTCTTCCACCTCACAGTTCATCATACCGGCAGCGATCTTACACATATTTTCTTTTAATTCTTCGCAGGCCATCTCTACCGCTTTTCCTGTGATATAAGTAGTTGATGATGCATAAGAGCCGGAATCGTATGGAGAGGAATCCGTATCTGCTCCATAGACCTCAATCTCATCAATCGAACATCCCATACATTCTGCTGCCATCTGTGCAAGAATCGTATCGCATCCGGTTCCCATATCTGCTGCCCCGATGATCAGATTGTAAAATCCTTCATCTCCAAGCTTCACCGTCGCAGAACCGACATCCAGATTTGAGATGCAGGATCCCTGCATTGCCAATGCCATACCAGCCGTTCGAACCTTTCCATTGCCCATATCACGTACCGGATACTTTTCATCCCAGTGGAACAATTCTTTACATCTTTCCAGACAGCGATCCAATGCACATGCCTGTGCCTTTTCTCCGTAATACGCCGGCATGACCATGCCCTCACGCACGATATTCTTCATACGCAGCTCGATCGGATCCATCTGAAGGCGGGCCGCCAGTTCGTTTACCGCGCTCTCCAGAGCAAAAATCCCCTGCGTTGCACCGTATCCACGGTAGGCGCCTGCTGCCTGCACATTCGTATATACCACATCATAGGCGAACCTGTGTGCTTCCAGTCCCCCTGTATACAGTGGAATGGATTTGTGACCGGACAAGCCCACCGTTGTCGGACCATGTTCACCGTAAGCGCCTGTATTGGACAGGGTATAGACGTCCAATGCACGTATTTTTCCTTCCTTTGATGCGCCAAGTCTCACATGAACTTCCATCTCGTGGCGTGGAGTAGCTGCTGTCTGACACTCTTCTCGTGTATAGATCATTTTCGCCGGACGCTTTGTCTTCCAGGTAACAAAAGCAGGATACACCTCTGCCACCACCGTCTGTTTTGCACCAAACCCGCCGCCGATCCTCGGTTTTTCCACCCGCACTTTTGACTTTGGAATATCCAGTGCATTGGCTATAATACGTCGGCAATGGAAGACGATCTGTGTCGAGCTGATCACATGCAGTCTTCCGTATCGATCGATCTCCGTATAGGTACGGAAGGTCTCCATCATCGCCTGCTGACAGGCCTTCACATGATACGTATGATCCACGATCTCGTCACAATCCGCAAGTACCGCATCTACATCTCCATCCGAAGACACTTCACTGGCACACAGGTTTCTCTGATTATCTGCTCCAACAGGGCACAGCGATTCCCAGTTTTCTTCCGGGTGCACCAGAATCGGATTGTCCTTTGCCTTTCGAAAATCCAGCACCGGCTCCAGCACCTGATAGTTCACCTTGATCATCTTCAGCGCTCTGTCTACGGCTTTTTCCGTCTCACCAGCCACGATAGCCACAACATCTCCCACATAACGCACCCTCTGATCCAACAGCAGACGGTCATAAGGAGAAGGCTCCGGATAGGTCTGTCCGGCCATGGTAAAGCGCTTCTGCGGCACATCTTTATAAGTATAGATTCCTACGATTCCCGGCACCTTCATTGCAATATCCGTCTTAACTTCTTCAATCCATGCGTGTGCATGCGGGCTTCGAAGTACCTTTACCACCAGAGCATCAGAAGGGGTAATATCATCTACATAGACGGGTTGCCCCAACAGGAGCTGCATGGCATCCTTCTTTCGGACGGGCTGTCCCACACTTTTCAGATTCTGTTCCATGCGTTTACACCTCCTTCTTCCAGTTCAGATATGCACGGATTCCGCGAAGCTGCCCTTCATATCCGGAACAACGGCAGAGATTTCCCGCCAGATATGCACGGATCTCATCATCGGAGGGATCCGGATTCTCCCGAAGCAGTGCGATCGTATTCATAACGAATCCCGGATTGCAGAATCCACACTGTTCGGCTCCCTGATCTGCAATGAATCCGACGAATTCTTCCGCTTCTTCCTGAAGTCCTTCCAGTGTCTGGATCACATGTCCGTCTGCTCTTGCAGCCAGAATGCTGCAGGAAAGTACCGGTACTCCATCCATCAGAACCGTACAAAGTCCACAGTTAGAAGTCTCACATCCACGTTTTACAGAGGCACATCCATGCGCTCTGACAAGATCAATCAGCAGAAGATCCGGTTCTATCTCCGAAGAGATCTTTTTTCCATTCAGTGTCAGTTCTATGTTCATGGTTAAACCTCCCGAAGTGCAAGTGCCGCACGACGTACCAGCACTTCACATATTTTCTTACGATATTCGGCTCCCGCCCGCAGATTGCTCTGGAATACCGCGCTGTCTGCAACATCCCTGGCATATGCAGCAGCCGACTCCTCCGTCACACCGCCTGCAAGTATCTTTTTCTCATCTTCAAAAACCACTGCCTTCATTGGACGCGCTCCGATCACACATGTATACTGCCCGTTGCGCTCTGCAAGTGCGCAGGTCAGAACCGGAAAGTCCGTCTCTGTATTGCGCATCGACAGATACACCGTACGTACAGGTGTCTTTGGAACAATGACCCGAACCAGAATATCCCGCTTTTCCCTTGGATAATCTGCGAACTCTTTTACGCTCATAATTCCCGCATGATATAATTCTACTTTTGCATCCAGTGCCATGAAAAGGGTCAGAACATCAGAAAAGCCAAAACGTCCGTAGATACTTCCGCCGATCGTAGCCACATTGCGAAACTGTACGCCCACGATATGACAGACTGCCTCTCTTAACGCCCCTGCGGTCATTGTGTTCAGTCCCTCATGCAGTTCCAGTGTACGAAGGGACACCATGGCTCCAATCCGATATTCCTCTGAAGTCTCTTCAATCTGATCCAGTCCAAGATCACACAGGTCGATGGCCGTTCCCCGTCTGCCATTCTGCATCTTCAGCCACAGCATACCTCCGACCACAACATTATTCTTTTTCTGGCACAGCGTGTATGCTTCTTCCAGGCTTTCGGGCCTTACATATTGTTGAAAAGAAATCATATAATCCAACCTCCGGGTTATCTATGCTTCCTCTTTCGGAAGCAGAATATTCAATATAATCGCGACAAATGCAGCCGGTACGATTCCGGAACCACCAAAGATCAGTCTGACAGTCTCCGGTAGTACCGCAAGAATTGCACCATTCGCACCAATTCCATATCCCAGTCCCAACGCAACGGATACGATCGTCATGCTCCTTGCATTCAATGGTTCCTTTGTGATCAGCTGAATACCACTCATCACAATGGATGAGAACATAATAACAGCGGCTCCGCCAAGTACACACTGCGGCATAATGGATACCAGTGCGGCAAGTTTCGGCAGAAGTCCGCACAGGATCAGAAATACTGCGCCACAGCCAAGTGCATATCTGTTCACGATCTTCGTCATCGTTACAAGTCCGACATTCTGGCTGAAAGATGTATTTGGAAGGACACCAAAGAGCGCTGCAAACGAAGACCCTACACCATCGCAGATGACTCCGCCGGACAGTTCTGTATCGGTTGCCTCTCGTCCCATTCCACCTTCAATACAGCCGGAGATATCCCCAACCGTCTCTACAGCAGTAACGACAAACATAATCAGAACCGGAATGATCGCACGCAGATCAAAGACCGGCTTCACCGGCAGTAACTTCGGGACTGCAACCCACTTTGCCTGTGCCACTTTGTCCCAGTTAAGTACCCATGCTTTTGTATATTCCACGCCCTCTGCGTTCACTGCAGTTGTAGAAAGGAATAACGGCAAAACTGCACAGATGATATAACCAACAATGATTCCCAATAAGATACAGGAAGAGCTGGTCATTCCTTTGGTTCCGTGCTTCAACGCCAGAATCACAATCATTACCACCAACGCGATCAACAGGTTCTCTACGGAACCGTAATCGCTGGCAGAAGAGCCGCCTCCGAAAGAGCTGACACCCACGCCGATCAGTGATAGACCAATTGCCAGTACTACGGTACCCGTTACAACAGACGGGAAGAATCTCCGCAGCGGTTTTAAAAAAGCTCCCAGAACCGTCTCAAAGAGACCGCCGATCATGCTGGCGCCCATAATCGCGCCATAAGCAACCACTCCGCCTCCCATAATATTTACAATGCTCTGAAATACACCGATGAATCCGGAACTGGTTCCCATGATGATCGGAACCTTTCCCCCTACCGGACCGAGTGCATACAGCTGTACCAGGGTGACGATACCGGCAATCAGCATGGCGTTCTGTAACAATGATACCTGAATTGCGGCAAAGTCCTCTGATCCGCATGCTGCGGTAATGATCAGAATCGGCGTAAGATTGCCGACAAACATCGCCAGCACATGCTGAAGTCCTAACGGAATTGCCTGTTTTAGCGGTAACTTCCCTTCAAATTCATATGGGCTGCTCATCACAGCATCTGTACTTTCCTTACTCTTATCCATGATAACGATAATCCTCCTTCATTTATGCATAATCATTATATCAGAAAGAGGATGAGAATTGGAGAGAAAAATACAGGAATCGACAAACAGTCAGAATTTATACCAGAAACCTGGGAATCACCGTCTCAAGAACGCTTCCTGCAATACACCGGGCTTTATCCGAGATCGTGAAGCAATTTGCCAGTTCTTCCTTTCGCGGATCGATATCCGCGATCTTAAATCCCCGGGTAACCGGATACCCCTCTCTGAGCAGGCCGCGCAGGATTCCAGTCAGCGTCGCAGGCACCGGGCATCTGCCTCCATCCTCGGTTTCAATCCATGCAATCTCCTCTCCCGCCGTTACAATATCTCCGATTTTTCTGCAATTATGAAAGATTCCCTCTTTTTCTGCATGCATGACACGTTCCTTTGAGTAACCGCCAATATTCCCAGGCACTCCTGTATTCGGATATGCAGAACCACTGCGGATGACACGTCCAAGATTATGTCCCCTACGCGTTTCAATAACGACATCCACATCTTTCCCCGCTTCAAATCCGGGGCCGAGTGCAACCGTAAGCGGTGCCAGATTCCTGCTGGTGCCCAGATTTTTCTTGGCAAGAATCGCATCCACCACTACTTCCGGGCAAAGTCTTCGGATAGAATCCCCGTTCGGATCTACCAGAACCGGGACTTCCTGTTTTTTTACCACTGCTTCTATCTCATCACAGTCATGAATCAGAACCGCCTTCATGTCTTCTACACAGGCATGTCCGTCATAGACTGCTTCACTGACTGCCACCTGGCGCCGGATAGCCGCCGGATGCTCTGCTTCCAGTACCAGAACCGGAAGTCCCGCCGACCACAGGCGATGAATCGTTCCTGTTGCCAGGTCCCCGCCCCCGCGCACAATAATCAGTTTTTTCATCATTCTACTTTCTCCTTCCCGATCACACAATGCTCAATATGCCGCTTCTTTAAAAGTTCCCGGATCCGCCCGGCTGCCTGCATTCGTTCCTCCGTCTCACACTGGCTGAGCACCACGCAATACTCCCTGTCTCCGACATTCTTTCTGGTTCCATCCTCCGCCGCCAGGATCGCTGCCATCCGCTCCTCATCTAAGATCTCCCGGGGCTTGACTCCAAGAAGACACATCGCTTCTTCCTTCCGAAAGCACACTTCTTCCAGGGGTCTTCCCCATGCGCGCATTCCCATAACACCGATCACGATGTCGCAGGATTCTGGAATCACCGGCTCATGCGAAGCCGGAACTTTGCAGGGCATGCGTTTTGATCCATCCGCCTCGATCAGTACCACATCTGCCATCTGTATATATTCATCCAATTCCTTCTCCGAAAGACTGCAAAGCTTTCCCTCTTCACAGGGAATTCCTGCCACCGCATAGGTCCCCTGCTCCCACAGCTGTCCGGCTTCCCCCAGATGCAAAACCAGGTGTCCATCCTCCGGCCTGTGGATGTGCGTGGTTGTCGTGACGAGCACCTTTGCGCCACGCTCCGCATATCGCCTTGCAAGCTCATACATCAGCGTTGTCTTGCCTCCGGCTCCGACCAGCGCAATCACATGTCCGGTTTCCGGAAAAAAAGGAAATGTTCCTTCCATAGATATCATCGTATCTAATCCTCCCGCTTAAAGTCCCCATGCACACCTCCGGATTTTTCCAGAAGGCGAATATCCGTAATCTCCATATCTTTCTGCACCGCCTTACACATATCATAGATCGTAAGCGCTGCCGTCGTAACCGCTGTCAGTGCTTCCATCTCTACACCGGTCTTCCCGTCACAACTAACACTTGCCTGTATCTCAATCTGGCAGTTTTCCTCATCCATATGAAAAGAAAGGTCAATTCCGTGAATAGCGATCGGATGACACATCGGAATCAGATCAGATGTCTTTTTTGCTCCCATGACACCTGCGATCTGTGCCACAGTCAGCACATCTCCCTTTTTCATACCACCTGTCTGAATCAGCTGAAAAGTCTTTTCATTTACCTTCACGACTGCCGCCGCAACTGCCTTTCTGTGGGTGACTCCCTTTTCCCCCACATCTACCATCTTCGCATTTCCCTGTATATTAAAATGTGTAAAATCATCCATATGCTTTCTGTTTCTCCTTCCTTCATACACGATTCATAACACAAATACAGGTGGGTATACCAAAACCCACCTGCTGCAAATCTAATCTTAACTATGATATCTAATCCTCACGAAATGTAATGCTCTGTGTATCTGCATCCATACCATCTACGATTGCCAGTGACTCTACGCGGAGTCCTTTATCGCGAAGCATCTTGCCGCCCTGCTGGAATCCCTTTTCAATTACGATTCCGACTCCCACTACATTGGCATGTGCAGACTCGATCAGGTCGATCAGTCCCATCGCCGCACAGCCGTTAGCCATAAAGTCATCCAGAACCAGGACATTCTCTCCCGGCTGAATAAAGCGACTCGCCACGATGACATCGTACGTCCGCTTATGCGTAAAAGATTCGATCTTGGTAGACAACATTGTTCCGTCCAGATTAATGGACTGCGTCTTTTTCGCAAATACGACCGGACAGTCAAAATACTGTGCTACGATCGCGGCAATTCCGATACCGGAAGCTTCAATCGTCAGAATCCGGTCAATCTTCACATCCGCAAAACGACGCTTGAATTCTTTTCCGATCTCGTTAAACAACTGAATGTCCATCTGATGATTCAGAAAGCTGTCCACTTTCAGAACATTCCCCGGCTTAATAATTCCATCTTTTCGAATACGTTCCTTTAAAAGTTCCATGATCCTTTGTTCATCCTTTTATCTTTATTTGAACAAAATTATATCAGTTTCCTTTTTTATTGTAAACCTATTTCAGGATGGAAAATCCGGAACCATAGCAGAATCAATCTAAGATCTTAACAGCAGAAGCTGCGATTCCGGAAACTGCAGATAATCCGGCATTCCTTTCTTCCGGATGAGCTCCTGACGTTCTTTCTGCACGAACCAGCTAATCGGTGATGCCTCTGCTTCCGGATGATTTTCCGGCTGCAGGTAATAATTCATTTCAAATGGAAGACTGGCACTTCCACTGATCTTCACGCGGATGCAATTCTCCCTTCGCTCTCCCCAGACCGGCACAAACTCATGCGCTCGAAATCCCACATGGGTAATCTCTTCTTCGACCTCTCTTTCGGTATGCAGCTCCACACCCCAGTCATCCGCATACATTGTATGCGCATCCACTCTTTTGATTCCGGAGATGTTCTTACATCCGGTCAGTCTGGCCGCCGCCACTCTTTGCGGATTCTCGAAGATCTCTTTCGCTCGTCCTGCAATCACTGATTTTCCCTGATCCATAATCAGAAGATCTTCACAGAATCGATAGATCTCATCCCGGTTATGGGAGACCAGTATGACCGTGCCCTGATAGTCCGCAAGCATCGCCTCCAGCTCCCGCTGCAGATGATCCCGTAAAAACATATCCAGAGCTGAAAACGGCTCATCCAGCAGAATGACTTTCGGCTCATATGCCATGATCCTGGCAAGCGCCACCCTCTGCTGCTGCCCTCCGGAAAGCTCTCCCGGCAGTCTCTTTTCCAGCCCCTCCAGGCGGAATCTACGCACCATCTCCTGAACCCTTGCTTCTTTTTCATTTTTACTTCCATTTACTCCGACAGCAATATTCTTTTCAACCGTCATTGTTGGAAATAACGCATAATTCTGAAATAAATATCCGACATTACGATCCTGCGGGCGAACATAAAGCTTCTCTTTCGAGCTATAGACCACCTTCCCGTCAAGCTCGATCAGTCCCTGATCCGGCAGTTCGATCCCCGCAACACTTTTCAGTGTCATACTCTTTCCGCATCCGGAAGCTCCCAGGATTCCGATTCTGGAAGCCTCGCTCTGAAACCGGACATCCAGATGGAAGTTCCCGACTTTTTTCTGAATATCAATCTTTACTCCCATCTGTTACCACCTCTTGATATGTTTCATTTTTCTGGATGAGATCAGGTTCATAAGTACAATAATGACGAATGCAATGCTGATTACGATTGCCACCCAGATTCCGGCCGTCAGATAATCGCCGTCCTGTATGACCATGGCGATCTTCTGGGAGATGGTTCCCGTCTTTCCCGGAATATTTCCCGCCAGCATGGAGGTCGCCCCATATTCTCCCATCGCACGGGCGAAGGTCAGGATGGTTCCTGACGCGATACCGGGTCCCGCAGTCGGGATGATGACTTTCCAGAAAATCTCTGTCTCAGACATCCCCAGGGTTCTCCCCGCATAGATCAGATTGACATCAATCTGCTCAAATGCGGCCCTTGCGTTCCGATACATCAGCGGAAATGCAATGACGGTTGCTGCTATGATACATCCAAGCCACGTCTGCACAACCTTAATGTCAAATGTTTCATATAAGAAGATTCCAAATGGCCTTCTTCTGCTGAACAAAAGAAGCAGAAAGAAGCCCGCAACCGTCGGTGGCAATACCAGCGGGAGCGTCAGAATTCCGTCAATGACCGCCTTTTTCCCCGGCGGAGCCATGATTACTTTTCTGGCTGCAAAGATCCCCAGAAAGAAGGAAATACAGGTTGCCACCACTCCCGTCTTCAATGAGATGATCAAAGGACTGTAGTCCAGATTCTTTAATATATCTAGCATCTTGCTCCTCCCTCCGGCTGCCGCAGGCACCTTGTCTTATTCTACGTCTGTATCAAAGTAATATGCGTCAAACACTGCTTTTGCTTCGTCTGACAGAATGAATGCCAGGAAATCTTCTGCTGCTTTTGTCTGTGCATCATCTGCTTCTGAATTGCTGATCAGAGCGATTGGATAGATGACATTTCCGGTCAGATCATAACTTACTGTTTCCAGAATCGTAAGATCATCCTCATATCCATAAGTATCAGAATAATATGTAGTTCCGACTTCGCAGGAACCTTCTACTACAGCTGAAAGTACTTTACTTACGTTATCCTGTTCGCTGATCTCCACTCCGCCAAGTGCATCGGATACTTCCTGTGTCGTAATAGCTGAGACATCTTCTACTTCTTCCAGAACGCCGAGGTTTACCAGTGCCTGTCTGGTATACTTTCCAACCGGAACGCTTCCTCCTGCCAGAGCAATGTTTTCTGCTTCACCGATATTCTCAAGTCCGGTTACTTTTGTGTCACTGTCTTTCAATGTTACAACTACAACCTGGTTGTTGACTACATTCGCTCTGGTTCCGTCTACAACAAGTCCGTCTTCTTCCAGCTGATCCATCTGTTTCTGTGCAGCGGAGAAGAAAATGTCACACTCATATCCTTCTTCGATCTGTGTCATCAATGTTCCGGAGCTGTCTGCATTATAAGTAATTGTTACTTCCGGATGCTCTTCATTGTACATTTCCGCAAGCTCTGTCATAACCGTATTCAGACTGGCAGCGATAAACACCTGGATTTCCGTCTGCTCAGCATCTGCAGCTTCCTCTTTGGCGCCGCAGGCCATCATTCCTGCTGCCATTGTGGCTACAAGCAGTGCTGCTGTAAGTCTTTTCATAATCGTTCTCTTTTTCATCTTTTTTCTTTCCGATAAAACTGTCTGAATGGTTCTGATCCACATGTAAATGTGATTACTTTCTCGCACATTCTCCCTCACTGCCCCTTAAGATTCCCAGTCCGTGCGGAAGCTCAGGGAGAAGATATTCCAGAGTTTCCTGTACTGCTTTGGGGCTTCCCGGCAGATTGACAATCAATGTACTCTTACGAATTCCTGATTCTGCCCGGCTGAACATTGCTCTTGGAGTAATGCTCATAGAATATCCCCGAATGGCATCTGCAATTCCTCTTGCCATTCGGTCGCACACTGCAATCGTCGCTTCCGGTGTAATATCACGTGCGGAGAATCCGGTTCCTCCGGTCGTAAGGATCAGATTCACCTGTCTCTGATCAGCCAGACGGATCATCTGACGTTCCAGAGGCACTCTCTCATCCGGCAGAAGAAACGTCTCTACGATCTCGTAACCGGCATCCTGCAGCAACTCACAGATCAGCGGTCCGCTTTTATCTTCCCGCTCTCCCGCATATCCTTTGTCGCTTAAGGTAATCACCGCAGCCGTATAAGGTCTGTCAGGGGCCGGAGGAATCAGCTCCACCGGGTCACCTTTTCGAATCACTCCGCCACAGAGCACTTTGGTAAATACTCCTTCTCTTGGCATGATACAGTCTCCCATTTTCTTATAGATCTCGCAGTGGCTGTGACATTCCTTCCCGATCTGCGTCAGTTCCAGAATGACTTCGCCAATCTGAAATCTGGTTCCTACGGCAAGGTTTCGAAGATCGAATCCTTCGATGATCAGATTTTCTCCAAATGCTCCAAATTCCACATCGGCTCCTTTTCTGCGGAATTCCTCTATTTTCTCGACTGCAAGCAGACTGATCTGACGATGCCACTTGCCGCCGTGTGCGTCTCCTTCAATTCCCCAGTCCACAAGCACTCTTGCTTCGGGGATCTCTTTCTTCTGCGTCCCGCGTTTTTCGCTGATGCAGATGGCTTTTAATTCTCCCATATTATTATCCTCCTATGGATGACATTTCCTGTGTTTCCGTTATCATATCCCGCTCCTCGAACCGATGTACCGCCGGTTTGTTCTGAATGGCAGTTTCCAGAAGTTCTCTTACTTTCTGTGTATCCTTTGCCCTCAGCGCATCTCTTACAGAGATCCGGTCCTCAAAGCACAGGCAGGATTTGATGTCTCCTGTGGATGTCACGCGGATCCGGTTGCAGTACTGACAGAACTTTCCATGAATTGCACTGATGAATCCGATACTTCCCTGATATCCGGGCACCCGGTAATACACCGCCGGGCCATTGCCATGAATTCTGTCATCCTTCTCAAGTGGTCCATACTGCATTTCCAACTGTCGAAGGATCTCCTCATTGGCGATCGATTCATACTTTTTCCCGTATCCGATCGGCATCATCTCAATAAACCGGACATCCAGTCTGCGTTCCTTTGCAAGGGATGCAAGCTCCGGCCATTCCTCTTCATTTTTCCCCTTCTGAAGAACCGCATTTACCTTCAGCGGAATCTGATACTGAAACGCCGCATCCAGTCCTTCCAGTACCCGATGCAGTTCATCTCTTCCGGTGATCTCCCGAAAATGCTGCGGATTCAATGTATCCAGGCTGACATTCACCGCATCCAGTCCGTTTTCTTTCAGTTCTCTGGCATATTCCGCAAGATATACGCCATTGGTCGTAAGTGTTACCTGCTCAATCCCGGGAACCCGCTTCAGCATTCCTACAAGGGATGGGCAGCCTTTTCTTACAAGCGGTTCGCCGCCGGTGACTTTAATTCTTCGAATTCCCAGTTCTGCCGCTTCTCTTACCAGAAGCTCCAGTTCTTCATAGGTCAGGATCTCTTCCATCGGAATCCAGGAAATCCCATCGGGCATACAATACCGGCAGCGCAGATTACATCTATCCGTGATCGAAATCCTCATATAATTGATGTTTCTTCCATGTCCGTCCAGCATTCCTGTATCTTTCCTTTCATATTTATATCAATCAGACATTTGCAAACTTGTCTCGCGGTTACCTGCTATATCAATTCCAGCAATACACGGATCACTCCACCACAGATCATACCTTCTTCTTCCGCATCTTCTCCTGTCATATCTACCTGACAGATACGAACCTCCGGCTTTCCCTGCGAAGCCATGGCAAGTGCCTTCTGCACCACTTTAGCCTCCATACAGCCTCCGCCGATTGTTCCGACACATCTTCCGTCCCGAAGGATCAGCATCTTCGTTCCGACCGTTCGCGGTGCGGAGCCCTTTCTGGATACGATCGTCGCAAGCACTTTTCGTCCGGTATCCGTCCCCCGATCCATAATCGCTCTCAGGATTTCTTTTGTATATCCGCCGGAACGTTGCTTTCGGTTTTTCACTTCTATGATCTCTGCCATGATGGCAACTGCGATCTCCACCGGTGTCTCGGCCTTGATATCCAGGCCGATCGGAGTATAGACACCATCCAGCACCTCCGGATTGATCCCTTTTTCCTTCAGCGTCTCTATTACCATTCTGGTTCTTCTGCGACTTCCGATCATGCCGATATAGGCATGTTCCTTCTGTGCGATCTTCTCCAGACAGATCTGATCATATCGATGTCCTCTGGTCACAACCACAAAATACGTTCCCGCATCCCCCGCAACCTTTTCCAACCCTTCTTCGAAAGGTTCACAGATCACCTGTGTTGCTCCTGCACGTCTTGCATGGTCTGCATAAGTCGGACGGTCTTCCAGAACCGTCACTTCACAGCCCATCATCACGCCCAGCATGATCACCGGGATAGATACATGTCCTCCGCCACAGATGACAATCTTCGTATCTTCTCCCAACACATCACAGAACACCTGCGACTCTCCCAGATCGATAAGTCCACCTTCCGTAAGTCCCTCGATCTCTGTTGGATATTGCCGGAAAAAACCATTTTCTCTGCTTTCCCAGACTATTTTTCCATCCACTGCCAACACTTTTTCTGCCGGGATCTTCTCATCCAGAACTGTAAGAACCATTCTCCGTGTGTTCGAAGCGGTCTGCTCCATCGCTTCAAATAACGTTCTCATTCCGGTTCACCTATCTTCCCTTTCCAAAACCGCAGTTTGGGAATGTACAGACCGGACAGGACAGGCACAGTCCGCCCTGCCCCAGACCATTCAGATCCTCTGCTGTCAGTTTTTCTCCACTTATGATTCTTGGAAGGACCAGATCGAAGATCGTTCTCTTCGAATACATGACACAGCCCGGAAGTCCCATGACCGGGATATCCCCCTGGTAATATGCCAGCAGGAACATCGCTCCCGGAAGCACCGGTGCTCCATACGTCACGATATCGGCGCCTGTGTTCCGGATCGCAAGCGGAGTGCGGTCATCCGGATCCACACTCATGCCGCCTGTACAGATCACCATGTCACAGCCCTTGACAAGCATCTCTTCAATCGCTCCGGTAATCATTCTGTGATCATCATCACAGATCACCTGCTCGGCCTCTGTAATTCCATACTCTGCAAGCTTCTCCCGAATCACCGGGGTAAATGTATCCTGAATCCGTCCCTTGTATACTTCACTTCCTGTTGTAACAATCCCGACTTTTTTCTTTCCGTAAGGCAGAATCTGAAAGATCGGCTCCTCTCCTGCAACCTCTTCTGCCTTCTTCATCTTGTCCTCGTGAATCACCAGAGGAATGACTCTGGTACCTGCAATCTTATCTCCTTTTCTGACCGGGAAATTCCCATGGCGACTGGCAATCATCATCTCACCCAGTGAATTGATGCGATTCAACTTTTCAACATCAATCTTCAGCACACCATCGATATCTGCAATCAGTTCAATCTTTCCCTCTTTCACTTCCGATGGATGCATACCGTTACCCTGACAGATCCTTCGAAGAATCTCCGCAGCTTCATTTTCATGCAGCATTCCTTCTTCTTTTTCCCAGATATACAGATTTTCCTTTCCCACAGACAGAAGAACCGGTATATCTTCCTCGGTCACCACATGCCCTTTCCGAAATACCGCATCCTTTGTCACTCCTTTTATGATCTGTGTAATATCGTGACACAATACCTGTCCAACTGCATCCTCTGTTTTTACCAGCTTCATCTTTCTTCCATCTCCTTTATCCGTTCCCATTTCAACGATAATTACTTGATCCAATATAAAAACTTACTATAAATAGAAAAGGAACTGCTATAACATCCCTGGCCATCCGATACGATACCATGAACTTACCACAATTCCTCTTAACTCTCTTTTTACGGCCAACATCAGTATAGCAAAAACAGATGCTATTATATGTTGTCCAGACAACTTTTTTGCTTTTTCTATCCCTTATTTTTCATCCTTTTTTCTCAGATAAAGGAACCAGTATACACATCCTACACAGATGCCTCCCCCAATGATATTTCCAATTGTTACCGGAATCAGATTCGTCCCCAGAAAATGTCCCCATGTAATCACATCCAGATTCACGCCTGCTTCAGAAGCCGCCTGCGCATATTCCGGAATTCCTTTGGCGAACAGCCCTGCACCTATGTAATACATATTGGCTACGCTGTGCTCAAATCCGCAGACAACGAAGATCATGATCGGGAAAAACAGACCGATAATCTTGCCCGCTACATCTTTGGCTGCGAAAGACACCCATACAGCGATGCACACAAGAAAATTACAGAAAATCCCACGGATCAGTGCATCTGTAAAGCCAAGCGTACACTTTCCCGCTGCTGTAGAGATTACTGATACTGCCATCCCATTGTCAAACAGGCTGATCTGATGCGAATATACGATCCCTGCCGCCACCAGAATCCCCCCGATAAAATTGCCGACATATACTACAACCCAGTTTTTCAGCATTTCGGACAACCTGATCTCCTTCTCCAGAAGTGGAATCGTAAGCAGACAGTTGCCGGTAAAAAGCTCACTTCCTGCCAGAAGCACCATGGTAAGACCTCCCGGGAAGATGCATGCCCCCATCAGCTTCCCGACAGATGCAGGCTGCACACCGACAGCGGCTGTCGTTGCACCCACACCGCCAAGCGCAATAAATGCACCTGCCATGACTGCCAGAAGCAGCATCTTTGGGATCGGCGTATTGACCTTGCCCTTTCCGACATTGATATAGTTTCTCGCAATTTCAGCCGGTGAAAAAAGATTCATCTTTACATTCCCCCTGTATTATAATTTCTTCTTTTTCATACTGTATATTGTAGAAGAACCAGAACAGTTTTACAAGAGCATCTTCCATA
This sequence comes from Faecalicatena contorta, assembly GCF_021531995.1. Lineage (GTDB taxonomy): Bacteria > Bacillota > Clostridia > Lachnospirales > Lachnospiraceae > Dorea_A > Dorea_A contorta_A. The sequence goes on from NZ_JAFBIZ010000024.1 coordinate 31,951, forward strand.
GCATTTCCATTATCTATAAATGACCTTTTATATGGAAATATGTCATGGAGCAGCTGATCAGACAGCCATACCGGCTTTTCATAAAATTGAAAAAAACCTTCCACGCCGGAAGGTTTTTTTACCAATCTTTTTATCTCTTTATTTGTTTTTTAATACTCCCCGCATGTCTTCTATCACATGCCGCAAGCACTCCGGCGACAGGTACCAGTTTTATCAACATATCCATCATCTTAGTTCTCTTTCAAAGCAACGATTTCGATCTCAACCAATGCATCCTTTGGAAGCGCTGCTACCTGAAATGCAGATCTTGCCGGATAATTACCTTCACTGAAAAACTCTGCATATACGCCATTCATTTTTGCAAAATCTGCAATATTTTTCAAAAAAACAGTCGTTTTTACAACATTGTCCATGGTACATCCCTCAGATGCCAGAATCGCTTTTACATTTTCCAGGGACTGTCTGGTCTGTCCTTCAATGTCTGTTGCTACAATATCTCCCTTTTCCGGGCAGATTGGAAGCTGTCCGGAGAGGAATAACAGATTCCCGGTGTTAATTCCCTGTGAATATGGTCCGATTGCTAATGGTGCCTTTTCTGTACTGATTACTTT
>NZ_JAFBIZ010000250.1 GCF_021531995.1 Faecalicatena contorta
CTATTATACATGAAATGTAAAAAAATACTTCAAAAATATAATCAAAAAATATATGTTTTTAAAAAAGGAATACTATTGACCGTCAGAGATTTTTTACAGTAAATAATGCTTGATCATACGCATGATTGTTCTGGAATTCAAGGGACTCTTTCTTGTTTCATACGTAAGAATGAAGTCCTCTCCCGGGAAAATTCCATTTTGCTCATAACCGGATATTTTCCGAACCGTTTTTTCTGCATATGCAAAATCATCCATCATTCCCAGATGCTCCCATAAGATTTCCTTTCTCAGCCTTAAATTCAAAATTGTAAAATCGGGGTAAATCCTGCCTGTTCCTCTCAGATATAAGGGATATTCATAACGATAAGGAATCCCTTCTCTGTATAACATGTCTGCAATAATAACCTCAGACTTTGAACGCACTCGCTCCCCTTTTGCGGTATAGAATTCCGGCATGTTTTCATCAAATTCTTTTCCTTCATATTCCACACCTTCCCATTCCCGAAGATATTCCTGATCTGATTTCCTGACCGGCTTGATTAATTTCTGGCGCTCTTTATGCAGACTTTCATATACATTCTCTACATTAACCTGTGGATAATTACTGAAATACTTGTCAATGGCATTCACCTCTTTTTCAATCGCACGAAGCACTCTCTGATCATAATCTTTCTGCGCTAACTCCCTTGCAAGTTCAATCTCATTGCTGCGAATATACACACCACTAAAATCTTTCGGATTATTTCTATGATAATACTGTGTCCTTTTCCCATGACTGCAGACACGCAATGATCCTTCAGGAACAGTCCTGAGAGCCTCCACTTTTTCTTTTTTTAACTGAAGCAGAAAACTTTTTCGTGCTTCCAGCAATTCTTTCACTTGTTCCATGGTATAACCTCCTGATATATATTTGTGTGATATTAATGTGACCAGTTTCCAAACCTGCTATTAGTTTCTAATATAGCCCCCGGCATACGCTGTTGGTTCTGGTATACCATCCTTGTTTTGGGGTATACCATCCTTGTTTTTGGGGTATACCATCCTTGTTTTGGGGTATACCATTCTTGTTTTTGGAGTATACCATCCTTGCTTTTTGGTATATACTCCCGGGCTACAATATGCTCTTCGCAATACTATATGGAAATTAGATAAGAAATTCTGCATATCAGATAGCTCTCCTTTTTCAAGTAATTCTCGATGCTAATTTCAAGCAATTTTTGGGATTTCTCAGGGCTTTTTGCAAATAGATATTTCTAATGAAATAATTC
>NZ_JAFBIZ010000251.1 GCF_021531995.1 Faecalicatena contorta
GTGATACAACGTTTTTAGCGTAAGAATATGTCTGTCATACCATTTTTCTTTCTTTTTCACCCATCGCAATATAACATTTCCCAAATAAGTAAACCAAAGATATAATCCGGTCAGCGAAAAAAGAACTCCATATTTCATACGTGGATATGTCATAGGAACCTTCGAAAAAAGAATAATTGCAGACACAAAACAGATCAGCCCTGCAATCGCACCTATCACGCTTGCTTTAACAGACGGAACCGTCCCCCTTTTCTGTTCCGTATTCAAAAGCGAAGCCAGTGAATTGTTTTGAATTTTTATTATATTCATGATTACTGCAATGCACAAAATAACACACATATAAAAACATGTACTTCCAATATTCTTTAGAAACCAGCATGGATCTTGAACTGTTTGAATCCCTTCTTTTCTGAATATAGACTGAAGAAGAATTACAAAAGGCGTTCCCACTACACACCCAATCAGCCACGAAATACCACAGATAATCCCATATTCCAGAATTATCATCCGGATAATATCTTTCTTTTCTTCTCCGAATACCATAAACATTCCATAATCTTTGATTCTTATCCGGCTATAATTGCTTACTGTATAGCTGATCAAAATCAGACCAATAAACAGCAATATATACATGTACGTTTGAATCGCAACTCCTTGTTGCGACCGAACCCTTTCTTCCATACTCATTGTTCCAAGAACCAATTCTTTAACTCCTAGAAAGACAAATAACATAATTGCAACTAAAATAGCACTCATAACACACACAATACTATTACGCGCATTTTTTTTTAATATTTTCAATAATATTTTCATATGCCTAATCCTTTAAAGAGAGGGATTTCTCCCTCTCCTAATTTTGAATAACTAAATTTTGTTACTAAGACCGGTACAACCACCTTTACAGTTTTTTGCGCATCCTCCCGAACACGTTTTCTTACAATCTCCATGGCATGAACCTGAACATGTTTGTAAACAGTTATTACTACACACTATACATCCTCTTGGTGTAATAACAGTACTGTAAGTACCTTGAATTTTGCTCGTATATCTGCTCATAGTTTCACCTCTTTACATTGCTATTGTCTACCTAATTTTTAAGGAACTTATAAGAACCAACATAGCAGACTGCTTGACAACCTTTTGTGCAACCATATTTACATCCAATCCCTTTCTCTAAAGTATTTAACATATTATTTGTTTACGTTCCGCCTATGTATAATTAACATGCCTTGTT
>NZ_JAFBIZ010000252.1 GCF_021531995.1 Faecalicatena contorta
CCCATTCAGAAATCTCCGGATCGTAGGATATTTGCTCCTCCCCGAAGCTTTTCGCAGCTTATCACGTCTTTCATCGGCTCTTAGTGCCAAGGCATCCACCATACGCTCTTTCTAGCATGACCAACTAACTCAGAAAGCGGCTGCTGAAATTCAGGACTGCCATTGAATGCTTGCATTCATATGGCTGTTCCGGGATTTTAGCGGACATTTGCGGAGCAAATGACATCGACAAGACCATAGGTCTTGGAGATGACCCGCTCTCGCACGGGGTGCTTTCTTCGTCTACACCGATATAGCGTTATCGGCGTTGGCTTAGGTCAATTTTTTTTGGGTCTGTTTTCTTCAGACCGATAATCATTACCTGTTATAACAATTACCTCGGATGTCTTGATTAAGATATTTAAAATCTTCATCATTTCTATTTCTTATATGCAATTTTCAAGGTACATATTGGTGTAACCATCAGTTTTGATTCTTACACCGAGTGGAGAATACGAGATTCGAACTCGTGACCTCCTGCTTGCAAGGCAGGCGCTCTCCCAACTGAGCTAATCCCCCATTTGGTATGCTGTTAGTTATATATTAAAGTGGGCTTAAGTGGACTCGAACCACCGACCTCACGCTTATCAGGCGTGCGCTCTAACCGGCTGAGCTATAAGCCCATCTTAAATAACTTTTTTAAATCTGGCGGCCACCTACTCTCCCGCACCGTCTCCAGTGAAGTACCATCGGCCGCTTGAGGCTTAACCATCGTGTTCGGGATGGGAACGGGTGTGACCCTCAAGCGCATCGCCACCAGAAATGCTTTCAATTCTTTTGACGGAATTAAAAACTGTTATCTGATAATCGTGAGTGCAGAAGTCTTTCATCTACCTCGAATCCACTTCGTTCCTTCTCGGTAGATTCAAGCCTTCTTATACACCCCAACTGTCATCCGTATGATTGTAAGCAAGCTTCCATCATACTTCTTCCAGTTGTGCTGTGCACTCACTCCTCGATAACTAAACAATAAACAACAACCCTTACTTCTTCTTCCTTAGAAAGGAGGTGATCCAGCCGCACCTTCCGATACGGCTACCTTGTTACGACTTCACCCCAGTTATCGGTCCCACCTTCGACGGCTCCCTCCTGTAAAGGTTGGGTCACCGGCTTCGGGC
>NZ_JAFBIZ010000253.1 GCF_021531995.1 Faecalicatena contorta
TGACATTACAGCGACTTTAGGGTCTATGATTTGGGAAAGAAAAGACATACGCGTATGATTTTTATGAGAGGTGAAGCAAATGCTGATAAAAGAAGTAGAGCAGGTGACAGGAATAAAGAGTGTGAATATCCGATATTACGAGAAAGAAAATCTGATCCATCCGATTAGAAAGATGAACGGATATCGGGAGTATTCAGATGAAGATGTCAGACGACTGAAGCAGATAAAAACACTGCGGCTTCTGAATGTGTCCGTTCCGGATATTCAGGAGGTTCTGGATGGCAAAACATCCCTGAGATCTGTGATGGAAAAAAGGCTGAACGAATTGCAGGAAGAAGAGCAGAAGATAAAAGAAATTAAAGCCACATGTGAAATCATCATCATGGATGATATCAGTGTTGCCGATATCGATGAAGGTATACTTTATGGTGATAAAAACACCTGGAAAGTGAGGTTGGAACAAATTATGAAGGAAGATATTGATAAAAAATTTTTAGGAAAGAGTATTCTCTATCTTATATTATGGATATTACTTGGAAAAATGTTTGTTGTGGGATTTTCGCATCTGTCACCTCCGGAGGCAGATATCGCTGTAGTTACCTCTTATGTAGTGAAAGGAATCGGCATATTTTTTATCTTATATGGAATCGGGCTTACTATATTTGAAGGAATTACGGAAAAAGATTTCTTATGGGTTTATGGAAGAGACTGGGGTGCAAACGGACTTGGTGCTCTTGGAAATTCTTTTGCAATCTGTGGTCTTGGAATTGCATTTTTGGGATCGTCGATAATACAGATTTTAATTGAATTTGTGATTGTATGTGCAATCTGTATCGGAATACGCGGATTTATTATGTATCGGAAAAAAGCACTGAAACGAAGTGCCCGGATACCGATGAAGAACAGCGTGATTATGCTGATCGCCACAGGTGTATTACTCGTGATGTTTATTCTTTCAATCAAATTTCTGCAGTATGATTATTCCATTCATCTGTAAAAGATTTAAAATTTGAATTATGCGCTTTCACAAGAAAAGCTGAGGTAAGCGAAGATCGTCGAAGCGTTCTTGTGAAAGCGCAGGTTTTCAAATAGATCTATACGACAAATACCGATTTTTCCAAAAGATATAGACGAAAAATAAAGGATATGAT
>NZ_JAFBIZ010000254.1 GCF_021531995.1 Faecalicatena contorta
GCTTAATGAGAGTATCATACCACATTCGGGACATTTTTCTTTGTGGTATATTAGGACAATATCAAAAATGGTTTATAGAAGAAAATTAAAAATCAAAAAAGGATTGACAGTTTTATGTTTTAAGGTTATAATTTAATATGTTGTTGATATGTTCAACACATGCGGATGTGGCGGAATGGCAGACGCACAAGACTCAAAATCTTGCGGGGGTGACCTCGTGTGGGTTCAAGTCCCACCATCCGCATAATAGCCATAAACCTTGATATTTCAAGATTTATGGCTATTTTTTTACCCTGCATCGGTATAACACATTACTGATCAGATAAATCTTTCTTATTACCGGCTATAAATTTTCCTAATACATGAGCCCCTGAAAATGTGCTATACTAAAAAGCAAAACTTATATAAGGAGAATCTCCCATGACGATAAATGAATACTTAAAATATCATAAACTCATCACCGACGGTTCCTTTGGAACTTACTACTCAGAAAAACATCAGACAGACGATATGCCTGAAAATGCCAATACTTCTTTCCCGGAACGGGTTCTTGAGATTCACAGCTCTTATATTGAGGCCGGGGCAAAACTGATTCGTACGAACACCTTTGCTTCCAACACATCCCTGCTGTCTTCTGACTGGACAACTGTCAAAAATAATATTCTGGCTGCTATCAAGATTGCAAAAACGGCTATTGGAGACAAAGAAGTCTTTATTGCCGGAGACATCGGTCCCATTCCTGAAAGCACTACAAGGAACTCTGATACCGACCCGTTATCAGAGGAATATTATCAGATAGCAAGATGTTTCGCCGAAAACGGAATCTCTGTTCTCACGTTTGAAACATTTCCGGATACAGAACATATACTCTCTGCAATTCAACGCCTCAAAAAAGAGTACCCACTTTTTATTATGGTACAATTCTGTGTGGATCAGTTTGGCTACAGCACTTCCGGTTTAAGTGCAAAAAAACTGCTTGAAACTGCTGCAGCTATGCCGGAAATTGATGCGATTGGTTTAACAGACTGTCTAACAATTAGCATAAATGGTATAATTAAATCACGAGATATAGGAACTAGGAGGTTTGATTATGGCATATATTGTTGGAACAGATAGAACTCAAATT
>NZ_JAFBIZ010000255.1 GCF_021531995.1 Faecalicatena contorta
CCATTTATGTTTTTTGCTGATACAAAAGATGGAAGAATTGAAATCGTTGATGGGGCACAGAGAACACGGACTCTTGTTCAATTTTGCCAAAATAATTTAGAATTACAAGGCTTACAGATATTAACAGGATCTAATGGGTTTAAATTTAGTGACTTGGATCCTGTTATTCAAAGAAGGTTTTTAAATACAAGTATAAGAGTTGTGTTTTTGGAAGAGGGTACAACAGAAAAGGTTCGTCAGGAAATATTTAAGAGAATTAATACAGGTGGACGGCAAGCAAAAGCGGCGGAAGCAAGAAGAGGAGCTTTTGAGGGGAAATTTAAGGATTTCTTAGAAGAATGTGTAAAAATACCTAAATTTAATGAATTGGCACCAAGAACAACTATTACAGAAGATAGATACGAAGGATTTGAATTGGTTTCTAGATTTTTTGCATATTCTGATAATTATGATAATGATTTTGAAGGATATACTGGAAATGTTACGCAATATATTGATAATTATGTAGAAAAGCAAAATGAGTTGTGTGATAAAAATGACGATATTATTGCAGATTGCCGGAGTAGATTTAATGCAATGTTGGATTATGCTGAAAAAATTCTTGGAAAGCAGGGATTTAGGAAGACACCTACATCGAAATCTACACCAAGAGCAAGATTTGAAGCCCTTTCAATAGGGATTGCAATGGCACTTAAAGAGAACCCGGAATTACCAGTAAAAGATATTTCATCTTGGGTTACTGGGGAAGAATTCGCAAAATGTACTCGGTCAGATGCCGCAAATAATAAAAATAAGTTAGTTGGAAGAATTGATTTTGTTAAAAATAAATTACTTGCAGGTGATTAGATGATAGCATTTAGAGATACTTATGATAATAGGAAAAAAGAAATAGAAGATTTTTTAGAATTGATGGAGTTTTTAGAAGCTAAAGAAAATGATAGAGAAGATGGCGTGAGCAAATTTAGCAAATTTTTTCATTCCGAAGGTACAGGTATACATTTAACTTACCAATCATTAATCAATATATTAAAATCAAATGTTTCCTTGATGATTTATAACATAATTGAGTATACAGTTGCGAATCTGGTAGATAGCATATATGACGAGATAAGGA
>NZ_JAFBIZ010000256.1 GCF_021531995.1 Faecalicatena contorta
GATATAATAGAGACCATAAAGATAATTAGCTACTGTCTGATTATCCTTATGGTCTGCTTTTTATTAAGAAATATATATTTTAGTGAATGTTGGAATGAATTCTTCGATATTCCAACGGAAGCATTTGGTATACTTCATGAAAAGCTGTAGAAAAGCGGCTCTGGCTTGTATAACCGACTGCTTTAGCAATCTGTGAGATGCTGTTATTGGTTTCGGTAAGCAGTATAGCAGCTTTTTCTAGTCGGTGCTCTCTCATGTGTGCAGCAAGAGAATCTCCATATACTGCTTTAAATACAGATTTCAAAGTTGTAGGGTTCATTAGATACTGTTTTGATAACTCTTCAATTGTTATCCGGTGGTTTATGTTCTGTAAAAGGTAATCATGGATTTGGCGGATAATTTCCACCTGTTCCGACTGGTATTTCCCTGGTTCTTTTCCGGAAGTGATTTTAAATTCACTAAGATAGAGAAGTAGCTCGAGGGATTTCAATATGAAATATTGTTTCCTGAGATTTTCGGATAAATTATAAAATCCAGAAAAGATTGCTTCTGTTTTTTCATTGCCTGTAAGTAAGGAGAAATTTCCACGAGAGCAAAATTTTTCCGAAAGCATCTGCCCTGTTATTTTTGTCCCTCTTAAGAGTTCTGGGGGTGCCTGATCAAATTGTGAAAGATCAATGCAGACAGTAAGTCCTTCATAATGACCGCTGGGCAGAGTCATGACGGAACCGGCGCATAGTTGCCTTGTGTGAAGTGAGAAATCACCAGGACCAAGGTAGATGGAACGACCGTTTTTCATATTCCAGCCGATTCGTCCATAGCGACAATAGTTAATTTCCAAAAGTTCCTTTTCTGGTTTGTGGTTACAGGAAATCTGTTCTGCTAAATAATCTTGAAAAATAATAGTAATTCCAGTCAATAATTTCCATGAAATTTTTTTGCCCTTACCATTTGGAAGCGTATCAAGGTGTTCAGAACAGACAGGAGTATCTATGCAGGGATATGTCTGTTCAAAAAGGATTCCGTCCGGGATATTTATGAGTTCATTCTTGATTTGTGTAATATATTCGTTATACAA
>NZ_JAFBIZ010000257.1 GCF_021531995.1 Faecalicatena contorta
ATTTTTTTGAAAAACACTTGCCAAAAGAATAATCTTATGGTATTATATAACTCGGTCGCTTGAGGAATTAAAAACAGATTCTTCAGTGACAAGGTAACATGGCTCCGTGGTCAAGCGGTTAAGACATCGCCCTTTCACGGCGGTAACACGGGTTCGATTCCCGTCGGAGTCATTGCCCAAGCGAATGGGTTGTAGTTGCCGATGTGGCTCAATTGGCAGAGCAGCTGATTTGTAATCAGCAGGTTATCGGTTCGAGTCCGATCATCGGCTTAGTTCCTAACAGGGACTTATTGATTTTGGACCTTTAGCTCAGTTGGTTAGAGCAATCGGCTCATAACCGATCGGTCCTGGGTTCGAGTCCCCGAAGGTCCATTATCCTGGCCCAGTGGCTCAGTTGGTTAGAGCGCCGCCCTGTCACGGCGGAGGTCGAGAGTTCGAGTCTCTTCTGGGTCGTTTGCATCAAAAAAGATGCAGCGATACAATTGCATATGGGATCATAGCTCAGCTGGGAGAGCATCTGCCTTACAAGCAGAGGGTCATAGGTTCGAGCCCTATTGGTCCCACTTTACAACACACACATCGTGTTGTAAGAATGCCGCAGTGGCGGAACTGGCAGACGCACAGGACTTAAAATCCTGCGGGACTTATACTCCCGTACCGGTTCGATTCCGGTCTGCGGCATTTGTTATTTTAAGGCTTAATCCGTAAGGATTATGCCTTTTTATGTATCATTATCTAAAATGATCAGGTATTAATCTAAAATGATCAGGTATTAATCTAAAATAATCTGGTATGATCAGGTATTAATCTAATATGAGGCATCGATCCGCCGATAATCCATTGAAAAATCTATTGAAAATCAAGTCTGGTTCAGCTAAAAGTATAAAAAAGCAGGAATCTATCTGTAAAAAATCCTTGAAAAATGAGTCTGGTTCAGCTAGAAGTATAAAAAAGCAGGAATCTATCTGTAAAAAATCCTTGAAAAATGAGTCTGGTTCAGCTAGAGGCATAGAAAAGCAAGAATCTATCCGCCGAAATTAGGATAAAAAATGAAATTATAGCATCGAGAATTATTT
>NZ_JAFBIZ010000258.1 GCF_021531995.1 Faecalicatena contorta
ATTCTTTACATGAATTAGATGTATTGTCTGAAAAATCATTAAATGATGCGATTCAAAAGCAAAAAGAATTAATGGCTAGTACACCAAGCTTTAATGCTGCATGGGAAGATTTATATATCTCCGCAATGGGAGATTATTCTGCTGGCATTAGCCTTGTAAGATTAAGAGGAGCAACTCATACTGCTGACTATATGGATCATGCAATAGTTCCAATGGATAAAGTATATACCTCTTGGACTCCATCAACTATTTATCATAAAGGTGATTCCTGGGCAAACGAATTGACCCAGAATCAAGCTTTCACAGATGAAATCTATCCAAAATTTGAACAACAAATTCTTGTTCCTAACAAGTCTTCCGGGACAATATCTGGAAGTTTTGCCTATACAACGTCTAATTCAAGTCTCGATGCTTATACTGCATTACATAATGTGGATTATTCTGCTACATTCACAAAAAAATCATCTGGCGGTTATTCTGTAGCATTTAAAATTACAGATACATACGATTTTGACTGGGGAAACTATGATAATTTTGCTATTGGTTTTGGGAACAATTATTGTGCTGCAATGCAATCTAATGGATGGATAAAGCCCTTTCGCATTGTAATAACTGCAAATGGCTAATAAGGATTGCAATATAGCAATTTGCTCTTTGTATTTACACATAAAATAAGCTTAATTTCGGGGTGGATAAAATCCACCTCGTATTGTTTTATAATTATGAAAAAGAAACGCAAGCATTTTGCTCCCTTGCAAGGCTAGCTGGATATTCCAGTTTAAAAATACCCCCTTCCGATTTATCAGCGCAAACTTTTCCAGAACTATAGAGCAGTGCGTTCCGGTACAGAGAGCATCTTTGCTTTTGCTCGATTACCTAGGCTTTGAAACGCGGACTCAAAAGCTTTTGATAAGTGAATACACCTGTGTTTTCAGGCTTTTTATAAGAAATTTCTTCATTATTGTCAAATTCCTGTAGGTCATAGAAGCAGATAGTTAATTGCCTTAGAACCGCATTGTTTTTATATTATATTTATG
>NZ_JAFBIZ010000259.1 GCF_021531995.1 Faecalicatena contorta
TAATATGTGTTATATAATAACTATAGCAAATAAAACAACTAAAACATTCAGATACATTTGAAGGAGGAATGCATTATGTTACTTACAAACAGAGGATTTAATAATTTATTTGATGAGATGTTCGATGACCCATTCTACACCCGCCGTTATGACAACACTTCCGTCCAGGTGATGAAAACTGACATTCATGAAAAAGAGGGCGATTACATCATTGAGATGGAACTGCCGGGATATGCAAAAGAAGAGATCAAAGCTGATCTGAAAGATGGATATCTTACAATCACTGCTCATAAGAACGAGACAAAGGAAGAGAAAGAAGCAAGAGGTAAATGCATCCACAAAGAGCGTTATACCGGAACCTGCAACCGCAGTTTTTATGTTGGAGAGGAATTATCACAGGAAGACATCAAAGCAGCTTTCAAAGACGGGGTTCTCTGCCTGAAGTTTCCAAAAGAAGTTAAGAAGCCAGAAGAGCAGCCTAAGATGATCACCATCGAATAATGACAGGGAGCAGTCGGTTAATAGACAGTTCTAAATATGGCCTGGGAAATGTTCAGATGTTCATTATCGAAGGCATGGATAAAGTACGTGATGTGAGCCTGACTCTCGGACAAAGCGAATCGTATATTAATCGTATTGAAAGCCATAAAATGCTTCCGTCTATGACCGTTTTTTTCTATATTTGTGATTATTTTGAGATAACACCGGAAGAATTTTTTTCAAATGACAAAGAACTGGATATCGAATTAATAGGCGCAATCAACAAATTAAAAACTTTAGATCCCGACAAAAAATCCCATATTCTTGCGGTTATCAACGATCTATAAGTGCAAAAAACTGACGGAAAACACTTCTCTTCCATCAGTTTTTTTCATAATGTAGTTGCCAATTTTTTCTCCTTTCTTGCCAGAAACATAAAATACTCCAATGTTTCCAACATATTTGCTTTGAGGGAATCCGCAATGCCTTCCGGCTCACCTGCACAGTCCACTCGATGGGAGAGTCTACACAATAATACATAAAAAGTCTATATG
>NZ_JAFBIZ010000025.1 GCF_021531995.1 Faecalicatena contorta
CTTCTAATAGTTGGTTTAAATAGTTGGAAAGGGCAGAATCAATCAAATAATCCTGTTCTTTGTTAATATATTCTTCGACAGATGAACATTGATTTAATGCGTCCATTAGTTCATCGGTTGGTTTTTTAATCATCTGTATCACCTCGTAGAGAGTATATCATGGGGAAATCGGGTTGGCAATGGGAGAAAGTTATGTATCAGTGGTTAGTAGAGAACTTGAAAGAGTATTATACCTTTGTAAAAATATTAAAGAAAAAAGATTGCGGTGAAGTGCTTTTATATAAACATAACCAGTTGGGAAACTATGTGGTAGTGAAGAAATTAAAGGGGATTTATCCTGCGTATGAAAGACTGCTTGGGGTGAAGCAAAAACACCTGCCATTAATTTATGAAGTATGTCGTAATGAAGAAGAAACGATTATTTTGGAAGAATTTATACCGGGGATTACGATTGCAGAACGATTGGAACAGGAAACATTATCAGAAAGCTATGTGAGGGAAATCATAAGTCATGTGTGTGACGGATTATATGCGTTGCATTTGAATCAGATTATTCATAGAGATATCAAACCGGAAAACATCATGGTTATGAAAAATAGAGAGGTCAAGATTATTGATTTTGATGCTGCTAAAATTTATAAAATGTATTCGGAAAAGGATACGAGAACAGTGGGTACAATAGGATATGCTGCGCCGGAACAGTACGGAGAAGCACAATCAGATGAGAGAACGGATATCTACGGATTAGGAATTATGATGAACGTCATGCTGACTGGAAAACACCCTGTGAATGAAATGGCAACCGGAAAAATCGGAAATATTATAGAAAAATGTATTATGGTAAATCCAAGTAAGCGTTACAAGGATGTAATGGAAGTGAAAAAACAATTAAATAAATTGCATTACTAAGCAGTGTGCATAGTACAAAAAAACTGCCTGTCATTATAATGATGATAGGCAGTTTTTCTGCTAGTTGGATGAATTGGAACGGGGGTAAGGTTTCTTTTCATCTGTCAGTCCGGAAAGATAGTCCATGCTTGTGCCAAGGGCGAGGGCTATCTTTCGACATTGTTCAAAGGTATAGTAGCGTTTGCCGTTTTCTATCTTGGAGTAATCACTTTGGTCTATACCGGTCAGATGTTGCATTTTGATTTGGGTATAGCCACGTTCTTTACGCAAGTCTTTTAAGCGTGACAATAGGCATTGCACCTCCTCTTTGGAGTTTTGAATATATTTAAATTATGGCATGATGACCTATTGACTATCAGGGGGTAATTGACCTAAAATGTAATGAGGATGAGAGTATACGAAGGAAATGGTTTTATGGATATCTTAATGAAAGATGAAAGAGAAATAATCATAGAAGCAACTAAGGAGAAGTACGTATGAAGAAAATATGTTTAAGGTGTGGCAATGAATTAAGTGATAATGCAAAATATTGCAGCAAGTGCGGTAGTCAGTATGAAGAGTTAAAAGCAGAAGCACAAGGGGCAGAGCTTGCATGTCAAGAGGAGAGTAAGTTTTGTACGTATTGTGGGAACAGAATAAGCATGAATGCGAAATTCTGTCCTATATGCGGAAATAGTTTGATACTTAGTAATAACAAGCAAGGTCAGATGAAAATGCAAAAAGAGGATGTGCTGACGAAAGTAAAAAAAGGTGTAGGAGGATTCGTTAATACAATTAATGAGATGACAGGTCAGGAGGGAAATGTTGAAATTCATTTAAAGGAATTAGTTAGTGGAGTGTTAAAGAAACATTCCCTGACGGAACGAGAAGAACTTTTTATTTGTGGAACGGAAAAAACAACTCCGAAAGAAAGTGAAATGGTTGCTGAATGGCCGAAACCTTGGTTGTTTTCGAGGATCTTTCTGCTTTTTTCAATCGTGTTTATAGGTCTTCTTATCGTAATAGTGGAATTTGGAAATATGAATGGCGTTCCGGGAGCGATGTTTGTGGGAGCATTGACAGTACCATTTTCGCTGGTTATTTTCTTTTGGGAAACAAATGTGCCACGGAACATCAGCATTTTTGATGTCATATCCACATTTTTTCTGGGCGGTGTTTTCTCTTTGATTTCAACACTATTGTTATATGATGTAGTAGGTGTTGGAGAATTAGATTATATAGGTGCAATTCTGGTTGGTATAGTGGAAGAAATAGGGAAAATCATAGTTGTTGGACATTATATCAAAAAGCGAAACACAAAATATATCTTGAATGGTTTATTATTAGGTGCTTGTGTCGGAGCAGGATTTGCAGTATTTGAGACTGCGGGATACGCTTTTCAAGCTCTATTGTATTCTCAGGATATTTTCTACATGATTGATATACTGTTTTTGCGTGCAATTCTCTCAATAGGAGCACATACAGTATGGACGGCGATAGCGGCAGTAGGACTTGTTCTGGCAAAAGGCGAGAATGAGTTTGAGAATCATGATTATTACAAGCCTCAGTTTTTGAAATTTTTAGTACTTGTAATTGTTATGCATGCCATTTGGGATATGCCAATTACGTTTGGAAACTCTATACATTTAGTACAAGTATTATTGTGTATTATTGCGATTACAATTGTTTTTATTTTGCTTAGTTCAGGGCTGAGACAGGTCGCGTTCATTGCAGATAAGGCAAGAAGAAATATAAGAAATACCTTTCAATATACGGAAGAAAATACAGGTGAAAATGATGTTAGTGGAGGACAGGAAGATGAGTAAATACTGTGAACAATGCGGAACAGAATTAGAAGATAATGCAGTGTTTTGTCCAGAGTGCGGAACGAAATGTAATGATGAAAATAATGAAATAGAAGAACCAGTAAAGAAAAATAAAAGTAAGAAAAAGATATTTTTGATTGGAATAGGTATTCTTTTGGTAGGATTTTGCACTATAGGAAGTGCGACAGGATTCTTTTCCGATTTCAAAAAAGGGTATGAAGACGTAGAAAATAAATCATCTGCGAAATCACGGGAATCGTTTTTAACAGAAGACGGAAAAGCGTACAAGATGACGGTTCAAGACTACTGTGACAGATTTAATGAAATAGCAAACAAATCGTGGTGCAGTGGTGATGAAGAAATTTGGCGTAAGGAAGTATATGAGGGAACGTTGGAATCACTACAGGAAGCAGCCGCTTACGATTCGGAAGTAGGAGAATTGATCGCTCAAACTATGACACCTCAAATGATACCTGGAACAACTTTGTTGGAGAGTGAAGATACAGATGAGCTCCCGAGCGGAGATAATTATTTAAAATATACTTATACGAACCAGTATTCTTTGATCCCAGATAATATTGGGGTTCAGATTTTAGCTTTAAAAGATACGAACCAAATTGTGGGAGTTACAGCACAATTTCCAATGGAGTATCGAAATGTTGGAGATAAATTCGGAAAATTAATATGTGATTCATTTGGGGAGACTACAGATGAGTTTCAAGAACTGTATATTAAAATGAAGGAGGCAGGCGGATATGGTCATATGTACAAAGATGGAACGGTGTTTGAACTAATGTACTATAATAATTCGGAAGAAGCTGCCTTGTTTAAGATGAGTGCCTGTACGAAAGAACATTATGAAGAGGCATGGGTAAACAATCCTGATTTGCCAAGTAAAGAGAATCCGATTCAAAATAGTGAAGAGGATTCGGAAGTAAGTAATGAGGAAAATACAGAAGCAAATAATGTAGAAATAAATGATACGGAAACGGGCATCAATGAAAGTTCGGGAACACAACAAAATGAAATTCTTGAGATGTTTGATAATTTAATATTTTACGAGGGAACATGGGGAGACTTTGGATCGCATGTAAATGAATATCAAGGAATGGTAGAAAGTGCAATTAAAAATTCAATTTCTCTTTCAGATTATTTTGGCGATGTGAATGGTACATATATGATTTTAGAAAAGAGAGTATTAAACGATGATGTGTTAGAGAATGGACAATCAGCAACAAATCAATTATATACGATTACTTTTGAAGGACCGAGTGTGACGGGAACAGGAGGAGCAAGACATTTGGAGTGTACGGTAAGCAGTCCGGATGGAGTTAGTTTGATATATAATGAAATTTCATATTATTGATTGCTGAAGGTTGAGAAGTTAAATCAGTATTGTGAAGAGCACTTAGTGACATTTACAGACTTTTTAGAAGTTTTTTGGTAGCCCGCTTGACTTAAACGGTGATTTGCTTTTAAAAGGACAAATACGAGTTTGACAATTTTATAAAGAGGAAGTGTAAGAGAGATTTCAGAAATGGAGTCTCTTTTTCTTTTGTAAGAATAAGACTTGATTATTAAGAAAACAACAGGAAAAAAGAATGTTTTTTGAGGAGGTTTTGAAAGACTAAAATCGAGTATATTCATAAAAAAGTAAGATACTTTAAATGTGAATAAATTGTGAACAATTCTAAGTTGAGGATGCGGAACCCTGCTCAGAACGAGTTCGTATTATCCGGGCTATAAGCAAAACTCGGAAATATGATTAAAGGAGGTCTTGCTATGACTCAACGAACAAACCACAGCAAAAATATTTATATTTCAAGGGAGGAGGTGGTTGGTAGGATTCCTCTGGATGATTCTATTTCAACGACATGTGTTACAAATCATATTGTTGAAATGACGGTGATGGAAAAACAGATTAGTCGGAAGTGTGGAATTAAGAGATTGGATAAATGTCATTATGTGAATCTGAGAACCGGAGAGGTATGTGAATTCCGTCATTCAGTGAAAAATCAGAGGAAGAATATGAATAAGGCATATACAACTCTAAGAAGGCTTATCAATTATAATTTTACTGGAAATGAATCGGAATTACATGCCACATTGACTTATGGAGAGGATATGCAAAGCCGTGATAATGTGTCTGCTGATTTTAAAGCCTTTTGGAAAAGACTGAAATATGCTTATCCTACATGTGAATATATAGTAATCTATGAACCTACTGAAAAAGGGGTCTGGCATGTGCATGTTTTGATTAAAGACAGAAATGGAAAAAGGTTATTCATACCAAAGGATAGACTAAGCGATATGTGGAGGAAGGGATATGTCTGCGTAAACCGTATTTTAGATAATGATAATATTGCAGCATATTTTATGGGATTATTTTCGGATAGAAATAAAGAAAAATCAAGATCTAAGAAAGTCGAAAGAATTCCGTATTATGCAAATAATTACCGCTTATACTCTCGCTCTAAGGGCATTAAAACCCCACCTCTTTACAAAGAAACTTATAAACAGGCATTAGAACGTGTGAAAGGATTAGAACCATGTTTCGAGAATGCTTATGGTATTTATGATTCAGAAGATGGAACAGAACTGAATGTAATTTATCATAAACAGTATAACAAAAGAAGAAAATAGTGAGTAGTAAAGAGTAAAAACGAGGAAACGTACTTAAATTAGTGGACTTTATCGAAGAAAGGAGATTTTCAGATATGAAAATAGAAGAATTACAGAATGATATTATTTCAAACGAGGAATTGTTAGAGGATATTTCTTACAATATGAAAAACTTGATTTGGTTAAGAACGGCTTTAGAAGTTATGGGTTTCATGGAGTGTGACAGGTGGAATAAGTTTAATTCTATGGCAGATGAACTTAAAAGAACTTACAAAGAAGTTCAAAAGGACATGTTAAGTAATCAAGTATCAGACATATTGGAAGAAAAATAGAATACAATATGATAAATAGTTGGAAGAGGTAGGTTTATATGGAGATTGTCGTGCATTATCCGGAAGATAGGCAGGGCATCAGTGCTTTGAGAAAAGCAGTAGCAGAAACTCATAGTGAATACATATATACCTATATAGAAAGACTTCAGTGTTCACAGGAACAAAAGAAGATGATTATAAAAAGCATTGATGAAATGCTGACTTAGAGGCGAGTAGAAGGCTGGCGGTATCACATACTGCCAGTCTTTTGTTGTAAGAGAAGTAGATTTATCTTTCAGAAGCCTTTATTTGATAAATAAGACAAAAGAAACTGTTCCGCTAACCCGGCTTCGCTTAAAAAGGAAAAGGGCAGGAGAGGGCAAGAAGAAACATTTGTCCGTTGTGTTAAAAATAATTAAATAAAAAGGAAATCAAATGATTTTCATGCCGGCTTCAAAAAGTTTTTTATAAATATCTTTTGGGAGATTTCGATAGCCGTTTTCCCAACATTGTAAAGTAGTTCTTGATACACCTAAAATGTCTGCAAGTTGTCGCTGAGTCAGTGAATTGTCTTTGCGAAAAGATTTTAGAGAGGAAATTTGATGCTGATATAAAAAGAGATGATATGTATCTAATAGTTCGGACATTTTCAAGTGATAAAAATCAGCGAGTTTTTCTAAATCTCTAACAGGGAATTGTTCATAATCAGGATTTTCATAGTTGTTATACAAGGACAGGTGTATGTTTAGATATTCTGCAATATCTTTTTGTCGTAAACCTTTCATGTGTCTTGCATAGCGCAATTTTTCTGCAATGGTAGGGACATCTTCGATGGAAGAATAGAGTAAATGATATTGTTCTGATTCTGTAAGGCGGTGTAGGGGATGGAAAATAAAATGATGAACATATAAAAGAGTGTGTTCAGATTCATTGGCATTGTGCCGGAATAAAATAGCCATCCTGTTATTGATGATTTGCAGAGGTTTCCAGTTTGCGTATAAGGCTCGCTCATTCCGGTTTTTTAAATCCTTAAGAGCCGTTGCAATGGGGTTGCTTTGGAAATACCTATGGTGCACATGATGGGAGTTCGCTTCTGGAACGTTATATCGATGATCTTTCAAATCGATGGAAAAACTGTATCTGCGTTGGAACCGGCAATGAAGCAGCGAGCGCAGGCCATACTGCCGGTACGCTTCGGGAAGGGGAGGAGAGGCGGATTCAGCTTGCTGTTCAGAGCCGTCAGACTGCGATCAGTGTCCAGATCTGGAAAGAGTATACGGATCAGATTGAGATTGCGCTGATTACACCGGCCGGAGTCCGGGTGGGTCCGCTTCAGGAGGTACTTGGCCCACAGCGATTTGTGGTCGGAGGGACAAAGATTCTTCTGTATTATGGAAAGCCCAGTCCATACAGTACTTCACAGGAAATATATATCGATATGCTGCCACGGGAAACTTATATTACGGAAGGCATATGGCAGATTGTTTTGATGCCGCAGAAGATTGTTACAGGTGCATATGAATTATGGCTTCCAAGTGAAAGTGTTCTGAATCGAGGAACCGGTTTTACTAATCCAACGGATAATACGACACTCACCATTCCTTCTACTGCCGGGCGTGTGATATCGGTAGGTGCGTATGATGCATTGACATTTGCGTACGCAGATTTTTCAGGTCGGGGTTTTACCAGAATGCTGAATCTGGTGAAGCCTGATATCGTGGCCCCGGGCGTGAATGTGACAACAACCGTGCCGGGAGGAGGATATGCGAGTTTTTCCGGTACCTCATTTGCAACTCCATTTGTCACAGGAAGTGCGGCGCTCTTGATGGAGTGGGGAATCATAAAAGGAAATGATCCATATCTGTACGGGGAGAAAGTGAAAGCGTATCTGAGAAGAGGGGCAGGACAGCTTCCAGGGTTTACGGAATATCCGAATCCACAGGTTGGGTACGGGGCGTTGTGTTTGAAAGATAGCTTTCCGGAATAAAGGAGCTTCTTGTATAATTCAAATATAAGGAATACCGAGAAAGAAGGTTGAGAAAAAATACCTCAGAGTAAAATAAGATTACTGACTTTGCACGGTTAGTAAATAATCTTATTGAACAGAGAGGTATCTGAAATGAATTATAACGCACAGAACGCAAAAATTGCATCTATTACGGAAAAAACATTAATTGTCGGAATCGATTGTTGGAAGTGAAACTCATTATGCAAGAGCTTTTGACTGGTGCAATTTCGAGTACTCAAAAAAGCCATTTGCTTTCAATAACGATGAAGCTGGGTTTGCTGCATTCAAAGTATGGATGGAAGATATCGCAGAGAAACATGGGAAAGAGGCGGTGATTCAAGGAATGGAACCCACCGGTCATTACTGGCTGAACCTTGGAACGTACCTGCAGGAACAGGGGATGAAGCCGGTATATGTGAATCCACATCACGTAAAGAAATCTAAAGAGCTGAATGATAATAACCCGAACAAGAATGACCGTAAGGATCCAAAAACGATTGCGGCTCTGGTGAATGAAGGAAGATTTTCGTATCCATATATCCCTACAGGGATTTATGCATAGATCCGAAATCTGCTGAATGATTACGAAGTATATAAAAACAGAATGGATGATCTGATGCAGGAGATAGAAGCGAAACTTGCAGAGATTCCTTATATTGATAAACTGATAGAGATAAAGGGGATCGGTTTAAAAACTATAAGCTGTTTTATCGCAAAGGTGGGTGATATTCGATGTTTTGATAACCCAAAGCAGCTGCAGAAGCTGGCGGGATATGCCATTGTTGCAGATAGTTCCGGTAAACATAACGGGGAAAGCCGCATCAGTCACAGGGGAAGAAATCACCTGGATATGCGTTGTATGAAGCTGCGATATCTGTGATAGGAAAGAATAAAGAGTTTAGAGAAATCCATGACTATTACAGGACGAGGAAGCAAAATCCTTTGAAGAAGATGCAGTCGGTCATAGCGATTGCGTGTAAGCTAATCAGGATTTTCTACACGATACTGACAAAAGGCGTAGATTATGATGTTCAGAAGATGTTGAGTGATATCGTAAGGCTGGAAACTGTAATGGCAGCATAAAAATATCAGAAAACAGTCAGTATATCGTGGTTAGTTTGAGCATTTGAGTAAAGAATGCTTGAATGCTGAGACCAGCCACGGTAGCTGGAAGTATAAAAAACGGAATGCAACAGGAAAACATCCACGGAAAAGTGCTGTTGCTGGAAGGAAGAAAGTCAGTAATAAAACATACAAAGAATGAGCCAGTAGTCGGCAGGAATATTTTCCAGAGGGCATGACCCTGTAAGGGAGCTAAGCTGACACCCTGGTTATGGACAGGCAGGACGAGAGCAGTTAGGGCTCAGCTTATGTGGGCTGATGATCTTGGTAGACACGGGAGGTTCGCTGCCGTAGATGGAGGGGTATACATCGAGGCCATTTAGAATGAATAGTGATGACGTTTTATTTGGTGTACCCATTATTACTATATATCTGCCCTGTATGAGGTAAAGATCACTCCATAACCTTAGTTCCATTTATTGACAGGTATCAAAAAGTATTGAATTTATTGAAAAAAGCACTTGATTATATGGAGAGGGAGAGAATCATGCTTTTTTAGGACAATCCAGTTTCTTTAATGCATCAGCAATGGGTTCTTCAGATGCAATACAGTCAGTGTTACATCTTTATTATTTACACTCCTGCAAATGGCTGATATAATCTGTGTATATAGGCATCCTCCTTGTGTGTGGATTAATGAGTTTGGTGATTTCATTATAGAACACATTGGTGGATGCTTATAGTTTATTTAAAACTTTTCACTCTCACGTATAGATGAAATAGAAAGGGAAAGTAAAGATGAATGACAACAATACACAATATTATGCGAAATCAAAGCGAGAAGATGGGACCCAGGAGTTGCTTCGAGATCATTTGGAAAAAGTCAGTGAGATGGCTGGAGTGTTTGGAGAGCAGATTGGAAGTAGAAAAACAGCCGAATTATGTGGAAAATTGCATGATTTTGGGAAATACAGTAAAAGCTTTAAAGGTGTTTTGGAGAGAAAATATACTCACATTGATCATGCACTTTGTGGAGCTGCATTTTTGTATTGTCTGTTAGGAAACAGAAAAGCTTCGTTTTGTTACCGGGCAGCGATAGAAGCAATAAATGGACATCATGACGGCATTATTGGATATGATGATCTGGAAATATATTTGATAAATAGTCTTCAATTGGGTGATCCTGTGGAGTGCAATAATCAAAAGACTGCGGCATTAGCAGGCCAGAAACAATATCAGGAAGCGACAAAGGCCTTTCTTAAAGATTTTCCTCAATTTAAATCAGAAGCTCAGGCAATAGAAAACGTGCAGAAGCTGGATGTAATCGATGAATCTATAGATGCGATGTTATATACACGCATGTTGTTTTCCTGCCTGGTAGATGCAGATTATACCATTTCATCAGAAAAGGAGTTGCAAAAACCACTGGAATTTAAAGCGAAACAATGTTTGAAGGCATTGGATAAATATAGAGAAGAATTGAAAAAGAATGTAAAAGGTTCTTCGGTCGTGAATGACCTTCGTGACTTATTGTTTGAAGGGTGTGGGAAGACTGCAAGATTAAAAGAAGGTTTATTTACTCTTACAGCACCTACAGGAACGGGAAAGACACTGGCATTATTGAATTTTGCATTGCAGCATGCAGACGAATTTGAGAAAAAGCGTATTATACTTGTACTGCCGTTTCTTGCATTGACGGAACAAAGCTACGAAGTGTATTCGAAAATAATTCCGGAGATTTTACAGGATCACAGCCAAAGTGAGCTTGATGACAGGCAGCGGGAGTTTGCGGAACGCTGGGAGTCACCATTCATTATAACTACTTCGGTTAAATTTTTTCAGGCGTTGTTTGCGCAAAAGCCAACAGACTGCAGGAAACTACATAATATTGCAAACAGTATCATTTTGTTTGATGAGGCACAAACTTTACCGGCAAATCTTTTGGCTGCAACTTTAAATGCTGTAAATGTATTATGTACCCGATATCACTGTACGATGGTTTTTTCTACTGCTACGCAGCCGGAATTTAAAGATATACAGGGAGTATCCTGGAAACCTATTGAGATTGTGCCAGAATATCCGATGATGTATAAAAAATTAGCAAGAACACAAGTGGAATGGAGAATAAAAAAACAGATTCCATTGGAAGAAATAGCACGGAAAATGGAAGAGGAAGAAAATGTTTGTGCAATTGTAAATCTTCGCAGACACGCAGTTAAATTGTTTGAAGTTTTAAAAAGTGACGATTGCAATCGGGAAGAAATATTTTTCTTAACAACGGATCTGTGTCCGAAACATAGAAGTGAAGTGATAAGAAATATAAAGGAAAGACAAAAGGCAGGATTGCCATGTAAAGTAATATCGACACAGTGTATTGAAGCTGGTGTGGATCTGGACTTTCGTGTTTTGTACAGAGCGCTGGCACCGCTGGAAGCAATTATTCAGGCAGCAGGAAGATGCAATCGAAGTGGAAGGTTTGAAATGGGAAAAGTGGTGGTTTTTGAACCGGAAGTGGAAGGCAATTTGTATCCTCCGGATAAATGGTATCAGAATGCGGCAGTTGTTGTAAAAGAAATTTTATCCAGAGAAAATATCGATATCAACGATCCGAAATGTATATCCAATTATTATGAGATACTTTTTCGGGAATATGCAAAAGATAAAGAGGCATTGGCAAAAGCGATTGAAGATAGAGATTATAAAGAAACTGCCAGGGAATACAAACTGATCGACAACCAGGGCAAAAAAGTGATTGTTCCTTTTCGTGAAAAAATGCAGTTGTATGAAGAGGTGAGAAAAGAGCTATTAAGTGGTAATTTTACGCCGGAACTAGTAAAAAGATCAGCAGAAATTACCGTTAATACTTTTGAAAAGGATATAGAGAAGTATTGTGAACAGGCGTATTATTTTGACCGAAAGAGGAAACAGAAGATGGAGTCAGGGTATTATGTTCTGCGCACACAGTATGAGTATATGTACCGGGAAGATATGGGACTGCAGTTTGAAGAGGAGGGAGAAAACAAAAAGTGTGAAGATAATGGTTTGATTTTGGGTTGACAAAGAATGGTTTAAAATATATAATTAACATGACAGCAAAAAATGCTTGTTATTATGGATACTTGTTTTTATGCTTGCATTTATGATTTGCTGAGAATTGAAATATGTTCATTATTTATGTGTGCGTATGGGGCTGTTTTATCAGCCCCATACTGTCAAATAAGAGGAGAAGGGAGTGACAGGAATGGAGTTATCAATAGAGGTCTGGGGGGATTTTGCTTGCTTTAACCCGCCCTATGCAAAAGTGGAAAGACTTACATATCCCTTTCCCACGCCATCAGCGTGCCGTGGGATTTTATCAGCTATTTACAGTAAGCCTGTGGAATTTTACTGGCAGGTCAATCGGATAGAGATTTTGAATCCGATTCAATATATAAGTTTTAAACGGAATGAGGTGAAAACCAGAGTTAGCAATAAAGTAATATATAGCGACGAGGAAAGGACGCAGAGACAGACCGTTGCATTGAAAGATGTAAGATACCGAATCACAGCATCTATTTGTCCGAGACCGGCGTTTAAAGGAAGAGAACAGCAGCTTTATGATCAGGCTTACAGAAGGATAAGAAATGGAAAATGTTACTATCAGCCGTCGTTCGGCCTGAGAGAATTCGTGGCTTATTTCGAGGAAAGCGACGGAAGCAGAGCGGCCGCTGACATCAATATGGATGGGGGATTAATGGTTTATGATATTTTTGATCTTCATGATTATGAGGTGAGAAAAAAAGTGAAACCGCAGCTGTCATTGTATCATGCTGTTGTGGAACATGGAGTTATAAAAGTTCCGGCTTATGACAGCCCAGAAGTGATGAAGGGGGGAAGAAAATGCTGAAGGCATTTTATGATTATGCAATACGAAATGATCTGGTTTTGCCGCCTGGATATTGTAACAAAACAATACAAGCATATGTTTCATTAAGCAGGGAAGGACAATTCCTTGGAATTATATTAGGCGATGATACGCCTGTTTTATGCCCGGATATTGGAAGTCTGGCGAATGGAAAGGAAAAGTGCAATCCTATTGTAGAAAAAAGATCCGTGATTTTTAAAGATGCTTCAGATTTAGAAGATAAGGCAAAGATAAAAAGAGATTTTTATTATCAGGTTTTAAAAGATGGGAGCGATGTTGTTCCGGAATTTGAAGTATGTGTGAAAGTGGCACAAGACGAGAAAACGCTTCTGGAAATTTCGGAAGCATTGAATGAAAACAAAATTAAGGGATCAGAACGTATTTCTTTTATCGTTGATGGGAAGAAAATTGTAAAGGCAGAGGGCTTGAGGGACTGGTGGAATATTTATCGGAAGAAATTTATTAATGCAGAAAAAAAAGAAAAAACTTTATGTCTGATTACCGGAGAAGAAACGGTTCCTATGGAAACGGTTCCTCCGATTACCGGACTTGCAGTAGTTGGGGGACATGCCCGTGGAGATGCCCTGATCTGCTTCGATAAAAGTGCTTTTTGTTCCTATGACAAGAAGAAAAGTGCGAATGCACCAGTATCAGAAACTGCTTTTTTCGCGGTTAAAGCTGCGTTGGATCATTTGTTGAAAAAGGCTCCTGTATTGGCAAATATGAAGTTTGTACATTGGTATGAACAGGATGTTGCAGCAGAAAATGATCCTGTTCTGAGTGCAAATTTTCTTGGAATAAATATGTTGGTGGATGATGAGGAAGATGAGGAAGTATCAGAGGAAGATAAAAAAAGAAAAGCCAGAAGCGCTGAAAATCAAGCTTCCAAATTGATTAAAAGTGTAAAAACAGGAGAAAAAATCGCACATTTACCCAGCCAATATTCCATAGTTTTGTTATCTGGTGTTAATGGGCGTGTTATGGTTCGTCAGTATGAACATGGTTCCTACGAAGAACTTCAAAGCAATATTGACCTTTGGAATAAACAATTGGAACTGAAAGCTTTGAATGGAATACAAAACGAAAAAAGTAAAAAACTCAGTGCAAGACTATTATGCTTACTGAAAAAACATAATTCTGACAGCAATATTTGGGATAGAGTGAATAAAGAATTACCTGAAATTACACAGGCGGTTATTCGTGCAATTATACATGGTACTTCGCTGCCGGATGCAGTCGCGCTTCGTTCGTTGGCGTATATTCGTTCGCAAATGCTGGAAAATGATGAGAATCAGACCAGTATGAAAATACCAGATGCGACAGCATGTCAGTGGCTGAAGGTCTGGCTTATGAGAAAAGGAAAGGAGAATGAAATCATGTCAGAATATGATCCTAAACACAACAGTTCTGCCTATCATTGCGGTGCTGCTATGGCGGTGCATGCAGCAATACAGAATGTGGCAATGAAAAATGTCAATGCTACAATCGTCCAGCGATATTATTCAAGTGCAAGTCAGATGCCTGCGCTGGTACTAGGGCAGATATCCAGATTATCAGCCTATCATCTGGAAAAAATAGAAAATGAATGGCTGAGAAAACAGTATGAAGAGACTTTGGACGGAGTGTACTGTGCAATTGGAAATGAAATTCCAGCAACTCTGACATTGGAACAACAGGCTTATTTTGCCTTGGGATACAGACAGATGTGTACGAAATTACAGAAAGATAAAAATGAGAGAATAGAAAAGATTAAAAATAATGTAAAAGATCAAAACATCTAAGGGGGAATTTATTATGGCAATTAAAAATCGTTATGAATTTATTTATTATGTGGCATGTACAGATGCCAATCCGAATGGAGATCCAGATATGGGAAATACTCCAAGAGTAGATCCTCAGACCATGCAGGGATATATTTCAGATGTATCTACGAAAAGACTGATCAGAAATTATATTACCATGTCCCGCGAAGGAGAACCTGGAATGGAGATCATTGTTCAACAGTCAACAAATATGAACCGTCATATTGCCAGAGCGAAAAGAGAAGCAGGTGTTGAAGATTGTGCAAAAGCGAAAGAAGCGATTTATGCAGGACGTCAGAAAGCGTGCGAATTGTTTTATGATGTACGGACATTTGGAGCAGTAATGAGTACTGGTCCAAATGCGGGACAGGTGAGAGGCCCTGTTCAGATCACATTTGGAAAAAGTCTGGATCCGGTTTTGCCATTAGACATTTCCATAACTCGTATGGCAGTAACGGACGGGGAAAAAGATTTGAAAATGGAAGATTATCAGCGGATGGAAAATGAGAAACCGGAAGATAAACTTCGGACAATGGGACGTAAACAGTTCATTCCATTTGGTTTATATGAAATCAGAGGATTTATCAGTGCCAATCTGGCGGCGGAAACTGGATTTGACGAGGAAGATTTAAATCTTTTGTTCGAGGCAATCCTGAATATGTATGAACATAACCGTTCTGCAAGTAAAGGAGAGATGGAAGTAGTTTCACCATTGATTATTTTCAAACATGTGGGGACAGATTCTGATCTGGAGCAGAGAGTCCGTCAGGCAAGATTGGGATGTGCTCCAGCGCACAAGTTGTTTGATCTGGTAGAAGTGAAGAAAAAAGAGTGTGTAGTGTATCCAAGAAGTTATCATGATTATAATGCGATTATTCATTTGAATCATGTGCCAAAGGGCGTTGAGGTTGGTTTTAAAGAAGATGCATTTAGCGATATTGTATGGAATCAACTCCCTGAAAACGAGGAATGGTTTAAAAATGAATGATAAAGAGTATATTCCATTAAGCTGGCTTTCTCAGATGTGTTATTGTCCCAGGCGGGCTGCTCTTCTTTTAAATGAACGGGTATGGGTGGAAAATGTGGAAACTGCGAAAGGTCGTGCGGAGCACGAACGTGTTCATACTCAGAGAATTGAGAAAAGAGGAGAATTTCTTAAACTCTATGAATATGAAGTGGTTTCCGAAGAACTGGGAGTGAATGGAAAATGCGATTGTATTGAAGCAACCAAATCTGAGGGTGGATGTATCATTCCGGCTGTAAATTTTAAAGTAGCTCTGTTTCCAATAGAATATAAACATGGAAAAGTCCGGGAGGATGAATTAGAGTATAAGATACAGCTGTGTGCAGAGGCCATGTGCCTGGAAGAAATGTATCAGACGAAGATTCACGCAGGGGAAATATTTTTTATATCTTCACATAAACGTCTTCGGATTGAGTTTACGGAAGAACTGCGTACAATGGTTCGTGATACAGCTACAGAGTTAAGAAAAATCCGTGAATCATTTATAATTCCAGCGGCACAGTATAGTTCCAAGTGCAAAAAATGTTCTATGTTAGAATACTGTATGCCGAAAGTGAAAAAATCAGCTTCTGAATATTGCAAAGAATTAAAACTGGAAGCAGAAGAGGGGAGATGTATATGAAAAAGCTTTTGAACACGATCTATATTCTGACACCTGGAAGTTATATACATGTGCGCAATCAGAATATAGTTGTAGAAATGGACGGAGAAGAAAAAGTTTCTGTTCCAGCTCGTAATATTGAAGCAATTGTATGCTTCGGGCAAAATACAGTTTCAACCCCATTGATTGGATTTTGTGGAGAAGAAGGGATTTCACTTGTATTTTTATCCGAGAATGGAAAATTTCTTGGAAGAATATGCGGACCTGTAAGCGGAAATGTTTTATTGCGAAAAAAACAGTATGAAAGTTTAAATGATATTGAATTTTCCACTCGGACAGTAAGAAACATTCTTTATGGAAAAATTCGTAATGCAAAAGTGGTTCTTATGAGAAATGCAAGAAATAAAGATTCAGATGAAAAAAGAAGTGCTTTAGTGGCGGCATCAGATAAACTTAGTAATATTGCAAAAAAATTACAAAATGTCAATGATATTGATTCCATGCGAGGATTGGAAGGTGCAGCAGCTACGATCTATTTTGCCCAATTTGATAATATGCTGGATTCAAAAGAATTTGTTTTTGATGTTCGAAGCAGAAGGCCACCGAAAAATGAAGTAAATGCAGCGTTATCTTTTGTTTATATGCTGTTGATTCGCGAAACGCAATCTGCCTTAGAAACAGTAGGACTTGATCCGGCAGCGGGGTATTTACATGTTCTGCGGCCGGGACGTCCGTCTTTTGCTTTGGATCTGGTTGAAGAATTGCGGGCACCATTGTGTGATCGGTTTGTTTTGTCACTTTTTCATAAGGGACAGCTGCAAATTAAGGATTTTGAAACAGATTCGGAAGCGGTATATTTAAATGACAAGGGAAGAAGGACAGTTTTAAATGCCTGGCAAAAAAGGAAAAAGGAAACAATCAAACATCCTTTCCTGGACGAAAATATTGAAATTGGAATGATTCCCTATGCTCAGGCAATGTTATTTGCCAGAGTGCTGCGTGGCGATTTGGATGAATATCCGCCGTATTCCTGGAGGTAAACCATGTTGGTAGTGATAACTTATGATGTAAATACGATGGATGCTGCAGGGGAAAAGAGACTTCGAAGAGTAGCAAAATTATGTGAAAGATATGGTGTTCGGGTGCAAAACTCAGTTTTTGAAGTTTTAGTAGACGCAGTGCAGCTTACGACATTAAAGCATGAATTAAGCAAGGAAATAAATAAGAATTTGGATTCCATCCGGTTTTATCGGCTGGGAAATTCTTACCAGAACAAAATTGATTCTATGGGAAAAAAGTTAAAAGTGGAGGCTGGGGAACCTTTGTTGTTATAAAACTTTGCGCATATATTTCCCATACATAAAATTCCAGGAGATTGGCGCAATGAAAATTGCACAAATATCAGGTCTATATTGATTAAATTGGGGATTTGAAAGAATTAATTTTGTGAAAATGTATTTATTGAATAAAAAACAGCGAAAGACCGATAGAAAAATTGTTGGTTTTTGCTGAAGCCCCTCTCGCGGGGGCGTGAATTGAAATAGAGAAAGAGTATGGGCATGGCGAAGAAGCTTGAAGCCCCTCTCGCGGGGGCGTGAATTGAAATTGATCGATATGCTTGGAGATACAGATCTGTTGCCGGAAGCCCCTCTCGCGGGGGCGTGAATTGAAATATTTCTCATGTATGGCGCAAACGGAGCAGATCTGAAGCCCCTCTCGCGGGGGCGTGAATTGAAATTACTTTACCGGCATCTTTTCCACGGTGGACACCGAAGCCCCTCTCGCGGGGGCGTGAATTGAAATTTTTTATTTTGCAGAAAAATATAGAAAGAGTGAGGGAAGCCCCTCTCGCGGGGGCGTGAATTGAAATTGGCCTGTCCGGATCAACAAGCGCGCCGAAGGCAGAAGCCCCTCTCGCGGGGGCGTGAATTGAAATTAAGTTGATTGACGGGACCGTGTCAGAAGCAAAGGGAAGCCCCTCTCGCGGGGGCGTGAATTGAAATTGGTGTTTACAGAGGATAAAAAGAAGGATGCAAAAGAAGCCCCTCTCGCGGGGGCGTGAATTGAAATGGTAAGATAGCGGATACCTTGGGGAATTCCAAGCCGGAAGCCCCTCTCGCGGGGGCGTGAATTGAAATTCGTAACAAACAACGCCCAGCTCGATACCCACAACCGAAGCCCCTCTCGCGGGGGCGTGAATTGAAATGGATTCCCTTGGGACTGCTGCACTTCTTAATCGAAGCCCCTCTCGCGGGGGCGTGAATTGAAATATCCATCGTGAAATGAAGATGATATACTTTCTTTTGAAGCCCCTCTCGCGGGGGCGTGAATTGAAATAATTTCAATTTTTACAAACGCTCTGTTCAGTGTTGAAGCCCCTCTCGCGGGGGCGTGAATTGAAATTCTTACCTGTCTATCGCTAATACCGATCTGCTTTGGAAGCCCCTCTCGCGGGGGCGTGAATTGAAATATAGTCTCGTCCCTGGAAATTGTTAAAACCAGTTGGAAGCCCCTCTCGCGGGGGCGTGAATTGAAATAGAATCAGAATTCCAAAATGCTGTTATTAAAGCTGAAGCCCCTCTCGCGGGGGCGTGAATTGAAATAGCGGACGGAACGACCAAAAACGAATGGAACACCACGAAGCCCCTCTCGCGGGGGCGTGAATTGAAATCGTGAACGCATCAAGCGAGGGATATGGACCTTCGGGAAGCCCCTCTCGCGGGGGCGTGAATTGAAATGGGATATTGTTGATTCTGTTTTTATACTGCAGGGAAGCCCCTCTCGCGGGGGCGTGAATTGAAATTTGATGTCTTTTCCCATACTGAGTGCAGTCACTGTGAAGCCCCTCTCGCGGGGGCGTGAATTGAAATTGGGTATTACAAAAAATTGAATGTGATCGCAATTAGAAGCCCCTCTCGCGGGGGCGTGAATTGAAATGCTCACAACATTCTCTTCTGGTTCGTTCTCAACATGAAGCCCCTCTCGCGGGGGCGTGAATTGAAATTGGTTCCGCTTTCCGAAGATCGTCGGGAACAACGAAGCCCCTCTCGCGGGGGCGTGAATTGAAATTTGCTCCGGAAAGCCGTGCAAGCGTAGATCCCTGAAGCCCCTCTCGCGGGGGCGTGAATTGAAATATTTGTTGCATCCCAAACCATTGGGACCATAAGCGGGAAGCCCCTCTCGCGGGGGCGTGAATTGAAATGTACCCGGCACGCCATAACCGGATATTGTGATCACGAAGTCCCTCTTGCAGGGGCGTGAATTGAAATGAATTTATGACAGCCGACGTGCAGGCCATGGGAAACGAAGCCCCTCTCGCATTTTCAAGGAAGTAGAAAAGAGAGTTCATTAGCTGTAAAACCATAGTAATAGGGGTAAACATAAAAAGTAAATATTCTCGTCTGATAGGCTGGATTATTCAAAATGTGTAAAAAGTTGATATATATGACACTGACGTTACATCCTCCCCAACCATCTTGTAACAATAATATAGCATCCTCTATACAGAAACATGCGGTTTTAAGCCATTTTCATGGCAAAAAAGCCGCATGTTTTTTGTGACAATGACTTGACATCCCCGGGACGACCTTGCATTTCTGAGAGTATACTTGGATAACTTACCTTTCCGTGCTATGATCTATATTAACAAACCGCCTTTTTTTGAATAATCCGGCGTCCGTGTCCCTGTTGTCCGGTGACAGGAAAATGCTAATAGAAAATATGTATTGAATCAAACGCATGCTGTTGACGTAGGAACGATAGTGTGATATATTTATCGCCAGAAAGGAGGCATTGATATGGCAGAGCAGGTGTCCTGCGGGATACTGATGAAGCAGATTGGTGACGAGATGCAGAAAAGGGCAGACAATAAGATGCGTTCGTGGGATATGACGATGGCACAGGCAGGAGCCCTGTTAGCACTGAATGATGCCCCCAAAAAGCAGCTTTCCATGAAACAGTTGGAAAAAGTTCTGTGTATTGCACAGTCTACGACTGCCGGTATTATTTCCCGACTGGAGCAGAAAGGGCTGGTGGAAGGATATGCTGATGCAGAGGATAAACGGATTAAGCTGGTACGCATCACGCAGGAGGGGATAGACAAGGTTCTGGAAACGAAGCGGGACATGATCCAGGCGGAAGAGATGCTTCTATCAGGTTTGACTGAGACGGAACGGGAAATCCTTTATTCACTTCTTAAGAAAGTTAAGGATAGTTTAAAATAAGTACTCACATAAAGTGAGTATTTATTTTGGGATAATTTAATAGCTAACGATTGAAAACACAAGATTATGTTAGAAGGATAGATATTGAACTGTGTGGGATGTCGGGAAATAAGCAGATGCGAAATCTTACATAAAATTAACAAAAATATTCTGCAAATTTGACATAAAAGAATTATAATGATTCTGATTATGTGGATATAAAACCATTGAGAAAGGAACTGTTCAGATGAAGAAAGCAGAGAAAAAAGCAGAAAAAAAGAAAGAAAATACCGCAAAGATTCCATATATGATGAACCGGGAACTGTCCTGGCTGAAATTTAATGAAAGAGTATTGAATGAAGCGGGAAATCCGAGAGTGCCGCTGGCAGAACGATTGACATTTGCAGCAATCTATCAATCGAATCTGGATGAATTTTACAGAGTCAGAGTCGGTACACTCATGGATCAGATGGAATCTTCAGAAGTGGTTCGTGAAAATAAAACAAATATGACCAGCAAAGAGCAGGTAAACGCGATCCTGAAAGCAACCAGGGAACTGGATCAGAAAAAAGCAGTAATATATGAGCAGCTTATGGGAGAACTGGAACCGAAGGGAA
Source organism: Faecalicatena contorta (assembly GCF_021531995.1). Taxonomy (GTDB): domain Bacteria; phylum Bacillota; class Clostridia; order Lachnospirales; family Lachnospiraceae; genus Dorea_A; species Dorea_A contorta_A. The sequence continues at coordinate 20,868 of NZ_JAFBIZ010000025.1, forward strand.
TCCGACTGATTAATTTTAATAAATTATCAGCAGAAGAAGGAAAATTGCTGGAAACCTATTTTGATCATGAGATAGCACCATATCTGTCGGCGAATATTGTGAGCAAGCAACAGCCATTTCCGTTTTTGAAAAATAAAGACATCTATGCAGTTGCGCTGCTGGAAACGAAAGGCGGCAAGACAAAAACGGCCATCATTCCCTGCAGTAATAATGTTTTTAAGCGTCTGATCGACATTCCGACCAGAAAGGGAACCTTTATGTTGTCAGAAGAGCTGATTCTTCATTTCCTTCCCAAAATGTTTAAAAATTATGAAGTGAAAGAAAAATCCTTACTTCGTGTGACGAGAAACGCAGATATTGATACTGAGACAATCTATGATGAAGACCTGGATTACCGAGAGGCAATGGAAAATCTGATCAAACAGAGAAAAAGAATGAATCCGGTCAGAATGGAGCTTTCCCGGGATCTGAATAAAAAAATGATCCGTTCTCTGTGCAAGGATATCCATGTGGAAAAAGAACATGTATTTCTGTCCAGAGTGCCGCTGGATATGTCATTTGTATTTGCGATTCAGAGTTATCTGAAGAATACGGATCAGGAAGCACTGTTTTATCAGAGACGTACTCCGAGAATGACGCCGGAACTCGATGGAAACAGTCCTTTGATTCCACAGATCATGACAAAAGATGTTCTGTTGTCTTATCCATTTGAGAACATCAAGTCATTTATCAACCTGTTATATGAGGCGGCGAAAGATGATACGGTTGTATCCATCAAGATGACCTTATATCGTCTTGCCAATAAGAGCCAGATTGTGGATGCACTGGTGGAAGCAGCTGAAAATGGCAAGGAAGTAGTCGTGCTGGTAGAGCTGCGGGCAAGGTTTGATGAAGAAAGTAACATCGAATATTCCAGAAAACTGGAAGAAGCCGGCTGCAGAGTCATCTATGGTCTGAACGGATATAAGGTACATTCCAAGCTTTGCCTGATATCCAGAAAAACAGAGGATGGGGTATCTTACATTACACAGATCGGAACTGGAAATTACAATGAAAAAACGTCTGCTCTGTATACGGATCTGTCTTTGATCACTGCCAATCAGGAGATTGGAAAAGAAGCGGCAGATGTCTTTGCTGCACTTTTGCGAGGAGAAACTGTAGAAAAGTCGGATTATCTGCTGGTAGCTCCAAAGTGTCTGCAGAATAAAGTTCTGGATATGATCGATGAAGAAATCTCACATGCGAAGCAGGGAGAAAAGAGCTACATCGGAATTAAGATCAATTCCCTGACAGACAAAGTAATTATTGAAAAATTGGTAGAAGCTTCGCAGGCTGGAGTAAATATAGAAATGATCGTCAGAGGAATCTGCTGCCTGATTCCGGAAGTAAAAGGATATACAGATAATATAAAAGTTGTAAGTATTGTTGGACGTTTTCTGGAACATTCCAGAATCTATCGATTTGGAACAAAGGAACGTGAAAAGGTGTATATTGCATCTGCAGATTTCATGACGAGAAACACGGTTCGTCGTGTGGAGGTGGCTGCTCCGGTTTGGGATGAGAAGCTGAAAGAGCGCCTGGACTGGATGTTCGAGACTATGATGAATGATGATGAGAAGGGAAAAAGCCTGACTTCGAAAGGAATTTATGTGAATCGAAAACTGAACGATGCAAAGCTGAACTCGCAGGAGACGTTTTATGCAATGGCTTACAGCAATGCAGAAAAAAAGTGAAACTAGAAAAGCAGCTTTTTTATTGACGGAAGAGTGCATTGTTTTGTAAAATACATAATAAACAAAAACTGAATATATCCGGTGAACGACTGCCCTAGACACCGAAAGGGGCCGAAGAAGCAAACCCAGAGTTATTGCATCTTGCTCTGGCGGAAACTGACAGGCAAAAGGAAGGCAGCCCGACGGAACTTTGGAGAGAATGCGAAAGCATCGCCTACGAGGCTAGAACCAACTGGCAAAAGGACAGAGAATGATAGATGCCAATAATTTATTTTGGAGGTGGAATCTATGAGAATGATGTTAGTTGGCGCAGGTGCAGTGGGGGAAAGTATTCTTAAGGTAATGAAGTGGCGGGATCCGAATGGCACATGGCTGGAATATGTACTTGTGTGTGATTTTGAACAGAAACGTGCGCAGGAAGTGGTTGATAAACTGGACGGAGATGACAGATTTGAAGCTGGAGCCGTGAATGCGACAGAGAAGGAAGCGATGATGCGGATGATTCGGATCCACCAGATAGATTTTCTGATGGATGCAGCGCCGCCGTTTGCCAGTAATTATATATTTGATGCAGCTTATGAAACGGGCATAGATTATGGGAACATGGGAACATGGTCGGTTCCGATGGATCATCCGGCTTATGGAATCGGAATTGAGAACAGCTATACGGAACCAATGACAAAATACAATTTTGACCGTTTTGATTTCTGGAAGAAACGCGGCAATATGGCAGTAATATGTATGGGAATCGATCCGGGAGTCGTCAATGTGTTTGCAAAATATGCCGCAACGCAGTTGCTGGATGAGATTTATGAAGTTCATGTTAAGGACGGAGGAAATCTGTCGGTTCCGGGAGCGGATCCGGATGATATCATGTTCGGGTTTAATGTGTGGACCGTACTGGATGAAGTGATGAATCCAAATGTAGAGTATGATGCGTCCAGAGGAGGTTTTCTGGTAGAGCGACCGTTTGCAGGAAAGGAAATCTGGGAGATGCCGGATGGTGTTGGTAAGAATACACTGGTGAAAGTAGAGCATGAAGAGGTTGTGACCATGCCGAGGTACTTGAAGCAGTATGGCCTTCAGCGGGCAACATTTAAGATCAGCCTGGATGAAAATCTGATTACAGCACTGAAAGTCATTGACAAACTGGGGCTTCGCAGTATTCACCCGGTTCGGATTGGTGAGACGCAGGTGATTCCCAGAGATGTGGTGGCAGCATGTGCACCGCAACCAAAAGATATAGGAAGTGAGATGACCGGTGAGATGCTTGTCGGAGTACAGTGCATCGGAAAGAAAGACGGGGAGGACAGATCTTATTTCCTGTATCAGGCTTTTGATAATCAGGAATCTATGAAGAGATGGGGATCGCAGGCAGTTGTGGCACAGACGGGATTTGGTGCAGCGCTGGCGATCGAACTGATTGGGAAAGGCATCTGGAAAGATGCCGGAGTTTACTCTCCGGAATATTTTGACCCGCTCCCATATATGAAGTTGATGAATGAAAGCGGGTATGAATATCGGATTGAAGAAATGAAGTTATAAAAGAATATTCTGCATATCTTCCGGTAACGGTGCGGTGAATTCCAGCATGGTTCCGGTGATCGGATGCAAAAAACGAAGCCGGTAGGAGTGGAGCGCCTGCCGGCTTATATATTCCATGTCCGGGTTATACAGATAGTCTCCGATCAGTGGGTATCCCAGATATTTCATGTGGATCCGAATCTGATGCGTGCGGCCGGTTTCCAGTTTCAGTGAGATCAGACTGTGATCATTGGCTTCTTTTACAACCTGATAATGGGTAATGGCAGTTTCTCCGTGTTCCCAGTCTACGGTTCGTTCAATGATGGTGCCGGGTTTGCGGGCAAGAGGTGCATTGATCGTGCCGCTTGCAGGGGTGACGTGCCCCCGTACAATCGCCAGGTATTCTCGGTGAATCTCTCTTCGGTAAACCATTGCGGACAGGATGTTGCCGCTGACCAGATGCTTGGCAACAACTGTAAGTCCGGAGGTGTCGCGGTCCAGTCGGTTGCAGCACCGGAAGATAAATGGCTTTTCCTGTGACTGGTAATACCAGGCCAGTGCATTTGCCATGGAATTGGTGTAGTTGTTCAGGGAAGGGTGGATCGGCATCCCTGCAGGCTTATTGATCACGATAATGTCTTCGTCCTCATATACAATATCTAATGGGATCTGTACAGGGGGAATCTTTTCGGAACAGGCAGTTTCCTGAATGCAGACCTGCAGCCAGTCACCGGTATGAAGAAGCTGGCGCATATAATAATGTTCCCCATTCACAAGAATGCTTTTTGGCATTCGTTTGATTTCTGTAAGATTCTGTCCGGAATATCCATGTCGTCTTAAGAATTGCTCGACGCGAAGTCCGTCATCTGTTTTTTCTATCATATATTCGATCGTTCGATTCATTGCATTTTCCTCACATTTTAGCTATGATATCTACGGATTGCATTATACCATAAAAAGTTAGGAGTTGAAACTATGACAGGATTAAGTACATTATGCTATATAAAAAAAGACGGAAAGTATCTGATGCTTCACAGGACGGTGAAGAAAAACGATGTGAACAAAGATAAGTGGATTGGTGTCGGAGGACACTTTGAAAAAGAGGAAAGTCCGGAAGAGTGTCTGTTAAGAGAAGTTCGGGAAGAGACCGGCTATACGCTTACTTCCTATCGGTACCGGGGCATTGTCACTTTTGTATCCGGAAATGGGGTGACAGAGTACATGTCTCTTTTTACGGCAGACGGATTCGAAGGAGAGCCGATTGCATGTAATGAAGGAGAATTGGAGTGGGTAGATATTGAGGAAGTATGGAAGCTGAATATCTGGGAAGGAGATAAGATTTTCTTTCGTCTGATCGATGAAAATCAGGATTTCTTTTCTCTGAAAATGGTTTATGACGGCAGGGATCGCTTAGTGTCCGCAGCTTTGAATGGAAAGCCGATGGAATTATTTGATATTCTTAATCCAGATGGCAGCAAGAGCGGACTTGTAAGAGAACGGGGAGTAACGCACAGGGAAGGAAGTCTGCATGCAACGGTTCATATGTGGGTTGTAAGACCGAACCAGAAGAGCGGATATGATGTACTGCTGCAGAAGCGGAGTGCAGTTAAGGATTCGAATCCGGGAAGTTATGATATCTCATCTGCCGGGCATGTGGCAGCGGGAGATGAATGTCTGGAATCAGCTGTCAGAGAGATGGAAGAGGAACTGGGAATGTGTGTCAGGAAAGAAGATCTTCATTACGTAGGAATTCATCACGGAAAATTTGAAGCAGTGTTTCACGGAAAGGTATTCCGTGACAATGAACTGAGTTCTGTCTACGTATATACAGAGCCGGTGGAAATCAACAGCCTCAGACTTCAGGAATCAGAAGTGGAAGAAGTAATATGGATGGATTATGAAGAGTGTCGTCAGAAAGTACATGAGGGAACGATAGATCATTGTATCTATGAAGATGAATTTCGCATGGTAGGAGAGTACTTGAATACCTCTATATAAAAAATGGCTAATTAATTCAAGAGAACTTGACAACACGGTAGTCACAATGTATAATTCATTGTAAATTATCAATAATTTTACTTATTTACACATCTTGTATCAAACAGAGAGGATGATTTTGTTGAGAAAAGGTGTGGGGGAAAAGGAGGACGAGTAAAAATGAGTACTCAAACAAAAAAGAAGCTTCCAATGGGCTTCTGGGCATGCTCTACGACAGAGATTTTTGAACGTTTTGCTTATTATACCGGACGTTCTATTCTGTTAGTTTTCGTAGCAGCAAGTGTAGCATCAGGTGGTCTTGGCCTGTCAGAAGGAACTGCTGCAACTATGCAGTCACAGTTGACAGCATTTTCTTACGGACTTCCTATTCTTTGTGCCATTATTTGTGACCGTTTGATCGGTGCAAGGTATACTACTCCGATTGGTATGCTCCTCTGCGGTATTGGTTACTGGATTGGATCTATGGCAACAAGCAGCGGAATGGTATATGCGATGATCTGGTGTATCAGTATCGGTCTTGCATTCTATAAGACTGGTCCATTGATCGGACGTATCGTATCCAGCGATCAGCTCAACAATGCATATTCTGTACGTTATGGTCTTGTTAACATCGGTGCATTTGCAGGCCCGTTCCTTGCAGGTATTCTGTATCAGGATGTATTTGCAAGTGGAGATATGATGGGATACAGACCATGCTTCAAGATTGCAGCAGTCCTGATGTTCTTAGGAGCAATCTGGTTCACGATCGGAACACGTTTCATGGGTGAAGCTGGTAAGACTCCATTTAAGAAAGAACTGACAGAGGAAGAAATTGCACGTGAAGCAGAGCTGAAGGCTAAGAATAAGGAAGAGAAGAAGATGCCTTATACAACGCTTGAGAAGAAGAGAATTGCTGCAATCATTCTCATCTGCATATTTGCAATCGTATTCTGGGTATTCTGGTATCTGGCATACCTGCCGGTATATTATTTCTGGGGCGAGAACGCAAACTGGGTAATCGCAGGTTACAACGTTCCGCTTACATGGTTTGATGCGGCAAATGCTTTATTCTGTGTACTTGTTGGTATGTTTGTAACTCCGAAGCTCTGGAGCTATCTTGCAAGCAGACCAAAGGGAGATATGAGTATTTATAAGAAATGTGCATTGGGTATTGGTACTCTTGGTGTTGGATATCTGTTCTTTGCACTGATGGATGTTATCCGCGGCGATGGACAGATCAGCTGCCTGTGGCTCTTGATCTTTGCAGTCCTGATCACATTAGGTGAGATGTTCTTCTCTCCACTGGGAAATGCATTTATTGCGAAATACGCACCAAGCCGTATTTACTCTACAATGCAGTCTGTATGGGGACTTGCAATTTTCTTCGCAGCAATCAGTTATGGATACGTATACAATGCATTGTTCGGAGGAGCGATCAAGTTCACAACTGCATGTATTATCATTGCAGTGATTGCATTCGTTGCAGTTGCACTTCTGGTTGTTCTGGACAAACCGTTAACAGCATTGGTTGAAAAGAAAGACGACGAAAAATAAGAAAAATAAAGTAGAATCATAGAGTAAAATGATGTAAAATGATATTAGGATTGCAGGAATACATACAAGTTGCCTGACAATCCTAATATTATTAGGGAAAAAACATTACTATTTTACAGGAGGCGTTATAACATGAGTATTCCAGAGAGATTAACAAATCTGCGCGCGAAGATGGAGGAAAAAGGAATTGATATCTATGTTGTTCCGACAGCAGATTTTCACCAGAGCGAATATGTTGGGGAATATTTTAAAGCAAGAAAATATATCACAGGTTTTTCCGGTTCAGCAGGTACAGCTGTCATTACCAAGGATGAGGCACGTCTTTGGACAGATGGACGTTACTTCATTCAGGCAACTGCACAGCTGGAAGGGACAACTGTTGAATTGATGAAGATGGGTGAGCCGGGAGTTCCGGAGCTTACAGATTATCTGAAAGATATATTAAAAGCAGGCGATACCCTTGGATTTGACGGACGTGTAGTATCTGTCGGAGAAGGACAGGAGTATGCAGAAATTGCAGAAAAGAAGGGAGCAAAGGTTGCTTATCATGAAGATCTGATTGATCTGATCTGGACAGACCGTCCGGAGCTTTCAAAAGCACCGGCATTTGCTCTTGGAATTGAATATGCAGGAGAATCAGCAGCGGATAAATTAAAGAGAACCCGCGAAGAGATGGAAAAAGCAGGAGCAAATGCACATGTGCTTACAACTCTGGATGATATCTGCTGGACATTGAATATTCGTGGAGATGATATTGAATTCTTCCCATTGATCCTTTCTTATGCAATCATCACAATGGATGGCATGGAACTATATATTGACGAAAATAAATTAAATGATGAGATCAAAGCGCAGCTGGCGGAGTTAAACGTAAAACTTCATCCATACAATGACATATATGAAGATATCCGCAAACTGGATGACAGTACAGTGCTTATGCTTGATCCGGGTAAGCTGAACTATGCTTTATACAATAACATTCCTGAGAACGTGAAGAAAGTGGAAAAGAGAAATCCGGCGATTCTGATGAAAGCGATCAAGAATCCGGTGGAAGTGGAGAATATTCGCAAAGCACAGATCAAGGACAGCGTTGCACATGTAAGATTTATGAAGTGGCTGAAAGAAAATGTTGGCAAGATCACAATTACCGAGATGAGTGCAACAGATAAGCTGGATGAATTTCGTGCTGAGATGGGCAACTTTATCCGTCCGAGTTTTGAACCGATCGCATCTTACGGAGAGCATGGTGCAATCGTACATTATACTTCATCACCGGAGACAGATGTGGAACTGAAAGAAGGCAGTTTCTTCCTTACGGATACAGGTGCAGGATTCTGGGAAGGTTCTACAGATGTAACGAGAACATATGCGCTTGGTGAGGTTTCACAGAAGATGAAAGATGACTTTACACTGGTTGCAATCAGTAACCTGTCACTTGGAAGTGCAAAATTCCTGGAAGGATGTACAGGTATGGTACTGGATGTTCTTTCCAGAAAACCATTCTGGGATCGTAATTTGAACTTCAATCATGGAACCGGACATGGTGTGGGTTACCTTTTGAATATTCATGAGGGTCCTGCAGGATTCCGGTGGAAATACCGCAAAGGAGAAACAGAGGTACTCCATGAAGGCATGGTTATTACGGATGAGCCGGGAATCTATATCGAAGGTTCTCACGGAATCCGTCTGGAGAATGAGCTTCTGTGCTGCAAGGGTGAGAAGAATGAGTACGGACAGTTTATGTACTTTGACGCAATCACATTGATTCCAATGGATCTGGATGCAATCAATCCGGATATCATGACTGCAGAAGAGAAGAAACTTCTGAATGATTACCATAAGAAGGTATATGATACGCTTACTCCATATCTGAATGAAGAAGAAACAGAATGGCTTGCGAAGTATACAAGAGCAATTTAAGATTGGATATATGAATATTGTCAAAACCGGGATATATCATTTTCGATATATCCCGGTTTTTGCATGGAAATGCTTTCTGGCATAAGGATAAAAACAGGTTCAAATTCCCATATAAATCTTGACAGAAAATTGCGAGAAGAGTATAATAATACACAGATTATTGATAATTAATTATCTTTAATGCGGGAATGATCAACTGTAGAAAAGTCAAGATCAATGGAGAGGTGAAAAAATGAGTATTCCTGAAAGATTGAAAAAATTACGTATAAAGATGGAAGAAAAAGGAGTCGATGTATATATTGTTCCGACAGCTGACTTTCATCAGAATGAATACGTAGGCGAGTATTTTAAAGCAAGAAAGTATATTACGGGATTTTCAGGATCAGCAGGTACGGCTGTGATTACAAAAGATGAGGCACGTCTCTGGACAGATGGACGTTACTTTATTCAGGCGGCACAGCAGCTTAAAGATACCACGGTAGAATTGATGAAGATAGGTGTGCCTGGTGTGCCGACACTTCCGGAGTACCTGAAGGAAGTCCTGAAATCTGGTGATACACTTGGCTTTGACGGACGTGTAGTATCTGTTGGCGAGGGGGAAGAATACGCCAAAGTTGCAGAAGAAAAGCAGGCAAAAGTTGCATATCATGAAGATCTGATTGATCTGATTTGGGAAGACCGTCCGGAACTTTCCAAAGCGTCTGCATTTTCACTTGGAATCGAATATGCAGGTGAAACAGCAGCAGATAAATTAAAGAGAATTCGTGAAAAGATGGAAAAAGCCGGGGCGAATGTACATGTCCTTACAACTCTTGATGATATTTGCTGGACTTTGAATATCCGTGGTGATGATATTGAGTTTTTCCCATTAGTACTTTCTTATGCCATTATCAGGATGGATAGTATGGAATTGTACGTTGATGAAAATAAATTAAATGATGAGATCAAAGCGCAGCTGAATGAATTGAATGTACATCTGCATCCATACAATGATATCTATGAAGACATTTGCAAGCTGGATGGAGAAACAGTAGCATTGATTGATCCCGGAAAATTGAATTATGCTCTGTACAACAATATACCTGAAAATGTTAAAAAAGTGGAAGCAGAGAATCCAACAATGCTTATGAAATCTGCAAAGAATCCGGTAGAAGTAGAAAATATCAGGAAAGCGCAGATTAAAGACAGTGTGGCGCATGTCAGATTTATGAAGTGGCTGAAGGAGAACGTAGGTAAGACTAGAATTACTGAGATGAGCGCTACAGAAAAACTGGATGAATTACGTGCTGAAATGGGCAATTTTATCCGCCCGAGCTTTGAACCGATTGCATCTTATGGTGAGCATGGGGCTATCGTTCATTATATATCTACACCAGAGACGGATGTGGAATTAAAAGAAGGAAACTTTTTCATGACAGATACAGGGGCTGGATTCTGGGAAGGTTCTACAGATGTAACAAGAACTTATGCGCTTGGCGAAGTGACACAGCAGATGAAAGATGACTTTACATTGGTTGCGATCAGTAACCTGTCGCTTGGCAGTGCCAAGTTCCTGGAAGGATGCACGGGAATTGTACTGGATCTTCTTGCCAGAAAACCGTTCTGGGATCGTAATCTGAACTTTAACCACGGAACCGGACATGGAGTAGGATATCTTTTGAATATCCATGAGAGCCCGGCAAGTTTCCGCTGGAGATATGTCAAAGGTGACACGGCAGTATTGCAGGAAGGTATGGTTATTACGGATGAACCAGGTTTCTATGTGGAAGGATCCCATGGTATCCGTCTGGAAAATGAGCTTCTGTGCTGCAAAGGCGAGAAAAATGAGTATGGACAGTTTATGTATTTCGATGAGATTACATTAATTCCAATGGATCTGGATGCAATTAATCCTGATATTATGACAGAAGAAGAGAAGAAGCTTTTAAATAATTATCACAAGAAAGTATACGACACCATTTCTCCTTATCTGAATAAAGAAGAAACAGAATGGCTTGCAAAGTATACAAGAGCAGTTTAATATCCAAATGGCCTATTGATAGAAAAGTGCCGGGATGCATTAGTGTGTGCATCCCGGCACTTGCAGTTACTAAAAAACATTACGAAATCTCAGATGTCGTTTTAAGGAAAGAAAGGTGACTCAATAATATCAAAAGAGTACGGAAAGTCAGATTCAGACATTTCTTTTTCTCTGATCATACTTTCCACAGATTTTCTGTAATGACTCGAAATGATATTGCAGATTGCCTGACAGTCTCTGCTCTGATAAATGTCGAAGATTTCCTTGTGAACCTCGTATTGCCTGTGCGTTACGGAATCTTTGTGGGCGGTCTGCTGATAGAATGTGAAAAATGTAGCAAAATCCAAAGAAGACCAAGCTTTTGTAAGATAAGGCATATGTGCTTCGTGGATCAAGACAGTATGAAATTTGTTATCATAGATAATAGGTTCTGTAAAGTCAGAGCCATCCATATCCTTCATGTAATCCAGTATGGAGGCCATTTCCTCCATCGCTTTATCCGAGATATTGCCTGCACAGGCGCGTGCTGCAGTAAGCTCATAAGATCCTCTGATTAACAGTGCTTCAATTACATTCTGGAAAGAGATATCCCTTACGGAGCAGCCGACATTACGGGTATATTCTACCAATCCCTCCTGCTCCAGCTGGCGAAGCGCTTCACGTACCGGACCATGGCTGACACCAAAATTAGTGGCTAATTCTGATTCCGTGATTCTCATTCCGGGCTCGAGTTCATGGTATAGTATTTTTTTTCGAATAGCATCTGCAACTTGTTCTCGCAGAGTTTTGTGATGAATTATATTTTTCATATGCAACGTTCCTTTTTTTGTTTATAATAACATTCTACCACAAGAAGAAACTGTAATAAACATAAAAATTATTCATAAATATTAATTTTTCTTTTGTATTTATGAAAATACATGAATGCTTAGGGGCAGTAG
>NZ_JAFBIZ010000260.1 GCF_021531995.1 Faecalicatena contorta
GTATAAAAATAATAAAGAAGTGTTGCAAAATAACAGACATATATTTTGCAACACTCCTTTTATAATATTGGATCTTTCGACGGCAATCCAGCTTTCCTTGGATATTTTTTTCCAGTACTCTTTATCTTCTCAATCAGTACCAGAGATCTTCCTATATCAGTTCCCGGTAATTCGAATTTTTCAACCTTGATCAGTTTTCCTCCAAGCACCTCTAAAGCTTTCCTGGACTTTTCCAATTCCTCATCAATATCTCCTGATTTGTAAGGAATAAAGTATCCTGTTTCTTTTACATACGGAATACAATACTCACTCAGAGTCGCAAGATTAGCAACTGCTCTAGACACACACAGATCATATTGTTCTCTGTATTCTTTCTGCTTTGCAAAGTCTTCTGCACGTCCATGAATTGTCCAAACATCTGTTAATCCGAGAGAATCAATTACAGTATTTAAAAATTTGATTCTTTTATTCAAGGAATCCAGCAATGTAACTCTTAAATGCGGAAAAGCAATTTTTAATGGCAGCCCCGGAAATCCAGCCCCTGTACCAATATCAATCATCGTATTAACCTGATTCATATTCAAAGCATTAACAATCGACAGACTATCAATATAATGCTTTTCCCACACATCATTATATTCTGTGATTCCTGTGAGATTCATAACCTTATTCCATTCAACAAGAAGCTTGAAATAAGTGTCGAATTGCTGAATCTGCTTCTGATCAAGTACAATATTTAAATGCTCAAGTTTTTCAATAATATTTTGATTCATAATATGCTCCATCTGTAGTGTTAGTAATTATGAGTGGTTACCCACACTGCTTAAATATACAAGAAGAACCGATATATCTGCCGGAGAGACTCCGGATATTCTGGAAGCCTGTCCGATCGATACCGGTCGATATTCTTTGAGCTTTTGAACTGCTTCAATTCGAAGGCTTTTAACATTATCATAATCTATATCATCCGGAATCTTTTTATTTTCAAGTTTTTTAAACTGTTCTACCTGTTTTCTCTGT
>NZ_JAFBIZ010000261.1 GCF_021531995.1 Faecalicatena contorta
CCCAAATGTAAATTCCCCTGTCCCTCTTTAATAATCCACTCTTTCCACACATATAATATAATGATTTCCACTTTAAGGTGATAACTATGTTAAATTACCTCTGGGCAGGTATGATTCTAATTGGAATTATATACGCTACTTTTACAGGACGAATGCCGGACATCACCAATGCCGCCGTTGACTCTTCTAAGGAAGCGATTACTCTGTGTATTACCATGATGGGAATCATGTCTTTCTGGGTAGGAATTATGGAAATTGCGACCAGCGCGGGTATTATCAAATCTGCTTCCAGAAAACTCCTCCCTTTTATTCATTTTTTATTTCCGGAACTCCCTTTAGACCACCCCTCTATAGGCCACATTACCACTAATATTATCGCTAATTTTCTGGGTCTTGGCTGGGCTGCAACACCTGCCGGTCTGAAAGCAATGGAAGAACTGGAACATCTGGAAGAAGAGCGAAGGCTTGGTCTCCTCCCGGGGCCGGTCCGAAAAAAAGGCGTTGCCAGCAACGAAATGTGTTCTTTTCTGATTCTTAATATTTCTTCCCTCCAGCTGATTCCTATGAATGTAATTGCATATCGGAGCCAGTATGGAAGTGTCAATCCTGCCTCTATTGTTGGCTCCGGAATTATCGCTACATCTGTAAGTACACTGGCTGCTATTCTGTATTGTAAACTGTTCGAACATGACAACAGATAACAAGTTCCCGACACAAAAATAACGGGATATCATACATTTATCGTCTGATATCCCGTTACGGATGATTTTTCATATTACTCATTTTTTCTACCTTAAAATGAACGTGATATTTCTGTATTCTCTACACAACAGTTCTGAAGCTTTCATAATATTCTTCCAACATTGTTCTGATCTTTCTCATCTTCATCTTCATAAATCATACCTCCTTAGTGAAACTTTTGTTTACTTTTTAAGGTCCGGCCCGACTTCCTTTTCTTGATTATAATTTAACACATTGACTGTATATTGCAAAATATATATAATAAACATATAGCA
>NZ_JAFBIZ010000262.1 GCF_021531995.1 Faecalicatena contorta
GTTATTATATTTGCATATGTCGCCGGTAATATACCAATCCCTTTTGCACTGTTGATTGCATTCACAATCTGTCCGTTCCCCATATAAATACCTACATGTCCGTCATATAATATGATATCTCCCGGAACCGCTTCTTCGTAACTTACCGGCGTTCCTACGCTCTCCATATCCCAGGTAGTTCTTGGCAATGAAACCCCAAAATGTGCAAATACTGATTGAACAAATCCGGAACAGTCTGCTCCATTTGTCAGGCTTGTCCCTCCCCATACATAAGGATTTCCGATAAACTGACATGCATAATCAACAATCTCCTGTCCTTTTGCTGCCTTTGCAACAGCTTCTTCTCTTGCTCTTTCTGCTGCTTCTTCTGCATCTTTTTGCAGTCTCGCCTCTTCTTCTTCTCTGGATTCCGCGTATTGGAACGCTTCTTTTGCATCCTGAATTCCGGAACTCTGCACAATCTCCTGTGCTTTTTGTTCTGCATCCATTCCTACGGTAATGTATTCAGAATACACATATCCCTTAACGGATCCGGACTCTATCTGCGTCCATTCCCCTACCGGACCAATGATCCTTGCTGCGTAATCAGGATATAATTTTCCTATCCATTCGCTGTCCGTTGACGGCGCGCTTCTTATATAAAGAAACGACTGCACGTCAGCGAACGCCATATCTAAATACTCACCCTTCTCTGTCGGCACCAGATAATCTTCTATTGTTATGTCTTTATCAGACAAATAACATTCACCCAGTACCTCCTCAATTCCGACCTGTGGCAACATGTTATCATTTTCAGTATCTGATGCGTGTACCGTAGCCGGCAATGATATCATAGCTCCCGTAAACGTAACCAGGAACAATCCTTTTTTAAGACCAGAATCCATAAACTCCCTCCTTTATGTTTTCTTATCTTTTGTAAATGTTACAGAATTGTTACATATGTTACGATGTAATTATACCATGCAGAATCTCTTTGTCAAGCCATTTTACAATGTTTATATCTCCATATTC
>NZ_JAFBIZ010000263.1 GCF_021531995.1 Faecalicatena contorta
ATAAAAGTCACTTTGATCAATCTTTTTCTTCAATTCATTTATAATTCTTCCATCTTTCAATAATACAATGCGGTCACACCAACTTGCCATTTGTGGATCATGTGTTACCATGACAATTGTTTTATTCATTTTTTTATTTATTTCTCTCAGCGCTTCAATTACCACTTTTCCGGACTTCGAATCAAGGTTTCCTGTAGGCTCATCTGCGAAAATAATCTCTGGATCATTTATTAACGCTCTGCAAATGGCAACTCTCTGCCTTTCACCTCCTGACAGTTCGGTTGGCATCTTTTTTTCCAAAAGCCTGATCCCGAATTGATTCATCAGCATTCTCGCTCTTTCTTTTTTGGCATCATCTACCGTTTTGCTGATATAGAAAGGCAACATAATATTTTCAAAAACATCCAGGCTGTCCATCAAATAAAATTCCTGAAATACGAATCCCAATTCTTCTCTTCGTATTCTCGCAAGTTCTTTATCTGACAGTTTTGATATTTCATCTTTCTTGTATAAAAGTGCCCCATCTGTTACAGATTCAATCAGTCCCAGAATTTTCAAAAGTGTCGTCTTTCCACTTCCTGATTTTCCCATAATTCCTACAAATTCGCCATCCTGTACATTCAAATTAATACCCTTTAACACTTTAAACTTACCGTAACTTTTCACAATTTTCTCTCCGCTGATCACTTCCATATCTTTTCCCTTCTTTCACCCTGAATTTGCTGATTAGCAAGTCTCCATCCATACTCTCTCAATAAGATAATGTACCCGGCCTGAAATAATAACAGTGCAAAAAATGTTATCAACACCTGTTTTTTCAAGAGCCAATCAACGTTCCATGTAATATAACTCAAAGCACCACCACTTATTACAATCGAAAGTATAAATGCGATCCATAAAGAAAGCGAAAGTTCCTTTTTCACATTTTTCTTTATTTCTTTGGTCTCCATGCCTATTTTTTTCAAGAATCCATATTTCATACTTACATTAGAAATGTCTGACCATATT
>NZ_JAFBIZ010000264.1 GCF_021531995.1 Faecalicatena contorta
TATAAGCTTTCTGCATGTTCATGACCGACAGATAATGTTTGACCTGGAGCACATAATTATCCGGAATTGCATCATCATCCCATTTCTTACTTGCATTGTAATTACAGGTCTTACATTCAAGAATTCCATATGTACCATCGGGAAATAAAATAAAAAAATCCACATCTGCAAGCATGAACGGATACAGAGGATGCCGGAACATTTTTCTTACCGGAAATACCTTCAGTCCTGTCTTTCTGACAAAAATTTCTGCGACAAGATCTTCCAGCCGATGCCCGACTTCCTTTGCAACCCAGTTACTTTCTTCTTCCTCCGGAATAGCAGGCAGGATTCCCACCTTGTTGTTATATAGATCCCGGATTGTCGCAAACGGGGAGATTCCCATGATGGCGGCTACATCGCTGCCACCAATTCCCTTTTTACGGTAATCAAGCCATTCCTCTCTCGTAAGTCCACTGATATCCACTACAATCTCCGGTTCATAATTCAAATTCAGTCCTGTCATTCTTTATTTCCTCCTTCTGATTTTTCTTATTGCCTTACCATTTGATTGCTCCGCCTACATCAAACTCTTTCCAGTCTAAAGCCAATGCACGGGTAATCTGTTCTTCCAGATTAATGATTGCTGCTCCCTGCATTCCTTCACAGGCTGCAAAGAACGATGCTTCGTTCATAGCAAAATAAATATCATGTGCAGTGCAGGGTCCGTTTCCTTTCTGGAACTCAAACATTTCCGCCGCATCATTGATCAATTTTTTTCGGATTCCCAGGCGTTTCATCAATAAACGAATACAATTCAGCGGATGATGGATTTCAATATCCATCAATTTCGTTATATCTGAAATTGCATCCTGATATCTGGAACAGAGCATTCTTAAATTTGCCAGAAACTGTGTCATATCAGCACCGCCGGTATGCGCCAGTTTAATTGGACTGCCAAGACTGATCGTCCTGCCACTGCTGGAACAAGTCA
>NZ_JAFBIZ010000265.1 GCF_021531995.1 Faecalicatena contorta
TTCCATAATAGATTCCTTGTAACTCTAATTGTTGATAGACAAAAAAACAGATCGCCTATGCATCACAAACAAAATACGGTTAATTTAGTGTTTTGTTTTGTAATTAATTTTGTCTCTGTCCGAGATAAGTGTTGGTATGCATAACTGACCTGTTTATTCATTTTCTATGAATGCCCTGGGTAAACGAAAAGGAACAAGGTATATTTCATCCTTGTTCCTATCGGTCAGTATGTGCTATTCAGTTCAACAAATTGGAATTTGTTGCTCCGTCAAACTGAAAGTTTCAAGCGTTATAGACTTCCCACAAATATCTCTGCATCAATCGTCAAAGTTTTTAGCTTTTTGAAATCAATCTCAGTTTTATCTACATGGAAGAGCAGTGGGGTCATGTCTGCAAAAATTTTAATATCCTCTAACGGCATTTCATATGATTCTGAAACTCTTTTTTGGTAAATAACAGAATACTGCTTCTTGAATAAGTTAATCACATTCTCATTGGAATACTCTTGATTTTTCAAATGTTCTTTTGCAATGTTTCTGAACTCCATCAGATGTTTATTCCCAGGAATAACCTTTACAATATAGCCGCTATCCGTCAGAACTCTATTGAACTCCAAATAATTAGCTGGTGTAAATATGTCCAGTATACAGTCTACTGAGTGGTCTCTAATTGGCATATTTTCCAAATCACCCACAAACCACTTTATAGACTTACTACCGTCTCTTTTTGAAGCAAGGGAAATGGCATCTTTTGAAATATCAAAAGCAACTATATCTGCTTGAAATAGTTCTTTGATTTTTCTAGAATAATATCCTTCACCACATCCGACATCAAGAATAGTTGTTATGTTTTCAAGCTTGCTCAATATATGTGTTATCTCCGTAAGAATATGTGAATAGTATCCCTTTTCTAAAATATCCATTCTGCTTTCAAAAGAAGTTCTGCTATAATGCTTAGAT
>NZ_JAFBIZ010000266.1 GCF_021531995.1 Faecalicatena contorta
GCTTTGGTATATAAGTTTTTGAATGCATTTATTAATTCTAATGTTTCGTTATACATATTCAAATTAATGTGATTAAACTGTAGTTCTCTTGCGATTTCATCTAAAGATATTGTTAGAGGGTACCTTGATAAAGCCACACACTGTATGCAGGGATCTAAATTGAATCCTTTTGAGACAGAATTCATTGTTCCGATACCTCCGATATATATAGACTGTTCAGAATTTGGGTTTTTTAATATAATTAGTGAGCAGTCCCTATAGTTGTGGTTAAGGCTAATAAAAATATTATCAGGTGAAAAAGTGACATTACCCTTATAATAATTGGTTTTACTGGTTTGAGCATAGGTTTTTTTTATTAATTGTATTTTTTGAGTTTCTTTATAAATATTGTTATTTTGAGTAATAGAGCTATAGATATTTTCCAACATTGCAGAATCAAGGTTGAAGCATGCAAGTGCGTCTACGGTGTTGGATGATTTTGAGTAAAGTGTAAGTAATCCCATTCGTAAAGCTTGTGCAGGTATAATACAGTTTTTACTATCTTGAGTGCTGGTAGTGTAATAGTACAGAATATAAGTGCCTAAGTACTTTTTTATATTTGAGGGGACGAAAAGATTAGGTACTGAGGTCATTTCCTGCTGCATTTCATCGCCTGATAAAAGTTCGGAGGTAAAGGTGTCAATAGAAATATTATAATTGTTTTTTAAATACAGCAAAAATTCTAGTGACGGAAGTGTAGCGTTGTTTTCGTAGCTAGATAAGGTTGGGGTTGAAATGTTTGTTTCTTTGGCGAAGTCCTTTTGGCTTTTGTTTAATACATCGCGTAAAGTTTTGATATTCTGTCCAATTATGTTAGTATTCATAATCATGATTTTCCCTCTGTTTCTTTATAATATAGATATTATAGTTTATTTTATGAAATATATCAAATT
>NZ_JAFBIZ010000267.1 GCF_021531995.1 Faecalicatena contorta
TTCTATGATATACTATGTTAGAAGGAAGTGATGAATATGAAGATTGAAAAACTAAGTGACAATCAGATTCGCTGTACTTTAACACGTGCGGATCTGGCAGACCGGCAGCTTCAGTTAAGCGAGCTGGCATACGGAACCGAAAAAGCCAAATCACTTTTCCGCGATATGATGCAACAGGCAGCCTTTGAATTTGGATTTGAAGCAGAAGATATTCCTCTTATGATAGAAGCAATTCCTTCATCCGATTCTATCGTGCTGATAATTACTAAAGTCGAGGATCCCGAGGAACTCGATACCCGCTTTTCAAAATTCGCGCCGTCTTCTCCTGGGGAACGGGATTCACGCAAAAAGGATTCTCCCGAAAAACTTAACGGAGCAGACAGTCTACTGGAACTGCTTGATAAAGTAAAGGAAAAATTTGATGCAGCACCTGCCAACGCGACAGAGATTAAAAAAGAAGAAGAAAAATCTCCCCGGGAAGTGGTACGATTATTCTCTTTCACAATTATGGATAATGTACTGAGGGCCGCGCATTTGCTCGCTCCGATGTACACCGGTTCCAACACACTATACAAAGACCACCAGGAAGACATGTATCTTCTTGCACTTGCTCAGTCAGAGCATACCACCGCGGAATTTAATCGTATCTGCAATATGCTTTCTGAGTATGGCACTCCGGAACATGCTTCCGCCGCAATGCTGGCATTCCTTGAAGAACATTGCGAAACTCTGGTTTCTTCAGATGCTGTGCAAAAACTTGCAACGATATAACCTACGATGAAAAGGGAGTGTCGCAAAATAACTGATTAGTCAGTTATGGAGCGAGGCTCCCTCGCTTTTTGTTAAAAATAGAGAAGATCCTCAGAAATGTGGACATCTTCTCTATTTTTTGACGTACTTTAATAAA
>NZ_JAFBIZ010000268.1 GCF_021531995.1 Faecalicatena contorta
ATTATATACCGAATGAATATATTAAACACATTTTCTCGAAATCTTCTAATACGATAGCCATATTCATACAGGATATTAATAACCCATTCTATGCACACTTGATTACAGAGATTAACAATCTTTGTTTTCGCGAACAATATACATTATTCATCTGTAATACAGAAAATGATATAGAAAAAGAAAAAGCTTATTTGGATCTATGTATTGCTAAACGCTGTGCAGGAATCATACTTACAGAAGGTGCCGCTAATACGTTGTATCAAAACGTAGATATTCCTTTTGTCGCACTCGACAGACAAGATGATAAACAAATATCCTCTGTCACTTCCGAAACAAATATCAGTATTAAGAAAGCAATTAATTACCTACATAATCTTGGACATTCCAAAATTGCCTTTGTAGGCCCATTCAACAGTTTCTGTACTGTAAAAAATAGATATCATTCCTATGAATCTGTAATGAAAGAATTGAATATACCAATTAATCCTGAATATGTCTATTGTAAAGATGGGGATGTAACGACAGATTATGGAAAAATGGCTCTTCAATACTTGCTTTCTCTGCCTGAGATGCCTTCGGCACTCTTATGTGCAAATGACTTAATTGCACTTGGTGTAATAAATGAAGCAAAAGTTATGAACCTTAATATTCCTGAAGATTTGTCTATCTGTGGATATGATCATGTATTAGACAACTTTTTACATCTTCCTATGACTACAATTGAACAAGATATAAAAGGGATTGCAGAGCAACTATTTTTTCTTCTTATTGATCGTCCTGAAACACCTGTACAAAAAGTGATTGATTCCACTTTTATTCCAGGTCAAACATGTGCAAGACTATCGGATAATAATGATTAATGAACATTCAAAATTAGAAATATCATATTTTATAATACAAAGG
>NZ_JAFBIZ010000269.1 GCF_021531995.1 Faecalicatena contorta
AAATAAAGGAGGAAAAGTATGAATTATCGTATTCAGAAGTTACGAAAAGAGTTAACGGGACAAAAACCTTATGTAGATGGGGAAAGATGTAAGATTTTTACCGAGTCCATGAAAACTACAGATGGACTTCCTATTATCATAAGGCGAGCTAAATCATTTTATGAAGTGCTGGATAAGATGACCGTGTGGGTAAAACCAGGTGAATTAATCGTTGGAAACCAGGCAAAAAAAGCAAAAAGTTCACCTATTTATCCCGAATATTCAGCACAATGGATTCTGGATGAATTGGATGGAAAGCCATATCGTTGGGAAGACAGACCTGGCGATAAGTTCTATATTGAACCAGAAGATGAAGCGATTGTCAGAGCGTGTGCCGAGTACTGGAATGGAAAAACTGTATTTGATTATGTAAGAAAGAACCTGACAGATGAGATAAATGAAGCGTGGGATGCTGGTGTCATTGATGAGACATGGGTATGCGCAGCTGGTCTTGGCAATGAGATTGTAGATTATAAGCTGGTAGTGGAAAAAGGTTTAAAAGATGTGATCGAAAGAATTCAGGCTAAGCTTGATAGTCTGAATATGTTGGAACCTGATTCACTGAAAAAGAAACATTTTCTTGATGCGGCACTTTTAGGAAATCAGGCTGTTATTAATTTTTCAAATCGAATTGCAGATAAATGTGAAGAAGAGGCTCAAAAATGTGAAATTGAAGAATATAAGAAAGAACTGCTTGAATTGGCAGAAATCTGCCGCCATGTTCCTTTGAATCCTGCAAGAACATTCCAGGAAGCGGTACAGTCTATATTTATTATTCTTCTTGCAGTTCATCTGGAATCAAATGGACATGCGATATCCCTTGGAAGATTTGATCAGTATGTATACCCATTATATGAAAA
>NZ_JAFBIZ010000026.1 GCF_021531995.1 Faecalicatena contorta
ATGTAATAACGACGTAAATTGGTAAAAACATACAAAAATGATTGTTGACAATTCGAGTTGTTGATGACTATAATATAGCCAAATCAAAGAAATAAATTGGTTGATGGATACGAGAGAGATTTTGAATATGATCATTCAAAACGCCGAAGGGGCAAAAGAGAGCAAAGCAGCTTGAAACTCTCAGGCAAAGGAATCGTATCCGGACAATGCTCTGGAGGACAGACGACAGGGAGCCGTAATATCCATTAAGATGGAAAATTATGGCTCTTTTCTTGTTTGACAGAACAACACTGTTAAAGAAGGAGGAGAAAAACATGGAACTGAAAACACCATTATATGATGCACATGTAAAAGCTGGAGGAAAGATCGTGCCGTTTGGCGGATATTTACTTCCGGTACAGTATGAAGCAGGTGTGATCAAAGAACACATGGCAGTTCGTACACAGGCAGGGTTGTTTGATGTGTCTCATATGGGCGAGGTACTGTGTGAAGGAAAAGATGCACTGAAGAATCTTCAGATGATTCTGACAAACAATTTTGACAATATGGTAGACGGACAGGCAAGATACAGCCCGATGTGTAATGAAAATGGCGGAACAGTAGATGACCTGATCGTATACAAGAAGTCAGATGAACATTATTTTATCGTTGTGAATGCAGCAAATAAAGACAAAGATTATCAGTGGATGCTGGATCATCAGTTTGGGGAAGTTACATTTACAGATGTATCTGCACAGTATGCACAGCTGGCACTTCAGGGACCAAAGGCAATGGATATCCTGAGAAAGCTTACTGCAGAAGAAAATATTCCGAAGAAATATTATCATGCGGTATTTGATACCGAAGTTGCAGGAATCCCATGTATCATTTCCAAGACGGGATACACAGGAGAAGACGGAGTTGAACTGTATCTGGACAGCAGCAATGCCGAGAAGATGTGGGATGCTCTTCTGGAAAATGGAAAAGAAGAGGGTCTGATTCCGTGCGGACTCGGAGCAAGAGATACACTGCGTATGGAAGCAGCAATGCCGCTTTACGGCCATGAGATGGATGATACGGTATCTCCGCTGGAGACCGGACTTGGATTCGCAGTTAAGATGGCAAAAGAAGACTTCATCGGAAAAGCTGCTCTGGAGGAGAAAAAGGAACCACAGAGAACCCGTATCGGTCTGAAGGTAACCGGCCGCGGCATTATCAGAGAGCACCAGGAAGTGTTCAAAGACGGCGAAAAGATTGGTATGACAACTTCTGGTACACATTGCCCGTATCTTGGATATCCGATCGCAATGGCACTGGTTGGCGAAGGAACAGCTGCAATTGGTGACAAATTAGAAGTTGAAGTCAGAGGACGTAAGGTAGAAGCAGAAGTGGTAGCACTTCCGTTCTATAAAAGAAGCAAATAAGAATCAAAGAGAGAAAAGGAGACAATAAAATGGAATTAAGAGAAGGATTATTATATTCAAAATCACATGAATGGGTAAAGGAAGAAGGAGATATCGCAGTGATTGGTCTTACCGATTATGCACAGTCTGAGCTTGGTGATCTGGTATTCGTAAACCTTCCGGAAGAGGGAGATGAGATCTCTGTAGGAGAAGCTTTCTCAGATGTAGAGTCTGTAAAGGCAGTATCTGACGTATATGCACCGGTATCAGGAACCGTATGTGAGATCAATGAAGAACTTCTGGATGCTCCGGAAAAGATCAATGAAGAGCCTTATGAAGCATGGTTTGTAAAAGTCAAAGATATTACAGAAAAAGAAGAACTCTTAACCGCTGAAGAATATAAAGCATTTGTAGAGAGTGAGCAGGAATAATTTAAGCGTGAAATAAAAATCGTAGAAAGGCGGTGACACTTTATGGGAACTTATATTCCGGGAACAAAGCAGGAACAAAAAGAAATGCTTTCTGAGATTGGTTTTGGCTCAATGGATGAATTATTTGGCCATATTCCGGACGAAGTGAAAGTAAAGGGAGGACTTCAGATTCCTGATGGTATGTCTGAATTGGAAGTTCGAAAGAAAATGACAAAGCTTGCGGAAAAGAACAAGGTATTTCCGGTGATTTTCCGAGGAGCAGGAGCATATAGACATTACATTCCGTCTATTGTGAAGAGTGTATTATCCAAAGAAAATATGATGACAGCATATACGCCGTATCAGGCAGAGATCAGCCAGGGAATTCTGCAGTCTATCTTTGAATATCAGACAATGATCTGTGAGATTACCGGTATGGATACCTCTAATGCATCCGTATATGATGGAGGAACTGCAGCAGCAGAAAGTGTTGCAATGTGTCGTGAGAGAAAGAGAGCAAAGGCACTGATCTCAGCGACAACAGATCCGAAGGTATTGGAAACTGTAAAAACATATTGCTACGGAAATGAAATGGAACTGGTCATTGTACCGCAGAAAGATGGCGTTACAGATCAGGAGGCACTTCGCGAATTGATCGACAAGACAACAGCGTGTGTATATATCCAGCATCCAAACTATTACGGTAACCTGGAAGATGCGCAGGCAATCGGAGAAATCGCACATGAAGCCGGAGCAAAATACATTATGGGTGTAAATCCTATTTCTCTTGGTGTTGTAAAAACTCCGAGAGAATATGGCGCAGATGTAGCAGTTGGTGAAGGACAGCCACTTGGACTCCCACTGGCATTTGGCGGACCATATGTGGGATTCATGGCATGTGTATCAGCAATGACAAGAAAACTTCCGGGAAGAATTGTCGGACAGACAACCGATCATAATGGAAAGACCGGTTATGTATTGACTCTGCAGGCAAGAGAGCAGCATATCAGAAGAGAAAAAGCTTCCAGTAATATCTGCTCCAATCAGGCATTATGTGCGCTGGCAGTTGGGGTATATCTGGCATCTGTAGGAAGTGAAGGCCTGAAAAATATAGCTGTTCAGTGTACATCAAAAGCACATTATATGGCAAAAGAGCTGGAAGGCATCGGATATCAGGTAGAGAATCAGGGAGAATACTTCCATGAATTTGTAACTGTATCTGAGACACCTGCAGAAAAAGTGCTTTCTGCATTGGAAAGTGAAGGAATCCTTGGCGGTTATCCTCTGGATGAACACAGGATCTTATGGTGCTGTACAGAGATGAACAGCAAAGAAGACATTGACAGAGCAGTTTCTATCATAAAGGGGGTGTAATGGATGTTAATATTTGAAAAAGGAAAAGAAGGCAGAGGCTTAAGTCTGTTACCGGAATGTGATGTAGAAGTAGTTCTGCCTGAAGAAAAGAATCGCAGAGAGCTTGCACTTCATTTACCAGAGCTTTCCGAAAATGAGATTAGCAGACACTACACAGAGCTTGCGAAGAAATGCCACGGAGTAAATGACGGATTCTATCCGCTTGGCTCCTGTACCATGAAATATAATCCAAAGATCAATGAAGATATGGCAGCACTTCCGGGATTTACAGAGATTCACCCACTTCAGCCTGCACATACGATTCAGGGATGTATGGAAGTAATGAAAACGTTAGAAGAATATCTGTGTGAAATTACAGGTATGACGAACATGACACTTCAGCCGGCAGCCGGTGCACACGGTGAATTTACAGGTCTTCTCCTGATCAAGGCTTATCACGAGAGCAGAGGAGATAAAAAACGTACCAAGATCATCGTTCCGGATTCTGCGCACGGAACCAACCCGGCAAGTGCGGTAATGGCAGGATTTTCTGTAGTCAGCATTCCGTCTGGACCGGATGGATGTGTAGACCTTGAAAAACTGCGTGAAGCAGCAGGCGACGATGTGGCAGGTCTGATGCTGACGAATCCGAATACAGTAGGTCTGTTTGATAAAAATATTCTTGAGATTACGAAGATTGTTCATGAGTGCGGCGGTCAGTGCTACTATGACGGTGCGAACTTAAATGCAGTCATGGGTACCGTTCGTCCGGGTGATATGGGATTTGATGTTATCCATCTGAATCTTCATAAGACATTTTCAACCCCGCACGGCGGAGGCGGACCGGGAAGCGGACCGGTAGGATGTAAAGAACATCTGGCACAGTTCCTTCCATCTGTACTTGTTGAGGGAACAGATGAACTCAGCTTTAAAAAGGCAGAGAACAGTATCGGTGAGATGAAAGACTTTTATGGAAACTTCCTGGTTGTCGTAAGAGCACTTACCTATGTGATGACTCTTGGAAAAGAAGGAATTCCAGAGGCAAGTCAGAATGCAGTTCTGAATGCAAATTATATGATGCATAAGCTGAAAGATCTCTATACCATGGCTTACGATGAAGTATGTATGCACGAGTTCGTAATGAGTCTTTCTGACCTGAAGAAGAAGACAGGCGTTTCTGCAATGGATATTGCAAAAGGACTTCTGGATAATGGCATCCATCCGCCTACAATGTACTTCCCGCTGATTGTAGAGGAAGCTCTGATGGTAGAGCCTACAGAAACAGAATCCAAAGAAACACTGGACGAAGCAATTCAGGTGTTCAGAGATCTGTATGCATTGGCAGGAGAAAATGCGGAACAGCTTCATAATGCACCGGTTCGTACACCTGTAACGAGACTGGACGAAGTAGGGGCTGCAAGACATCCGGTATTAAAATATGAATATTAAACAGTTACATATAATGATATTCTGAATGAGGTATAAAAATGATTGAAAAGATAACATACATAGAAACGGCTAATACATACCCCTATCGGAATCTTGCGATGGAGGAGTATTTACTCCTCCATTGTGATAAAGAGGAATGTATCCTGTATCTCTGGCAGAATAGAAATACGGTCGTGATCGGACGTAACCAGAATGCATGGAAAGAATGTCTGGTAAGTAAGCTGGAGGAGGAAAACGGATATCCGGTTCGCAGACTTTCCGGCGGCGGAGCAGTGTATCATGATCTGGGGAACCTGAACTTTACATTTCTTGTGAGAAAAGAAAATTATGATGTGGATAGACAGCTGAATGTCATTCTGGAAGCGGTGAAAAAACTTGGAATTCATGCAGAAAAATCTGGGCGTAATGATATATTGATCGACGGTCACAAGTTTTCAGGGAATGCATTTTATGAGCAGGGAGACTGCTGCTATCACCATGGAACTCTGATGGTCAATGTCAATCTTGGAGAATTATCCAGATATCTGACGGTATCAAAGGATAAGCTGAAATCAAAAGGTGTGGATTCTGTAAGGGCCAGAGTTGCGAATCTGACAGAATATGCGCCGGATCTTACCGTAGATGAATTGAAGAAGAAACTTCTGGAAGCTTTTGAGGAGGTCTATGGACTGAAGGCAAATATTCTGAAGGACACGGAGCTGGATGCAGATGAGGTGGAAGAAAGAACACAGAAATTTGCTTCCTGGAACTGGATATTCGGAAGAAAACTGGAATTTCAGTATGAATTATCCAATCGCTTCCCGTGGGGACAGGTAACTCTGCAGATGCAGGTAAGAAACGGAAGAATTAAAGATGTAAATGTATATTCGGATTCTATGAAGCCTGCTTTTATTGAAGAGGTCAGCCGTTATCTGAAGAGTGTCCGTTATGACAAAAAGGCAATCTGTGCAGAACTTAGTCTTTACTGGTCCAAGGATCAAGAGGAAGATCAGATGATGAAGGATATCATTGCATGGATTGAATCGATAGATTTATAAAGGAGAAGCAGACAATGGGAGAAAAATTTGATGTCATTGTAATTGGTGCAGGACCCGGAGGATACGTAGCTGCAATTAAGGCTGCAAAAGCGGGACTTCACACAGCAATCGTGGAGAACAGAAGAGTCGGAGGAACTTGTCTGAACAGAGGATGTATTCCGGCAAAGGCAATGATCCATGCGTCTTCTTTATACAGAGAGATGCAGGAAAGTGAACGCTATGGAGTTAGCGCATCCGATGTGCAGTTCGACTATGGAAAAATAGTTGCATATAAACAGGAGACGACTGACAAATTGTGTCAGGGAATTGATCAGCTTCTGAAAGCAAATGGGGTAACATTTCTTTCCGGAAAAGGCACGCTGGAAAAGGAAAAAGCAGTAAGAGTTGTTACAGATGAAGGTGAGACCTGCTATGAAGCAGAGAATGTGATTCTTGCAGCAGGATCAAAGCCACTGATTCTGCCGATTCCGGGACTGGATCTTCCTGGAGTACTTACCAGTGATGAACTGTTCCGTCTGGAAGAGATGCCTGAGAGTCTCGTGATTATCGGAGGTGGAGTAATCAGTGTAGAGTTTGCCAGTGTATATTCCAATCTTGGATGTAAGGTTACGATTGTAGAGGCTATGCCCCGACTGATTCCAAATATGGATAAAGAGATCTCCCAGAATCTGAAAATGATTCTGAAAAAGCGTGGAGTTGATATCCATACATCCGCAGCTGTTCAGAGAGTGGAGCAGGAAGGGGATCAATACACCTGCGTGTTTGTTGAAAAAGAGAAAGAGGTCAGAGCCTCTGCGCAGTATGTATTATGTGCAGTCGGAAGATGTCCGAATACAGATGGATTATTTGGAGAAGGTGTTGAGCCTGAGATGGAGCGCGGACGCGTAGTGGTTGATGAAGAATATCGCACCAGCATTGAGGGCGTCTATGCAATCGGAGACCTGATCAGGGGAATGCAGCTTGCACATCTGGCAAGTGCACAGGGTGTATATGTTGCAGAAAAGATTGCCGGAAAAGAACCGTCTGTGGATGTTCATACAGTACCGGGATGCGTATATACAGATCCGGAGATCGCATCTGTCGGAATCACAGAGGATGAAGCAAAAGAACAGGGACTGTCAGTAAAGATTGGAAAGTTTATAATGAGCGCAAATGGAAAGTCTCTGATTACAAAAGAAGAACGAGGATTTATAAAAGTAATTGCAGAAGCGGATACAGATGTCATACTGGGAGCACAGATGATGTGTGCAAGAGCGACAGACATGATCGGGGAATTTGTGACCGCTGTTGTAAATCGCCTGACCGTTCAGCAGGTAGCAAAGGGTATGCGTGCGCATCCGACTTATAACGAAGGAGTTGTTGAGGCTCTGGAAGATATAGAAGGAAGTGCGGTACACATTATGCCGAAGAAGAAAAGATAAGATTAGAAAGGATGGTATGTGATATGGGTTTTAAAAGTGATATTGAAATTGCACAGGAAGCAGAGATGAAAGTAATTAATGAAATCGCAGATTCTATTGGTATTCCTGACAAATATGTGGAAAATTACGGAAAATATAAAGCAAAAGTTGATTATCGCTATTATAAGAATGAACTGGCAGATCGCCCGGATGCAAAAGTAATTCTGGTAACAGCAATCAATCCGACACCGGCAGGAGAAGGAAAGACGACAACTACGATTGGTCTTGCAGATGCGATGAATCGTCTGGGGCAAAAGACGATGGTTGCATTAAGAGAACCATCCCTGGGACCTGTATTTGGTGTAAAGGGAGGCGCTGCCGGCGGTGGATATGCCCAGGTTGTCCCAATGGAAGATATTAACCTTCATTTTACCGGTGACCTGCATGCGATCGGAGCTGCAAACAACCTGATTGCAGCTATGCTCGATAATCATATTCATCAGGGAAATGCACTGGATATTGATACTAACAGGGTGACATGGAGACGCTGTGTAGATATGAATGACCGTCAGCTTCGCAGTATCGTAGACGGACTTGGAGGAAAGGCAGACGGAGTTACCCGTCAGGATGGCTTTGATATCACTGTTGCTTCTGAGATTATGGCAGTATTCTGTCTGGCTAACGATATTCTGGATCTGAAAGAACGCGTGTCAAAGATCATTGTTGCATATTCCAGAAGCGGAAAACCGGTGACAGCAGGGGATCTTCATGCAGAAGGTGCTGTGGCGGCTCTTTTGAAAGACGCTTTAAAGCCGAATCTGGTACAGACACTGGAAGGAACACCGGCATTTATCCACGGTGGACCATTTGCGAATATTGCACACGGATGTAACAGTGTAATTGCAACAAAGATGGGAATCAAACTTGCTGATTACATGATCACAGAGGCCGGATTCGGTGCCGATCTGGGTGCAGAGAAGTTTATTGATATCAAATGCCGTATGTCAGGAATCCGTCCGAATGCAGTAGTACTGGTTGCAACGATCAAGGCATTGAAGTATAATGGCGGTGTGCCAAAGACGGAACTTCAGGCAGAGAATCTGGAAGCATTGGAACAGGGAATTCCAAATCTTCTGAAACATATCGAAAATATTACGAATGTATATCATCTTCCGGTTGTTGTCGCTATTAATGCTTTCCCAACAGATACAAAAGCGGAGCTGGATCTTGTTCGTGAGAAATGTAAAGAGCTTGGAGTGAATGTTGCTTTATCAGAAGTGTGGGCTCGTGGAGGCGAAGGCGGAGAGGAACTCGCAAAAGAAGTAATCCGTCTCTGTGAAGGCGAGAGCACGATGGAATTTGTATACGATGTTAACGCTTCCATTAAAGAAAAGATTGAAGCGATTGCGACAAAAGTATATGGTGCTGATGGTGTGGACTACACAACAAAGGCTAATAAGGAGATTAAGAATCTGGAAGCAATCGGACTTGGCAATATTCCAATCTGTATGGCAAAGAATCAGTATTCTCTGACAGATGATGCGAAGAAACTTGGAAGACCGGAAAACTTCAGAATTACGATTCGTGATATTACGGCATCTGCAGGAGCAGGATTCCTGGTTGCACTGACAGGTGATATCATGAAGATGCCTGGACTTCCGAAAGTACCGTCCGCAGAGAAGATTGACGTGGATGCAGATGGAGTAATATCAGGACTGTTTTAAGGAGGAAGAAAAGGCATGATGTTAGAGAAGAAAACGACAGAATTTCTGGAAGTTTTATCCTCTGCAGAGCCGGTTCCGGGCGGAGGCGGAGCATCTGCTGCAGTGGGAGCTTTTGCTTCAGCGCTTGGTATGATGGTTGCAAATCTTACAGTTGGGAAAAAGAAGTATGCAGACGTGGAAGAGGAAATTATAGATATTCGCGGTCAGCTTGAAGTACTCAGAGAAGAACTGGTAACACTTACGGATAAAGATGCAGAAGCATTTGAGCCTTTATCAAAGGCTTACGGACTTCCTAAGGATACACAGGAACAAAAGGAAGAAAAAGAAAGAGTCATGGAAAAGGCATTGTATGAGGCGAGTATTGTACCGCTTCAGATCATGCGTACGGTATCAAAAGTAATCGGATTACTTAAGATACTGGGAGAAAAAGGAAGCCGGATTGCGGTCAGTGATGTAGGAGTGGCGGTACTGTTTGCACGCGCGGCTCTGGAAGGTGCTTCCTTGAACATCTATATCAATACCCGTCTGATGAAGGACCGTGAACAGGCAGAGAAGCTGAACCGGGAATCTGATGAATTGATTCAGGAAGCAAGAACACTTCAGGAAGAGATCTACGCAGGCGTGCTTGCGAAGATTCGCTAGGAGGAAAAAGATGAGCATATTAATGAAAGGCGCTGATGTTGCCAATGCTATGAAAGAAGATCTGATAAGCAGAGTAGAATGCCTGAAAGAGAAAGGTACAGATCCATGTCTGGCGATTGTGAGAGTCGGAGCGCGTCCGGATGACGTATCTTATGAACGTGGCGCAAAGAAACGTATGGCAACGATTGGAATTGAGTGTCGGATCGTGGAGCTTCCGGAGGACATTACACAGGACGAGTTTGTCCGGGAATTCGGAAAGGTCAATGAAGATCCGGCTGTACACGGAATTTTATTATTCCGCCCACTGCCGAAGCATCTGGATGAAGAGCCGATTAAGGCAATGATTGATCCGGAAAAGGATATGGACTGTATGAGTCCGATCAATATCGCAAAGGTATTTGCAGGGGATGAGACCGGTTATGCGCCATGTACCGCAGAAGCAGTTATGGAGATGCTGGAGTATTATCAGATCGATCCGAAAGGAAAGAATGTTACGGTAGTCGGCAGAAGTATGGTTGTGGGAAAACCCCTCTCTATGATGTTATTGAAGAAACATGCGACGATTACAGTCTGCCATACCAGAACAGTAGATCTTCCGGGAGTATGTGCAAAAGCAGATATTCTTGTTGCGGCTGCCGGAAAGGCCAGAATGATCACAGAAGATATGGTTGGAGAAGGCGCTGTGGTGGCAGATGTCGGGATCAATGTGGATGAAGCCGGCAATCTGTGCGGAGATGTGGATTTTGATGCGGTTGAGGCAAAAACATCCTATATCAGCCCGGTACCGCGGGGCGTAGGAAGTATTACAACGTCTGTTCTGGCAAAACACGTCGTACGTGCAGCTGAAAGACGATCAGAGATGAAATAACGAATTGCAATCACATACAGCTCCATTGCATGAGTTTTTGCAGTGGAGCTGTAACATTAAAAGAAGATAATATGAGAAAATAACGCTTTTTTCACATTGGAAACTGTGCTACAATGTAGAGAATATTGAGGAGACTGTATGTGAGTGATACAGAAACCGAAATAACAGATATTGGAAAGGGCAGCAGGATGTTATACGAAGAAGCAAGGGTATATTTGGATGGTGTGTCGAAATACGGAAGTGTACTTGGTCTTGACAGTATAAAGGGCTTGTTAGAAGAGCTGGGAAATCCGCAAAAAGATTTGACATTTATACACATAGCAGGTACTAACGGAAAAGGTTCGATACTGGCATACCTGTCTACGATCCTGACAGAAGCAGGATATCGGACAGGAAGATATCTCTCTCCGACAGTGATGGAATATCTGGAACGTTTTCAGATTGATGGAACGTATATGGGAGAAGATGAATTTGCAGAAATCACATGTGAGGTAAAGAGTGCAGCAGAACGGCTGACAGAACAGGGACGTCCGTCTCCGACTGCTTTTGAGATTGAGACCGCGATCGCATTCCGGTATTTTCAAAAGAGCGGCTGTGATTATGTTGTTCTGGAAGCGGGGCTTGGAGGACTGCTGGATGCGACGAATATTGTTGAAACTACAAAACTATGCATCTTTGCATCCATCAGTATGGATCACATAGGGATACTTGGCGGTACACTGGAAGAAATTGCTGAAAATAAAGCCGGAATCCTGAAAAAGGGTGCAGAGGCAGTGACCGGAAGTCAACCGCTGTGTGTGTTGGAAGTATTAAAGAAGAAAGCAGAGGAAAAGGGATGTCCGTTTATTGTTGCAGAACCGGATACTGCAGAGGTATCCGGACGAAGTTTGAAGGGACAGCGTTTTTCCTATAAAGAATATAAAGATATGGAGATCTCTCTTGCCGGGCAGCATCAGATTGAAAATGCGGTTACGGCACTGGAGGCAGTCAGAGTACTGTGCCGTCAGGGGGTAAAGATCAGTCAGGAAGCTGTAAGACGGGGGCTGAAAGAAACCAGATGGCCCGGCCGGTTTACCGTGTTCGCAGGGGAACCGACGGTAATTGCAGATGGTGCTCATAACGAGGATGCGGCAAAAAGACTTGCGCAGAATATAGATATGCTCCTGCCGGGAAAGAAAGTGACTGCCGTTATGGGAGTATTTCAGGATAAAGAATATAAAAAGATTATTACAATCATGGCACCGTATCTGGAATATGTATATACCATTGATCTTCCGAATCGGGAAAGAACTCTCGGAAAGGAAG
Source organism: Faecalicatena contorta (assembly GCF_021531995.1). Taxonomy (GTDB): domain Bacteria; phylum Bacillota; class Clostridia; order Lachnospirales; family Lachnospiraceae; genus Dorea_A; species Dorea_A contorta_A. The sequence continues at coordinate 11,571 of NZ_JAFBIZ010000026.1, forward strand.
AACTCTGTGAACAGCTGAAGAAACATGGAATACAGTCAGAAACGGCAGAAAGTACAGAAGAAGCATTAAGACTTGCTAAGCAGCGGGAAAAAAAGGATGGAGCAGTACTGGCATTTGGTTCGTTATCTTATCTTGGAGATGTCATCCGGCTGGAAGAAAAGAGCTGCGGAAAGGAATTGGAAGATGGTAGATAGGGAAAAAGTAGAGCAGGCTGTTCGTCTTTTACTGGAAGGGATCGGAGAAGATGTTAACCGGGAAGGTCTGATCGAAACTCCTGCGAGAATTGCAAGAATGTATGGCGAGATCTGCGGAGGAATGGACGAAAATGCCGGAGAGCATCTGAAAAAGACATTTACAGCAGAAAATAATGAGATGGTTGTGGAAAAAGACATTACATTCTATTCCATGTGTGAACATCATATGCTTCCGTTTTACGGAAAGGTGCATATAGCATATATTCCGGACGGGAAGGTGGTTGGACTGAGCAAACTTGCCAGAACAGTAGAGGTCTATGCAAGAAGACTGCAGCTGCAGGAACAGATGACAGCGCAGATTGCAGATGCGCTGATGGAGCATCTGAATCCGAAAGGGGTAATGGTACTGGCAGAAGCAGAACATATGTGTATGACCATGCGCGGAGTAAAAAAGCCGGGCAGCAAGACGGTCAGCGTAGTCACAAGAGGTGAATTTGAAGATAATGAAAAACTTCAGAATATGTTCTTCCGTATGATAGGGCGGTAACAGAATGAAGAACCACAGTGCATATATGATTTTAAAGCAGGAAGAGATGAAGAAGATGAAACGGGTGCAGGATATCTACCGGCATCCGTATTTCCAGACATGCCTGGAATACAACAGGAAAGCAGAAGAATCAAGGGTGTTCTGCAGACATGATATGGGACATTTTATGGATGTGGCAAGGCTTGCATATGTATTTTCCATGGAGAGAGGATATCCGATGGACAAGGAAGAGATCTATGCGGCGGCGCTGCTCCATGATATCGGGAAATGGAGGCAGTACAGTGAAGGCATTCCTCATGAACAGGCCAGTGCCGGAATTGCAGAAGAGATTCTGACAGATGCCGGGTACGAGAAAGAGGAAAAAGAACGGATACTGACAGCGATATTAAATCATCGTAGAAAAACGCAGGTACAGTTGTCGGCGAAGACGAAAAGTGATCTGTTATCAGAGGTTCTGTATGATGCGGATAAGATCTCGCGGGCATGCTATGTCTGCCCGGCAGAACCGGAATGTAACTGGAACAGGGAAAAGAAAAATCTGGAGATTCTGTGGTAAAGAAGAGTCTTTGAAGCGCAGAATCACAGAAAGATATAGAAACGGGTGATAGGATTGAAGATAGGAAACAGAGAATTTGATACGAAGCATCATACATATATTATGGGGATCCTGAATGTGACCCCTGATTCTTTTTCTGATGGAGGAAAATGGAACGATTATGATGCTGCTATGCGTCATACGGAAGAAATGTTAAGCAATGGATGTGATATCCTGGATATTGGAGGAGAATCCACCAGACCGGGACATCAGCAGATCAGCGAGGAAGAAGAGATCTGCAGAGTGACCCCATTGATTGAAGCGGTAAAAAAGAATTTTGATATTCCGGTTTCGATCGATACCTATAAGAGCAGGGTCGCAGGTGCAGCAATTCAGGCAGGAGCAGATATGGTCAATGATATCTGGGGATTCCAGTATGATAAGGATATGGCACCTCTGGTAAAACAATATGATGTGTCCTGCTGTCTGATGCATAATCGGAATGAGGCGGTATATGGAAACTTTATTGAAGATATGTATCAGGATCTGAAAATATGCGTAGAAACGGCAAAAGCAGCAGGAATTGCGGATGATAAGATTATGCTGGATCCTGGAGTCGGATTTGGAAAGACGTATGAGATGAATCTGGATGTGATGAAGCATCTGGATCGATTCAAGGAACTGGGTTATCCGATGTTACTTGGAACTTCCAGAAAATCAATGATCGGACTGACGCTGGATCTGCCGGTAACAGAGCGGGAAGAAGGAACGCTTGTAACAACTGTCATGGCTGTGCAATGTGGGTATGGATTCGTGAGAGTACATGATGTAGAAAAGAATCGAAGAGCCATTCGGATGACAGAAGCAATTCTGAACAGACCATAGAATCAGGGAGCAAAGAAGCATGGATCAGATAAAGATAAAAGATCTGGAAGTATATGCCAATCATGGAGTATTTCCGGAGGAAACGAGATTAGGGCAGAAGTTTCTGGTAAGCTGCGTACTGTATCTGGATACAAGAAAGGCAGGAAAGGCAGATTCGCTGGAAGACTCTGTCAATTATGGGACAATCTGCCAGCTGATCACGGAGCAGATGAAGGAGAAAACGTTTCAGTTAATTGAGGCTGTAGCAGAGCATCTTGCTAAAGAAGTATTGACATTTGACGAAAGGATCTGTCGGGTTGATGTTGAGATCAAAAAACCCTGGGCTCCGATCGGGCTTCCGGTAGATACGGTTTCTGTGGCAATCAGCCGCAGCTGGCATGAAGTATATGTGGCGTTTGGGTCGAATATCGGAGATAAGAAACAGTATATTGAGCATGCGTTGGAAGGATTGCGGCAGACGGAAGGATGCCGGGTAGAAAAAGTGTCAGAATTCATTATCACAGAGCCTTATGGCGGCGTGGAGCAGGATGAATTCCTAAATGGTGTGTGTCGGATCCGGACGCTTCTGACCCCTGAGGAGCTTCTTACAAGACTTCATGAACTGGAACAGGAAGCGGGAAGAGAACGTCTGATCCACTGGGGACCGAGAACTCTGGATCTGGATATCTTACTGTATGATGATTGGGTGATTGAAGAAGATGACTTTTGTATTCCCCACGTAGATATGCAGAATCGCAGGTTTGTTCTGGAGCCGATGGCAGAGATTGCGCCATATAAGAGACATCCTGTCTATGGAAAAACGATGAAAGAGATGCTTGCAGATCTGATATAAAAAATAAGGTTCTATCTGCCAGATGGAGGAATATGTTCCTGATTTGGCAGACAGAACCTTTATTTTTATAGAAGAAAAGGCTTAGGAATCGGATTCATAAGTCCCTCTTTCGCCGTCTATGGAAACACAGGCATGTTGTGTCGCTTCCAGAATGTGTCCGGCACAGCGGTTCAGATCACGACGGGTGAGGGTTCCATCCTTAATTGCCTTTCTGATTCGTTTCTTATCAGAGGAAGATCCGGGCATGAGCAGATCATTGCCGGATGCAATGCATACTGCCGGATCACTCTGTCCTTTGGCAGTTGCTGTCCAGTCGGTCATTACCAGACCAGTAAATCCCCATTCCCTGCGAAGAACATGGGTTAACAGATCTTTACTGTTATTGGTGTAGGTTCCGTTAACCTTGTTATAGCTTGTCATAAGTCCTTTTGGATGACTTTCGCGTACTGCAATCTCAAAACCACGCAGATAGATCTCACGCAGGGCTCTTTCAGTCATATTGGAAGAAACATGATTCCGGTTGTTTTCCTGATTATTGCCGCAAAAATGCTTTAAAGTGACAGAACATCCCGGATTTTTCTGGACACCTCTGGTAACAGCGGAAGCCATCTTGCCGCTAAGAAGAGGATCTTCACTGTAGTATTCAAAGTTGCGTCCACAGAGAGGATTGCGGTGGATATTCATTCCGGGAGCCAGCCAGAAACTGACACCGTACTCCAGCATCTCTTCGCCGACAGCTTGTCCCATCTGCTCCAGAAGATCCGGATTCCAGGTCTGCGCCAGAGCTGTGGCTACCGGAAATGCAGTAGTGTACTGATAATAGACCTGGTTTTTTTCAGGATTTCCACAAAGCAGCTTTTTGAAGATTTCAGGGAAATACTTCATCATGTCGATCTGCATGTCGATCATTTTGGCTGTTCCGTTCCGGCTGATCGTTGAGCGGCGCTGGATACGAAGACCGGCAGGACCGTCGGCAAGCACCAGATTAACGATACCTTTTTTCAGAAGTGAAGAGGTTGTATTGCCGGCAGCACCCGGGACTTTTATATAACTTTCGTTCATGAGCATATCTTTCAGACCTGCGCCGACTACCAGTTGAATACGTTCTTTTACGGTCAGCTTTTTCAGATCTTCTGTCAGTTTCTGATTTCCGGTGACCGGAAGTTCGTTATAAGTGAAGGTGACAGTCGGAAGATCCGCCTGTGTGATATCCAGGTGATCTTTTTCCTTCAGAGCTTCCGTCGCATCAGATGGTGTCGAATTGGTCTCATCTGAAACTTCCGGCTTTAGTACATCAAGCGGAGTCTGTACCGGACAGATGTGTTTATGGACGGATGCGCAGATGTCTTCTGCAATATTCAGTACCGCACATACTTCTGTCTGGCGGGAGTGGCTTCCGAGACGGAGCAGACAGGTACCTTTTTCGATGATTGTGGAAGCGGAAGATTCATCATAACTTGTCAGGGAGGATAATGGGAAGGTCAGAGTCAGTATTTCCTCCTGTCCCGGTTCCAGGGTGTCTGTTTTGACAAATGCAATCAGGCGCTGATATTCCTTTTTCAGGTTTCCCTGAGGACAGCTTGCATACAGCTGTACAATTTCTTTTCCGGAATAGGTATCCCCGGTATTTTTTACAGTTACGCGTACAGAGATTGTATCGCCTGATTTTTCAATTCCCTGGTACCGGATGTCGAATGTTGTGTAACTAAGCCCGTATCCGAATGGATAGCGTGGAGTAATCCGGAATGTATCATAATAACGGTAACCAACATAGATGTCTTCCAGATAGTTCTCGTTTTCCAGATCTCCATTCAGATAACTGTAATCCATACCGTACGGAACATCAGAATAAGATCTCATCCAGGTATCAGTAAGCTTTCCGGACGGAGTGACTTTTCCGGATACGATATCGGCAAATGCAGTGCCGCCTGCGGTTCCAAGCTGACAAAGATATACGAGCGCGTCAATGCCCGGAATCTCTTCCATAAACCGGGTATCAAAAGAAGAGCCGATATTCAATACAACGATTGTTTTTTTATAATGCTGTGTACAGAAATGAATATTCGTCTTTTCAGTGTCGGATAGCTGAAAATCATGATTTGCAAGCTTCCGGTCACTTCCCTCGCCGGACTGTCTTGCGATTACATAGATACAGGTATCTGTAGCACTGTCTGTCACATCCTGTTCAGTAATCAGACGTCCGAACGGGTAGACATAAGATTGAAGAAACATCGTGAGATAAGATTGGATATCCAGCTTTTTCAGGGAGGATTTTATCTCTGCCTCTAATGCTTTCAGTCCGTTTTCATATTCTTCGGTATAATCGTCCAGCCATTTTTTTGTGGTAACTTCATAGCCTGCAGCTTCCATACCTTCCAGTATTGATACACTGTGCCGTTCATTTACTTCACCGGATCCGGTTCCACCTTTGATCGTATGTTCTACACCGGATCCATACATGGCAATCTTACCGGAAGGAATCGGCAGCGCATCATGATTTTCAAGGAGAACGATACCTTCCAGCGCTGCCAGATAGGCAATTCGGCGATGCGGTTCTTCGTAAGGCAATACGCGGTCATCTGTTTTTGCGTACGTAATATAGTTTTTCATTGAGAAATGCCTCCTTACCATAAGTCGTAATATATGATAATTACAGTATACAGGAAGTGAAGGAAGAAAGAGAAGAAAACCTTTGGAATTTATGAATTTTTAATCCCCTTTATAGCAGATGGAAGATGACTCCCAAGCAAGTCTTGAACTTGTATCCAGTCGTTTTACTCTGGGAGAACAGCGCGAAATTACAAATATTTTACAAATATTTGACGGAACTGTGCTTTTTCGATTTGTTCAATCCGTTTATAGTAAAATCAGCCAAATAGTATGCTGATATGCAGAGAGTAAAAAGGAGGATGCATTTATGAAAAAATTGAAAAAGAGGTTGGTGGGACTGCTTGCCATGCTGCTTGCAGTCACTTCGCTGCCGGTGGGAACAGCATATGCTGCTGCACCGGATCATATCGTGATCAACCAGCTCTATGGCGGCGGCGGAAAAGGGAAAACACCATTTTCAAACAGCTTTATTGAACTTTATAACCCTACGGATTCAGAGATTTCTCTGTCAGATTACAGGATTACATATTCGTCCAACCGGGAGAACTCGGAGGGAAAACATGCAGGATCTACCTGGCAGAGTGATGGCTCAGTTGAGGTAAAAGAACTTCCACTTACCGGCAGCATTCCGGCGAAGTGTTCTTATCTGATCCGCTGTGCGGCTGAGGATACATCTGTTGCGGTTGTATCGCTTGATCAGGCAGATATGGACTGGAATCAGGTAATTGATAATGACCAGTCTGTGGAAGTTATACTGTATAAAGGCACAGAAAAAATCGATGCAATATCTACAAGATAAACAGGATTTCAGGATATAGGAGAAGGAAGCGCTCCTGCTACAACAGATATTTCCAAACAGAAATCACTGCGTCGTACCAACTTTTCAGATACTGATAACAATGCAGCAGATTTTAGCCTGCTTGTCTGGAATAGTATAACTGAAGCGGAAAAAGAGGCATTTATTGCGGCAAACCGTCCCAGAAGTCTGTATGACGGAGTATGGACAGAAGATACGACCGGCGAAAGTGAGAAACCACAGGAGCCACAGGAACCGGTGGGAGGACTGGTGATCAATGAGATCAATTCTTCCCCGGATGACTGGGTTGAACTTATGAATACAGGCACAGAGGCAATCGATATATCGGGGTATGAGATCCGTGATAATTCGGATGATCATCGTTATCAGTTGCCAGAAGGAACAAAGGCAGAAGCAGGTGGACTGATTCTGGTAGATGCAAAATCGACAGGAAAGATATATGACAAGATCTGGACAGCGCATGCAAGCTATGACGGTGATGCGGCGAAAGCTTCTTATGGAAGATATCCGGATGGAACCGGTTCGTTTGTTTTAATGCCGGAGACAAAGGGAGAAGCGAATACACAGTTCGTTCCGCAGATTGTCATTAATGAAGTAGAGTCAAATGGAGACGTTACAGACTGGGTAGAGATCTATAATGCGGGGACAACGCCGGTAGATATCAGTGGCTGGTATATTATGGATAATGATCCGGTGAAGCATGCAGCGGCTGTCACACCTGTGGCAGAAGGGACGATCCTGAATCCTGGAGAGTATTATGTATTCGATCAGAATGTTCATTTTACCTTTGGATTGGGTAATCCGGATCAGGCAACTGTTTATAATAAAGGAGGAACGCGGAAAACGGTCTACGCAGTGAAAGATGTTTCTTTTCAGATTGAGAAAGGAAAGATTCTGGGGCTGGTCGGAGAGTCCGGATGCGGAAAATCAACGGTTGCAAAGACGATTCTGAATCTGGCACCTGCAGACGGGGGAAGGGTATCCTTTCGGGATAACTGTCTCTTTGACTGTGAACAGAATCGGAAAATAACACAAAATGAGATGGAAAAGCTCAGAAAAAAGATGCAGATCGTATTTCAAGACCCGGCTTCCTGTCTGGATCCCAGAAAAAACATAGAGCAGATTTTATCCGAAGGAATGAAAAAACATCATGTCTGTGAAAAAGGAAGAATGCGGGAGCATTGTATTGAGATTATGGAAAAATGTGGATTGGACAGAGCACTTTTGATGCGATATCCGCATGAATTGTCCGGGGGACAAAAACAGAGGGTGGCAATTGCCAGAGTATTTGCACTAGAACCGGAATTTATAGTCTGTGATGAATTGACAGCTGCGCTGGATGTATCCGTTCAGTCACAGATATTGAATCTTTTGTTAGATCTGAAAGAGCAGAGCGGGCTCACGTATCTATTCATTTCGCATAATCTGGAAGTGGTAAAATATTTTTGTGACGATGTGATCATCATGTATAAAGGGGAGATTGTCGAACAGGGAAAATGTATGGAAGTGTATGAACATCCGCTGCATCCATATACGAAACTGTTGATGGATTCCATACCGGCCGACACACCAAAAGATCGAAAAATTGAGACAGCGGTGATCCCCAAAAGGGAGCAGGAAGGTACGGGATGTACATTTTATTCCAGATGTCCAGTTGCGCAGGCAAGATGCAGATGTCAGGTTCCTGAGATGGATGAAATCGAAGCAGGACACAGGGCTGCATGTTTCTTTTGTCAGAAAATGAGGGTATAGAAATAGATATTGACATGATTATAAATAATCTGATATGGCATTATGGATTCTGCTTCTGGGATGCAGTGGCATGTTTGCAGCAGTCCCTCTTTTTTGCTTGTGACAATAATAACGTTCGTTGACGCATATTCATGAATAAGTTATAATGGAATAACCAACAACAGACGGGGAGAAGATTTCTATCCGGATGTGTGAAAAAAGAATGATACAGACTCTGACGGCGAGGAAGATCCGAGCGGGAATAGTTATTGTATGAAAGAAAGCATGCTTTGAAGCTCTTGGTATTGAGAAAGAGATTCTGAAAGGATGTCTGAGTATGATAGCTCTTTTGCCGCAGAGGCAGAAGGGCTTTTTCTTTATTATCTATGAAATATGGAGGTTATTATGTTAAAGGTTGCAATCTACGGGAAAGGCGGAATCGGAAAGTCTACGGTCACATCAAATCTTGCGGCAGCGTTTGCCATGCTTGGAAAAAAAGTGATTCAGATCGGATGTGATCCAAAAGCAGACTCAACGATCAATCTGTTGGGGGGAGAGCCGTTAAGACCGGTTATGAATTATATGAGGGAAGAGGATGAAGATCCGGAAAGGCTGGAAGATATTTCGAAGGAAGGATTTGGGGGAGTCCTTTGTATTGAAACAGGAGGACCGACACCGGGACTTGGTTGTGCCGGACGAGGAATTATTGCTACATTTCAGCTTCTGGAAGATATGCAGTTATTTGAAACATATCAGCCGGATGTAGTGCTGTATGATGTCCTCGGAGATGTGGTATGCGGCGGATTTGCCGCACCGATCCGGGAAGGGTACGCAGAAAAGGTTCTGATCGTGACTTCCGGAGAAAAGATGGCGCTCTATGCAGCGAATAATATATCCAAAGCAGTAAGGAACTTTGAGGATCGAAGTTATGCAAAGGTATTCGGAATCGTGCTGAATCACAGAAATGTAGAAAATGAGACGGAGAAGGTTCAGGCATTTGCGAAGGAGAGTAATATTCCGATTGTCGGAGAGATCCCGAGAAGTGATGAAATCATCCGCTATGAGGATAAGGGCAAAACAGTGATCGAAGGAGATCAGGAATCTTCGATCAGCCGCAGGTTTTTTGATCTGGCAGAATTGTTATTGAAAGATGAGGAGGAAGTATGATTCGGGAGGCATATTATTGTACGGCAAAAGAACTGGCAGAACGTGGAAGAGATGGCATTCCGGCGCAGTTGATATCGAATACACATCTGATCTACAGTTCCCCGGCGACTCTTGCATTTAACTCCCCGGGAGCGGAAGGGTTTGGAGTGAAGAGAGCGGGACTTGCGGTGCCGGGATCTATCATGCTGATTGTGGCACCGGGATGTTGTGGACGAAATACATCGCTGATCAGTTCCATGAGAGAATATGATAACCGGTTTTTCTATTTGTTGATGGATGAGACAGATATCGTGACAGGCCGTCATCTGAAGAAGATTCCGAAGGCTGTGAAGGAGATCTGCGAAGGGCTTGAACAGAAACCATCGGTTGTGATGATCTGTATTACCTGTGTGGATGCGCTCCTTGGAACCGATATGGAACGGATATGCAGAAGGGCCACTGAAGAAGCAGGGCTTCCGGTACGTCCCTGTTACATGTATGCACTTACAAGAGAGGGGCGTAAGCCACCGATGGTTCACGTCAGACAGTCCCTGTATTCGCTTCTGGAGCCACGAAAGAAAAAGGGAAATGTTGTAAATCTTCTGGGATTTTTCTCTCCGCTTGTGGATGACTGTGAGTTATATGATCTGTTAAAACAGGCAGGCGTAAAGACGATTCATGAGATCTCACGATGCAAAGATTACGAAGAGTATCTGACGATGTCAGAGGCCAATTTTAATCTGGTACTTCATCCGGAAGCGAGATATGCGGCAGAAGAGTTTCATGACAGACTGAAAATTCCGTTTATTGAGCTTACCAGACTATATCAGATTGATAAGATTGCCAGCCAGTACCGGGCATTTGGAGCGGCACTTGGTGTATCACTGGAAGATGCAGCACCGAGGGCTGAAGCTGAAAAGGCGGTCCGGAGATTTCAGGATGTTTGTTCGGATGCAGCATTTGCAGTGGGAGAGTGTATGAACGGAGATGCATTTGAACTTTCTCTGGCACTGGTGCGATATGGATCTGAGGTAAAGGAAATCTATGGCACGATTACAGCAGAGAATTTTATCTATCTGAAACAGCTGGCAAAAATCAGTCCTCAGACAAAGGTCTATTCGAACCTTGAGCCGACTATGCTGTATTATGATTCCGAGTCATCAGGTGTGAATCTGACGATTGGAAAGGATGCGGGATATTATCACCAGACCTGTCCGAATGTCGTGTGGAATCAGGACAGGCAGCCATATGGATATGCCGGAGTGCGAAGATTATTTGAAGCGCTTACAAAAGCCATAGAGGAACAGGAGGGATAAATGATGAAGGGACTTAGGAAATATCTGACACCATTTGCACCGGATCAGTCCGGAGCGGTATCCGTGCTCTATGAGCTTGGCGGAATTCTGGTCATCTGCGATGCGGGTGGATGTACCGGAAATATCTGTGGATTTGATGAACCTCGATGGTTTACACATAAAAGTGCGGTGTTCAGTGCCGGACTTCGTGATATGGATGCGATTCTGGGACGCGATGACCGGCTGGTGGCAAAGCTTGCAGACGCTGCGGGTAAGGTGGAAGCATCTTTTGCTGCGATTATCGGAACTCCGGTTCCGGCAGTTATCGGAACAGATTACCGGGCACTGGAACGTATGGGAGAAAAAAAGACGGATCTTATGATCCTTACGGTTGATACAGACGGAATGGAGTTATATGATGCAGGAGAAGAAAAGGCATATCTTGCGCTGTTCCGAACATTTGCAAAAGAAAAACTGCCGGTTGAAAAAGGAAGAATCGGCGTGATTGGCACTACGCCGCAGGACTTAAGTGATCTGAAAGAGGCTGAGAGGATGCGGGACAGACTGAAGAAGCAATACGGATATCAGGCATTCTGTTATGGAATGGGCGCCGGACTTGAGGAAGTGAAGAAAGCTTCCGCTGCCGAAAAGAATCTGGTGGTATCTCCGGCTGCACTGGCTGCAGCAAAATATCTGAAAGCCACATACGGAACTCCGTACGAGATTGGCTATCCGACAGCAAAAGACAGAATTGCAAAGATAGATCATTCTGGAAAACGAGTGCTGATCGTACACCAGCAGGTATTGGCCAATGCGATCCGGGATGAGATTCAGACACGATGGAACCAGACAGAGGTTACTGTGGCGAGCTGGTTTACACTGAAAAAAGAATTGAAGCAAGAGCAGGATATTGCGCTGAAGGAAGAAGAGGACTATATAGAACTGGTGAATAGTGGAGCGTGGGATGTGATATATGCGGATGCGTGTATGAAGAGAATGGTTCCGGGATTCACAGGAGAATTTATAGATGTTCCGCATTTTGCTGTTTCAGGCAGATTGAGATAGGGTGGAATGACAGATGGAAGAGATGATAACCAGAAAAATACGTGTATATGGGATTGTGCAGGGAGTGGGATTTCGTCCTACCGTAAGCCGTCATGCTGCAAAGAATGGTATCCGTGGAAGTGTGTGTAATAAAGGTCCGTATGTGGAGATCTATGCACAGGGAACCGGGAAACAGATTGACGGATTCCTCTGTGATCTTAAGGAACGTCCACCGAAACGTGCAGCGATTCTGAAGATGAATGTGGAATCGCAGGAAAATGCAAATTGTTATGAACAATTTGAGATTATTGAAAGTGAAAAGACAAAAGGGGAAATCTTCGTATCTCCGGATATTGCCATCTGTGAGGAATGTAAAGATGAGATGTACAATCCAAAGGATCGTCGGTATCTTCATCCATTCATCAACTGTACCTGTTGTGGGCCAAGGCTTACCATCCTGGATTCTCTGCCCTATGACCGTGAGCGTACCAGTATGAAAGAGTTTCCGATGTGCCCGGAGTGTGCATCGGAATATTATGATCCGCGGACCAGACGATATGATGCACAGCCGGTTTGCTGTAATTCCTGTGGACCGGAGGTGTATCTGATTGGAAGAAAAGAAAAAGGAAGGGATGCGATCACCTGTACCAGACAGGTGATTCGCTCCGGCGGAATTGTTGCAATTAAGGGAATCGGCGGATTTCATCTGTGCTGTGATGCAACCAATGAAGCTGCGGTAGCAAAGCTGCGTGAAAGAAAGCGGCGTCCGGCGAAACCTTTTGCTGTCATGGCAAGAGATATTGAGGCGGTACAAAGGGTATGCCGGGTCACAGAGGCTCAGGAAAAGGTATTGACCGGACATCAAAAGCCGATCCTTCTTCTGGAACGCGTTGCAGAAGGGTGTGTTGCTCCTTCTGTGGCACCGGGAAATCCAAAGATTGGAATGATGCTTCCTTATGCACCGGTGCAGCTTCTTCTGTTCCAATATGATGACGGGATTGAGATGCCGGATTATCTGATTATGACGAGCGGGAATACATCCGGAGCTCCCATCTGCAGAGATGACAAGGAAGCGATGGAGGAACTTGCATATCTGTGCGACTGTATGTTGTCGCATGACCGGAAAATCCGGATACGGGCAGATGATTCGGTGATGGATTATTACAAAGATGAGCCTTATATGATCAGGCGTTCCAGAGGATATGCACCGCTTCCGTTCATGGTTTCAGAATCATGGAAGGGACAGGTAATCGCCGTTGGCGGTGAATTGAAAAATACATTTTGTATCGGTACGGATGGCCGATTTTATCCGTCGCCTTATGTCGGGGATCTGGAAGATATTCGAACGGTACGTGCTCTGAAAGAGACCATAGCACGTCTGGAAACTTTATTGGAGGTAGAGCCGCAGGCTGCGGTCTGTGATTTGCATCCGCGATATAACTCAACAACGATCGCAGAAGAATTGGGGCTTCCATTGGTGAAGGTACAGCATCATTATGCACATATTCTGTCCTGTATGGCAGAAAATGACTGCTCTGATTCTGTCATTGGAATATCTTTTGACGGGACCGGATACGGAACGGATGGAACCGTATGGGGAGGAGAGATTCTTGCTGCAGATTATGAAGGATTTACAAGAATTGGAAGCATAGAACCATTTCTTCAGATCGGAGGCGATATATCCGCAAAAGAAGGATGGCGGATCGCCGTCTCTCTCATCTATGGATATACAAAGGATCGGGAAGAAACTTCGCAGATTGTTCAGCAGCTTGCTCTGTGCAGCGAGGCAGAATGTCGCATACAGCTGACGATGGCAGAAAGAAAGCTGAATGCGATCATATCTACCAGTGCAGGCCGGTTGTTTGACGGGGTGAGTGCAATTCTGGGAATTCGAAAAGCATCGACATTTGAGGGAGAGGCCTCTACTGCACTGGAATATGCGGCAGAGGAATATGAGAAAAAGATGAAAAGAGAAGAAAATGGTTCGGATATTCGCAAGCAGGTGGAAAGGTGGACATTCTCACCTCTTTCGGAGGATCAGGATGGAAGGATGATTCTAAATACCGGAGAGCTTGTAAGACTGGTTGCAGAGGCAAAGCTTCAGGGAGAAGATACAGGAAAACTCGCATACCGGTTCCATGAAGCGCTTGCATGGATGATCAGGGCAGCGTGCGTCAGAGCCCGGCAGGAGACGGAAAAGAATCTTGTCGCTTTGAGCGGAGGTGTATTTCAGAATCAGTTGCTTCTCGGGCTTACGGATGAGCTTTTGACAAGGGAAGGATTTCAGGTGCTGCGTCACCGTTTGATTCCGCCCAATGACGGAGGAATCGCCCTGGGACAGGCAGCATATGCAATGTATCAGATCAATCATAAGAAAGTAATATCAGGAGGAGAATCGATATGTGTGTCGGATTATCAGCAAAAGTAGTAAAGATAGGTGAAGGCGTGGCAATTGTAGATGCAGATGGAGCAAAGAGAGAGGTTTCTTCACAGTTGATTGAAGATCTGGAGCCGGGGGATTATGTCATGGTTCATGCAGGTGTTGCGATTGCCAGAATCACAGATGAAGATGAGAGTGAAACGGATCAGCTGCTGGAGGAATTGTTGTAATGGGAGAAGAAAAGAAAAAAACAGCAAAGGAAATGATAGAGACATATGATGGACCTCCTGTGCGGATCATGGAGGTCTGCGGGACACATACGCATGAGAATTTTCGGCTGGGGATTCGCAAGCTTCTGCCGTCTCAGGTAGAATTGATCTCGGGGCCGGGATGCCCGGTCTGTGTGACACCGGTGGGATTCATTGACGAGGCAGTCTATCTTGCACTGGAAAAAGGTGTAACGATCTGTACATTTGGTGATCTTGTCCGGGTTCCGGGAACAAAGATGAGTCTGGCAGGTGCAAGAGCGAAAGGGGCAAAGGTACACGTTGTGTATTCTCCGGCGGATGCAAAAAAATATGCGGCCAGTCATCCGGAAGAAGAAGTGGTGTTCCTTTCCGTCGGATTCGAGACGACAACACCGGCCGGATGCCTGTCTGTCAAACAGGCAAAAGAAGATGGAGTCGGGAATTATTCCCTGTTAGTTGCCAATAAGACGATGCCGGGAGCATATGCTTCCTTAAAAGGAAGTGCAGATATATTCCTGTATCCGGGACATGTCAATGCAATTACCGGAACCTCACTTTGCGAATCCCTGGTGAAGGAAGGTGTCAGCGGAGTTGTGGCAGGATTTACAGCAAAAGAACTGTTGACTGCACTTGCTGTGGCGCTGGTCAGATATCAGGAAGGAAAGCCATTCTTTGTAAATTGTTATCCAAGAGTGGTAACAAGAGAAGGAAGTATAGAAGCACAGCGGTTGGTAGAGCAGATGATGGAACCCTGTGATTCTGAGTGGAGAGGTCTGGGAGTGATTCCGGGATCAGGCCTTAAATTAAGGAGAGAATGGCAGGAATATGATGCAAGAATCAAATATCAGATGCCGGAAATTAAAGGGAGAGCGAATCCTGCATGCCGTTGCGGTGATGTATTACAGGGCAAATGCAAACCTTCCGACTGCAAGGTATTTGGCAAAGGGTGTACACCATTGCACCCGATCGGAGCATGTATGGTATCCAATGAAGGTGCATGTTCGGCATATTTTAGTTACGGAGGAGAATAGTCATGGAGAATTCAATAAAAAATCAGACGGTAACAATGGCGCACGGTGCAGGAGGAAAGCAGACTTCTGAGCTGATTGATCAGGTATTCAAAGCTCATTTTGCCAATCCGGATCTGACGGCTGACGATGCTGCAGTGTTGGCACCGCCGAAAGGAAAAATGGCGGTCTCCACGGATGGATTTATTGTATCACCTGCATTTTTCCCGGGAGGAAATATCGGAAAGTTATCGATCTGCGGCACCGTCAATGACCTTGCATGTATGGGTGCAAAGCCATTATATCTGACTTGTGCATTCGTGATTGAAGAAGGGTTTCCGATGGAAAAACTGGAAGAAATTGCACAAGCCATGGAAAAAACTGCAAAAGAGGCCGGCGTACGTATCGTGTCCGGAGATACAAAAGTAGCAGGAAAAGGGCAGGTAGATGGAATCTTCATTACAACAACAGGCGTAGGAGAGATTGTAGAGGGTGTAAGTACTTCAGGCGATTATGCAAAACCGGGAGACGCTATCATTGTAACCGGAGATATCGGAAGACACGGCTGTACAATTCTGCTTGCAAGAGAAGATTTTGGAATCGAAGCAGATGTAACAAGCGACTGTGCACCACTCTGGGCAAATGTACAGGCCGTTATGAATACAACACACGACATCCATGTAATTCGGGACGCAACACGCGGCGGTGTCGGAACCGTACTATATGAGATTGCGGGCCAGAGCAAAGTCGGAATCCGACTGGATGCAGCTTCCGTTCCGGTAGCACCGGAAGTAAAAGGCGTCTGCGGAATGCTCGGTCTGGAACCACTGTACCTTGCCTGCGAAGGACGACTCGTCATCATGGCGCCGAAAAACGTTGCACCACAGATTGTAGAAGCCCTTCGTGCATGCCCATACTCAAAAGACGCAGCAATCATAGGTGAAGTGACCGAAGAAC
Source organism: Faecalicatena contorta (assembly GCF_021531995.1). Lineage (GTDB taxonomy): Bacteria > Bacillota > Clostridia > Lachnospirales > Lachnospiraceae > Dorea_A > Dorea_A contorta_A. The sequence continues at coordinate 27,799 of NZ_JAFBIZ010000026.1, forward strand.
AACCGGGACGCGTTGTCATGACAACCGAGATCGGAACCCAGGCACTGCTTCCACAGCCAGGAGGAGAACTACTGCCGAGGATATGTTAAAACAAAGTTCCCGGTTCACAGCCGCCGTGGGATACACTGTGGGATCGTCGGACTTGTCCGAACGAGACTGCAGCGTATCCCATGGCGAGCCTGCGAAGCAGGGACTCCCCGCATCATAAGCAAAACAGGAGCTGCAAAGCAGCGACGACATCGAAAGATGTCGGGTTTTGCGCATGAAGGGGAGGACTGAGAAGCGGAGGAAACGAGAAAGAAGCGAAGCAGGGACTCCCCGCATCATAAGCAAAACAGGAGCTGCAAAGCAGCGACGACATCGAAAGATGTCGGGTTTTGCGCATGAAGGGGAGGACTGAGAACCGGAGGGAAGACGGAAAGCAGGGACAGCAGGAGGAAACTATGGAAACAAGAGTTGCAGTCATTTCCATCATTGTGGAAAACGAGAACATAATTGAAGAATTGAATCATCTTCTGCACGGAGCAGGAAGATACATCATAGGGAGAATGGGAATTCCTTATCGAGAAAAGGGAATCAACATTATTAGTATAGCGATTGATGCACCACAGGATGTGATCAGTGCATTATCCGGGAAAATCGGCCGCCTTAAGGGAGTATCCACAAAGACGGCGTATTCGAATGTGATTACGAAAGCTGGTGAGTAGAGTGATAAAAATAGCAGTATATGGGAAGGGTGGAATTGGTAAATCAACGACTGTTTCTAATGTAGCAGCGGCTCTGGCAGAGCAGGGACTGAAGGTAATGCAGATCGGGTGTGATCCCAAAGCAGATTCAACCCTGCAGCTTCGACATGGAGATCCGGTTCCGACTGTGCTGGAATTATATAATCAGAAAAAGAATGAATTTCAGCTGGAAGATATGGTGAGAATCGGCTATAACGGAGTGGTATGTGTAGAAGCGGGGGGACCGACACCGGGACTTGGCTGTGCAGGCCGTGGAATCATCACAGCACTTGAGAAACTGAAAGAAAAAGGTGCTTATGAGACATATCAGCCGGATGTTGTGCTGTATGATGTGTTGGGAGACGTGGTATGCGGAGGGTTTTCCATGCCGATGAGAAATGGGTATGCGGATCAGGTGTTTATTATCACTTCCGGAGAAAATATGGCGATCCATGCAGCGGCGAATATTGCCATGGCGGTTACAAATTTTAAAAACCGTGGATACGCATCGCTTGGAGGAATCATTCTGAACCGGCGGGAAGTAAAAAGAGAAGCAGAAAAAGTGGGAGAGCTTGCAGATGATTTTCATACAAGTGTAATTGGTTCATTATCCCATTGTGAACTGGTAACACAGGCAGAGGAGCAGAAAAAGATTCTTCTGGAGTGTTACCCGGACAGTGATATGGCACAGGAATATCGTTTGCTGGCTCGTCAGATACTGGAAGCCTGTCAGGAGGAATAACAGATGCTAAAAAGAGTAGGAGAGACAATAGATACAGAAGGTGCAGTGATTCAGATCAAAGACGCATCATATCCGACGCCTTTTGCCTCAGAGCTGGAATTCAATTCGCCGGTTCACGGCAACTGGAATATTGTACATACTGGTATGATGTTTCCGGAAGCCAGGCAGATCTATGTGTGTGCGGATAACTGCATGCGCGGAGTGGTGCTTACAGCAGCAGAGATGAATGCGGCAGACAGATTTTCGTTTGTGATTGTGGAAGAGGAACATCTTCTGAACGGGAATCTGGAAGATGTTACGATCGAGGGAGTATCGGATGTTATTGAAAAATTAGAAGAGCGTCCGAAAGCAGTACTTCTTTTTACTGTTTGCCTGCATCATTTTCTGGGGTGTGACCTGGAAATGGTATATCGGGAGCTGGAAGAACGATATCCGGAAATCGTATTTATCCGCTGCTATATGGACCCTATCATGCAGAAGACTGGGCTGACACCGGATCAGAAACTGCGAAAGGCGATGTTCGATCCACTGACGGAATGTCCAACAGATCCGAAAAGCGTAAGTCTTCTCGGAATGGACTTTGCATTGGATGAGACCAGTGATATCTCCAGAATATTGCGTGAACATGGTTACAATCTGCGGGAACTTCCAAAGTGTCACAGCTGGGAAGAATATCTGCAGATGGCTTCTTCAAATCTGTTTATTTCCTGCTATCCGCCTGGAAAATATGGTGCTGAAGCGCAGGCGAAAAGACTTGGAAGAAAGCATCTGTATCTTCCGGCATGTTTCGGATATGAGGAGATTACAAGGCATCTGACTGAACTTGCGGAGACACTGGGACTTCCGCGACTGAATCCGGAACAGGAGATACAGACTTGTGAAATGGCTCTGGAACGGGCGAGAAAAGAGATTGGAGATATGCCGGTTGCCATAGACTATCTGTTTCATCCAAGACCGCTTGGCCTGGCAAGACTGCTTTTTTCGCATGGATTTTCGGTAAAAACGGTCTATCTGGACAGTATCAGCCCCGAAGAAAAGGAAGATTATATATGGCTTCAGACACATGCACCGAATCTTCAGCTTGTGGCAACGATTCAGGTAAAGATGCGTGTACTTCCAAGAGGTGATGAGAAGGAAGTGCTGGCGATCGGGCAGAAGGCGGCCTGGTTTACAGGAAGCAGGCATTTTGTAAATATGGTTCAGGGTGGTGGTCTGTATGGATTTGATGGGATCCGCAGGCTTGCAGACCTTATGATCGAAGCATATCAGGAAGAAAAAGATACAGAAAATCTTGTGATTCAAAAAGGATGGGGGTGTGAGTGCTGTCTATGAGACAATCTTATCGAATCATACCGGTATATACTGCAGATGTATCCGGAGTCTGTTCTGCGCTGTATGAACTGGGAGGCATGACGGTCATGCATGATCCGTCCGGATGCAATTCTACCTATAATACACATGATGAGATCCGTTGGTATGATCAGGACAGTCTGATCTTCATCTCCGGATTGAGCGAGATCGATGCGATTATGGGAAACGATAACAAATTGATTCATGATATTGAAAAAGCTGCAGCTGATCTTCATCCGGAGTTTATTGCGCTGGCAGGTTCCCCGATTCCATATATGAATGGAACGGACTTCCCGGCTATCGCACAGGTTATTGAGCAGGAGACAAAGATCCCGACGTTTTCAGTACCGACAAATGGAATGCATGATTATGTGTATGGGGCAGGAATTGCACTTGCAAAGATCGCAGAGCGCTTTACAGACCCGGGATGCAGGTGTACGGACGAGAGAACATTGAATCTGATCGGTGTAACACCTTTGGATTTCGGACCGCTTTCTCATGTGAAAAAGTTGAAAGCGAATCTGGAATCCAGGGGATGGAAGATCCTCTCTACATGGGCGATGGGAGATGATCTGGAACAACTTTCACGTGCCGGAGAAGCAGCCGTGAACCTGGTAGTATCTTCTGTCGGAATCCGGGCGGCAAAGGTGCTGGAGAGAAGATTCCACACGCCATATGTGATCGGAACTCCGGTGGGAGGATTATCAAAGACATTGTCAGAGATTCTGGAACAGACAGTCGCAAAGAGGATGGATCGGGAATACAAGAGTGGTGCCGGGCCAGAAAAACGTATTGCTTATCTGGAAAATCGTCTGTCAGGAGATCCACAGATCACGCTTGTCGGAGAACCAGTGACGATGGGATCACTGGCGGCATCCATAGAACGGAAGACTTCCCGTCCTGTGCAGATTTTATGCCCGCTGGATGAAACGGAAGGTCTTCTGGGACCAAATGATGTAGCGGTACGTGGGGAAGAGGAAGCAGAAGAGAAGCTAAAGGATGCCAAAATCATTGTGGCAGATCCGCTGTATCGTCCGATCTGTCCGGATGGCTGCCGGTTCTGTGAACTGCCACATATTGCTTTTTCCGGAAGAATTTATGTGAAACGTCTTTTACCGTTTGCAGAAATGTAAAAAATAAAATCCACTGTATTTTCTATGCTAATACAGTGGATTTTTAATGAATCATATCCATTGGAATATACCTCTTTCTTTAAAATTATGAGTTAAAAATTAATTTTTCGGTGGTCCGTCCTCCTTAATCT
>NZ_JAFBIZ010000270.1 GCF_021531995.1 Faecalicatena contorta
ATAATATATACACATCTGAATAAAAACTGTAAAAGAATAAAAAACAGGTTGACAGATGTATGTAGATGTGTTAGAGTGATAGATGCGTAAGGCAAAAAATAAAGTAGAGTATCCACTCTCACCATAGCACAATCGGGTGACTATTGGTTTGATATTGCACATAGGGATCTTATCGGAGGTCGTTTTATGGAAATATGTAAGTGGATAGTCTCAAAACTATTCACTTATTTTTTATGATGGGGGTGCACAACAATTAGCGAATTAATGATTAACGGGCAGATTAGAGACAAAGAGATAAGAGTGATTGGAGAGAATGGAGATCAGCTGGGAATTATGTCTCCGAAAGAGGCAATGAAGCTTGCTCAGGAAGCGGATCTTGACCTTGTAAAGATAGCTCCGAAGGCTCAGCCGCCTGTCTGCAAGATTATTGACTACGGAAAGTACAGATATGAGCTTGCAAGAAAGGAGAAAGAGGCAAAGAAAAAGCAGAAGACCGTTGAAGTAAAAGAAGTGCGTCTTTCACCTAATATTGAGACAAATGATCTGAATACGAAAGTGAATAATGCAAAAAAGTTTATTACAAAAGGAAATAAAGTAAAAGTCACTCTGCGTTTCCGCGGACGTGAGATGGCACATATGCAGCAGAGCAAGCATATTCTTGATGATTTCGCAAAGATGCTTGAAGATGTGGCAGTCGTTGAAAAGCCGGCAAAACTGGAAGGCAGAAATATGAGCATGGTTTTAACTGAAAAACGTTAAAAATAAATTACAAATTTAAGGAGGAACTTATCATGCCAAAAATTAAAACAAATAGAGCAGCTGCAAAGCGCTTCAAAAAGACAGGTACAGGAAAATTAAAAAGAAATAAAGCTTATAAGAGCCATATCT
>NZ_JAFBIZ010000271.1 GCF_021531995.1 Faecalicatena contorta
AATTTGTTCATAATTTTGTAACATTTTTTATAAAAAGCAGGTTCCTTTTTTGGTTATTTCCCTTCAGGGGTCTTCTCAAAAACGGTCAGTCAGGTATAATAGAAATTAACCAGAGCGGTCAGAGAAAGGGAAAAAAGATGAATGAGAGATTTCTGTCCCTGCCGGAAGAAAAACGGCAGCGGATCATCAATGCAGGATATCGTGTGTTCAGTCAGAACAGCTATAAAAAAAGTCCGGTAGGAGAGATTGCAGTAGAGGCCGGAATCAGCAAATCGTTGTTGTTTTATTATTTTCGTAATAAGAAAGAACTATACCTGTTTTTATGGGATGAGGCATGCAGAGTGACGCTGAAAGCAATCAGAGAAGAACGATGTTACGAACCGGACAGCCTGTTTGAAATGATGGAGCGGGGATTGAATGCAAAACTGAAGGTTATGCATCAATATCCGGAACTCACTGCATTTATTATGAAAGCGTTTTATGAAAAGGATCCAGAAGTGTCTGCCTGTATTCAGGAAAGTTATGCAGGGTATATCAAGCAGAAAGCAGGGGTATCTCTGAGTATGCTTAATCCGGAGGAATTCCGTCCGGAGATTGATCTGCAGATGATGTTAAAGGAAATGTACTGGGCAACGGAAGGTTATCTATGGGAGAAAGTGCAGAGTGGGACACTTGAAGTAGAGATGCTGGAACAAGAGTTTCACAGAATGATGGATTTCTGGAAAGTATTGTATTAGGTAATTGCGAAACTCGCTAAGCTTGTTCGCAATTCTGAACCAAAACAAGGATGAATTCGTGCAAAGCACGAATTCTGGAATGAAATGTAGATAACCGGACATTTTAGGCGCACTTTAATAAGGC
>NZ_JAFBIZ010000272.1 GCF_021531995.1 Faecalicatena contorta
GTATAACTAACATGATTAATTTTTTAAAATTAAATGGTTTTCATAAACTTTGTATTTTAACACCAGCATATTTTTCTGTGGAACAAAACTGTAGGATATTTCATCTACCATTTGAAAAAATCCCCTTAGTATTTCATAATGGTCAATATTCTATTCCGCTTGAATACATACTAAGAAACAATTTTGATTCTGTATGGATTACATCACCGATCTATTCCACAAGTAAAGTGTTTGATGAGGTACAAGTAAGCCATATTAAACAGTTAATTGATAGGCATATATTAGTAATAGCAGATGAAACATTGGCATTACCGGGTCAAGAACTTGCACGGGTAATGCCAATAAATAACTATTTTTATTCAATATATAGTCCACATAAACCTTTATTTATAAATAGTATAAAGTTTTCAGCTATCCTATGTCCTCTTGAAAATGACGATTTTCTTGAACAATGGATTGATGTGCTAGGGGGAGGACTCCTTCATAGCAATATTTCGGCAGTTTTTCACTTTTTATCACCGAACTATCAGCAATGCCTTGAGCGTTGTTTAGAGTGGTATACAAAAGGAATTGCAGTTATTGAATCTGTTCTTCAACAGATTCCTATTGCATATTGTGACACAACTGACCTTGGTTCTTATAAAACTATTTATATAAAATCCTCTTTGCATAATCCTAATAAGATTGAAAATATAAAACGTTTAATTGATACCCAGTATGTTTCATATATCCCAGGAGTGTTCAACGGATTTGAAAGCAACCACGCATGTTTTAGAGTAAACTTATCACTTGATCCTTTTGAGATGGAAAATGCCTTATATCGGATTTTAAATTACTATGCTTGAATATTAATACGGT
>NZ_JAFBIZ010000273.1 GCF_021531995.1 Faecalicatena contorta
GGAAGGTGGACAGTTGATGAATAAAATTAAATTGAATTCTGAAAGATTTGTGATGCATTTAAAAAATATGGCAGGTATTTTGTTTGCCATTGCTTCAGGTGTTCTTCTATTTATTGATAAAAATGACTTTAAACTCGACTCTGCTTTGAAGGGCGTAGCAGTTATTGCAGCTATTCTTTTTTTTCAATTTTGTATGCTACAGTGAGAACAATGGTTTATAAATGTGTTGAAAAAATCAAGGGTAAGTTATATGTAAAGTATGATGATCTTTGGAATATTGCGTTTTCAAAGAATGGACAGAAAAAGATTGTTGTAGTTAGTGTGAATACTACTTTTGATACTATCGTTGATACTGATTTATCTAGTATTGACAAGCCATTAGTAAGTGCAAGGACAATACACGGTCAGTGGATTAATAAGATGGTGAAAAAAGGGATAAGTGTAGCAGATTTAGACAAAGTTATTACGGACAATCTTGAATTACAGAGTATTCAACCATATAAAGTGATTGAACAGGCAGAAAAAACCAGAGGAAAGTGTAAATGTTATTTTAGAGGAACGATTGCTGTATATGAATATGGAAATACAATTTTCTATTTATTAGCCTTATCAGAATTCGACGAAAATAACAATGCACAGAATACAAAAGAGGAGCTGATTTCCACAATAATAAAGTTAATTGGATACTACGATAAACATGGAAATGGTTATGATCTGTATATTCCTTTGTTAGGAACTGGGCAGTCGCGTACTGGGATTGAAAGGGAAGATTCTTTAGAAATACTTACTTCGATGTTTAGATTGTATGCAGATAGAATCCATGGTCGTGTAAATATTATTG
>NZ_JAFBIZ010000274.1 GCF_021531995.1 Faecalicatena contorta
ATTCATCAGATCTGTGTTCTCGCAAGCCTCTTCATATGCCTCATATAAATCCATAAAAAATGCTTTAATTTCGTTCATCATACCCTTTTTCCTCCTTGCTTTCTATACTTGTATTATATCTTTTTTTCCGGTATAATACTCGTCAAAAGATATTTAGAAGTAGCCAAATCTTGCAAAAGGAGTATTGACATGCTGCCATTATATGAAAAAACTGAAAATGAACTTGATATCCGCCACACACGTTCCAGACATATTGCTCCTCATCTTCACGAGGCACTGGAATGTGTCTATGTGACAGATGGAACTTTAGAGATCGGAATCGGAAAGGAACTGTATCATATGGAAAAGGGGGATTGTGCCATTGTATTTCCCAATCTGATCCACCATTACCAGGTCTTTGATACAGGAAACTGCCGCGCCTATTATCTATGGGCATCTCCATCCCTGTGCGGTCTGTACCTGCCATTACTTCGACAATCCAGACCCAAAACTCCCGTTATCCCGGCTGCGCTTCTCCATCCGGACATCCAATATGCTTTTTACAGTCTGCTTGAATATCCGGCAGAAACAGAAAAAACGGTAATCTATTCCGCCTTCATACGACTGATTCTGGCTCGGAGTCTGCCCATCTATCAGCTTTCCGATAAGCCGATTCACGATAACGACGATATTGTATATCAGACGGTTTCTTATATATCCAATAACTTTAAAAGACATATCACACTTACAGGAATGGCAAAAGATCTGGGATTCAGTCCCTATGCGCTTTCACGTGTATTTTCCGGCACATTTCATAAGAACTTCAATCATTATCTCAATGATAC
>NZ_JAFBIZ010000275.1 GCF_021531995.1 Faecalicatena contorta
CCCCAATTATAACATTCTCATATCAGCACTACAATAAAAATAATTAAGCACCAATAATCTTATTGAACATCTCCAACCGTAAATCTTTCACACCATCAGTGATAAACACTGAGCTGACAGCAATTACGACAACTACCATAATTGCCTGCACTTAAATTTCTGCAAAAGAAAACGACAATCAATTTCTTATTTTTTGAAATCAACTGTCTTTCTCATATTTACTATTCAATTTTCATAGTGATATAGGTACAATTTATATCACTACTGTAAAAATGGGGTTTTGCCTTATAAATACAGCGTTTTCCGCTTGTTAGTGTATAGTGTTTCTTGTTTTTTGTGCCCCCCTTGTTAGATAACGGGGGCTTTGAACGGCTCGCAAGCTCGCCGAACCGCCGAAGCGAACCGCCCCCTTGCAAGCATGGCGGAAAAATCTTAAGGATTTTCCCGCCAACGTGGTCGGATCGCTCCGTCGGTTTAACAGCTTTTCTGTTTCTCTCTAGTTATCTACGCATATAAATCAAATCGGTTATTCCGTTATAAGTCTGTGTTTTACAAAGCCTTAACTTTATTTCCCTGTCTATGTTGCCCAAAAGACGAACCCCATTTCCTAACAGAGTAGGAATAACAGAAATGTAATATTTATCAATCATATTTTTGCTTACCAACTGCTGAACAAGATTTGCTCCGCCACAAATCCAAATATCCTTTCCTGCTTCTTGTTTTAGCCGTTCCAATAATAAAACAGGATTTTCACTTGTAAAATGAATTTGTTGGGAAGAATTGCACTCTTTATGTGTTAATACATAAG
>NZ_JAFBIZ010000276.1 GCF_021531995.1 Faecalicatena contorta
ATACTAAAATAGCAGCCTCTATTTTTATTCAATTTATATTCTAGTCGCTCCTTCACTACGCTAAAAGAGTCCATTTCAACATAATAGCTACCACTCCCACCACCTATATTAAATTCATACTCTAAAGACATGTTTTCATCAGAGTTAATCATCTTATACTCATCGATAATGCTTTCAATTCCATTAACAGATAATTTTGATTTTAATATTCTAAGCATTACATCTGGTTTTAAAGGGAAATCTTCAGGAGGCGTAAACTTTTCATCTAGCAAATCTTTAAGCATACCTTTGACCTGCATAGTTTGCATAGTACGTTCTAATGCCAAAAATGCTTGGGAAATAGTCGTCTTTCCACTTCCATTTTCCCCATATATTATTGCCAATGGCTTATACTCACCCTTCTTAGATTGTAAATTAATCTCTACATTTTTAAATGATTTAAAATATTTTAACTTAATGTTAGTAAACATATCTCTTCTTTCCCTTCTATATTATACAATGTAACATTTTCTTCTAAAATAGTCAAGGTGTTATGGTGTATTTTTTCATATTTTGTAATGTTTTGTAACATTTTTCAATTTTTTCCATTGACATTATCTGGAAGCGAAGATATAATAGAATCACAATTAGCACTCGAATTATCGAACTGCTAAAACTCCAATAATCAAAGAAACCAGTAGCTGCAACTACTGGTCCCACAAAAAATAATGAAATACAATATTTTTCTATACCATAGCATAGAATTTATCGAAATTCAACGGGAACGTTCATTCGATTTTCTTTGATTGTTGTTTATATAG
>NZ_JAFBIZ010000277.1 GCF_021531995.1 Faecalicatena contorta
ATTTAGAAATATCGAAACAATGCTTATTACTACACAGCAAACTATTGCCTACCATCTTTAACTTTCGTTTACATATTGGACAACGAAAAAGCTTTTCGCTGTCATTAAATCTAATAATTTTATTCATGACATCCTCCATTATTACATTCTTGCCCGAAAGCGAGTTATGTAATACGGATGTACCGCAACACAACTCGCGGTATTATCTTAATCTCATATATGCTGTCATCTTATCACCTCCTCAAATTCAAGTTTGTATAACTATTTTATTGCATTATAGCATACTTTGGTCTGCTTTTCCCACTCCAGAGAAAATTTCTTTGTCGATAATTATCCTACCTATAGGAATATTTTTATTCACCAATACTTATCTCGGACAGAGATTTAATTTTAGAAAATGTATTTTTGTGCTTGCTTTTAGGATTCTCTTTCTTGCTTTTTGAACGATTGTGAAAACCTAAATCCTTCCCCATTGAATTGTGTTGCTTATTCTTCTCGTTTGTGTTACTAACCAACTGACCGCAGGCAGCTTTGATGTTATTACCTCGTGATTCTCTCATTTTTACTTCTAAACCAGCCGCTTCAAGTCGCAATTTAAATGCAACTAATTGTTGTTTGTTTGGCCTGTTAATATTGCAATTTGCGGTATCATTATATTGCAAAAGATTTATCAAAACATTTTTCTCACGAAACCATCTTCCTAATTGACGTACATCAGTTGCTTTATCATTTAGACCAGGAATCAATAAATAAGCAATTGTTACTTTTCTGTTATGTCTTTCCGAATATGATAAAAC
>NZ_JAFBIZ010000278.1 GCF_021531995.1 Faecalicatena contorta
CCACTAAACAATACATATGTATTATTTTCAAGATCAATTTTGCATTCTTCATATGTATTTTCAATACGACTTTGAAGATATTTACTTCCTCGCAATTTTACTAATTCTTCGCTTTTATCAATTCGTATATGATGAACAGAATAACTTTGATCAAAAGACGCACCATATGCAACCCCATTATTTTTTATAATCTCTTTCGCAAGGATAGAAAACACACCGCCCGACGAACTGTGTTTTCGAATATAATTATCTTTTGCATAACCAACCAGGCAATTAATTAAAGCTTCTGACTTTTTTTTGGCATTAATTGTCGGGCATATTTTTTTACACATCTCACAATGAATGCAATTTGCACTATTTACTTCTGGATACCAAAATCCTTCTTCATCTATTTCAAAAGAAATACATTTTTGAGGACATATTTGGATACATGCACTACAACCAACACAATTTTGCTTGTTTCTTAACATCACTTTTAATACCCTTATATATTTTTTATAAATTGTCGATACAAATAATCCAATTTCTTTATCTCTTCATTTATGTTATATCCGGCTGCTGTTAATTCGTGTTTAAAATCAATATTATTATACGATTTTAATACATAATCAATTGCTTTCGCCCAATCTGAATTGCTTTTTTTTAATGAAACAAAGTGAACAAGATCAGTTATTTTTGACGACGAATCAATTTGATCTGAAAACAAAGCCGGTTTTCCTGCAGCTTGTATTTCAAGAGCAACAACAGGAAATCCTTCATATAAGGAAGGAAGTAACAGTATGTCTATAGACG
>NZ_JAFBIZ010000027.1 GCF_021531995.1 Faecalicatena contorta
GTTACTCTCTGTACAAGTATCTTTTCTTTGTGGTTTTCACCCAATTTGTTGAAACTGAAAAACTCTACAAAGTGCGTAAACTCAAGGATTTCTAGGTATCTTTCCTTTGTAGTCCCACCACAGTCTCAACGGTACTTTCATTGTCCCAACTAAGTTCTTCTGTTTCCGCATCATTAAAATACACCGGGAAACGGAACTTAATGTGCTTCAGGAATCTGCCATCCAGCTGCTCCTGCTCATAAATGTCCACCTGCTCTACAAAACTGCTTAAAAACTCTTTTTTCTCCAAGTCGGTAAACTTATCATACAGTTTATCAAAATACAGTAAGAATTGATAGACGTTATCTTCCGAAATATTCTTCTGTTTGATATTCAGTAATCGGTTCTTTACCTCACTGATACTGTTCTCCACGCCCTCAATTTCATCATACAGGCGGTACAATCTTGTCTCCATATCCTGATATTTTTTCTCATAGAATCGATCTGTAATATCCAGACTGTCCATCTGCTGTCCAAGTCGATTTTTTGCTCCAGTCAGCTGCCGATGCTGTTTCTCCAATTCTTCAATTTCCTTTTCCACTTCCGTTGTGTCAATTCTTGCACCGATTTTCTTCAAAATTGCTTCCTCAAATTTTGGATTCTGCACAAGCCTCCGGATTACTTCCTCTACCGCATCATTCACCTTATCTTCACTCCATTGTTTGCGGTAGCTGCAGTTATGCCCGTCCACCAGCTTCCGATGCTTGCAGGCATAATAGAAATAATCTTTATATGCCGTACCGTCTTTTCTTTTTTTTCGATTGACATTCCCATACATTCCACTGCCACAAAGAGGGCATCTCAAAATGCCGGATAAGATATGCTCATGATCCAGACTATGCGTCTTTTCATACGATACTCCTGTTTTCTGCCGTTTCTGATGTGCCAGTTCCCAATCCTCTTCTGAAATGATACCTTCATGGATGCCATCATTCAGCATATATTCTTCCTGCTTTACAATCCGATATTCATTTCTTGTTCCGGGAACTTTTTCATTCTTTCTCCGACCAAATGCCAGTTTACCACAATAGATTGGATTATCCAGAACACCTTTGATGAATGAAGTTGCAAAAGCATCCAGCGTATTATTCTGTCTCTTTTTCTTTTTATATCCATGCTGATTCAGCCATGATGCAATCGCACTCATTCCCATATTGGTATGAATAAATTTATCAAAAATTAGTCGAATTACCTCTGCTTCGTCCTCTGCAATCTGAAGTTCTCCGTTTACCAACTTGTAACCATAGGGAGCAAAGCCACCGTTCCATTTTCCTTCTCTGGCTTTCTGCTTCCGTCCTTCCATGGTCTGCACCAAAATATTTTCACGTTCAATTTCTGCCACCGCTGACAAAACAGAAATCATCAACTTTCCACTGTCTTTGGAACTGTCAATGCCATCCTCTACACAGATCAGATTTACTCCAAAATCCTGCATCCTCTGCAATGAATTCAAAACGTCCGCAGCATTACGCCCAAAACGGGAAAGCTTAAATACCAGCACAAACTGTACATCGTCCGTACCATCTTCAATATTGTCCAACATCTGCTGAAATTCCGGTCTGCCTTCTACGCTTTTACCGGATTTACCTTCATCTGCAAATTCTTTTACAATCTCCATGTTCTGATACTCGGCATATTTTCTCAGTTTATCTCTCTGTGCATCCAGACTGTAGCCATCCACCTGCATGGTGGTGGATACACGGATATAGATATAGCATTTTGTCTTTTTTTTCATAAGTATCTCCTTATTTTTCTGATAAATATCCCAGTGCAATTTCCAACAATTCCGCTGCAACCTGATGATTCCTGATACGCATTAAATTATCCCAAACATCTACTTTTCCAAGAAGATTCATGCCCCCATGCCATACTAATTCATCATCAATGACAGCAAACCGTTCTTCTACTTCTGTTTTTGTTACTACATTCATTCCTACCAGCTGCATTGTTCTGATTAACTCATGGCATACATCCGAACTTCCATAAACAATCTCTTCCGGATCTGTTGTGATGATAGTTACCTTTACGCTTGCTTCCTGTCTTCCCTTCATCAGGAATAAGAATCGTTCAATCTTGTCCTGTCTGATATCCGGGCTGGAAATTACCACCATTTTTTCTGCCTCCACTATATCCTGTTCAAACTTTTCGGTATAATTTCCGGAATCGAATATTGCATTTATCATCTGTTTCGACTGCAACTCTCCCGTCCATATTGAAAATCCTGTCTTCTTGTATGTTCTTAATCTTTTTGCATACATCTTATCAAAGAAGCGAACATGAGAATCAATATAATCATACACATAAACAGCTTCTTTTCCGGGATAATCTCTATTCAGTCTTCCCACATACTGTTCAAGACGCCCTTCAAAAGACACAGGAGCTGCAAGCATTAATACATCCAGTCTTGGAAAGTCAAACCCTTCTCCTATCTTCTGACCGGTTGCAACTAAAATAAGCGTTTCATTTTCAGGAACCTGCTTTAACCTTACTCGAATTTCTGCATTTTCCTTATCGGAGTTATCACCATATAGAAGAAATACATAATCTGCTTTCTCTTTCAAAGCATCAAATAAAAATTTTGCATGCTCCTTAAACTTTGTCAAAATTACCGGAGTTTGTTTTCTTGCAACACAAGTTAGCACATCGTTTACAATCATTTCATTACGTACCCGACTGGTACTAATCAGACTATACGCTTTATTAATATCATCCTTGCTTTCTGCATTATCGACTACTCTTGTATATCTCGGGACAAAATAATGTCCGATTCCCTGCTCTTGCGCCCTCTCCAACGCAGTAAACCTGTGTCTCAGTGGACCCAGCAACATATAAATGATCCTGTCAAGGCTGTCGCCACGTTTTGGTGTAGCTGAAACACCATACACATACTTCGCATTAATTTTCTGTAATAATTCCATGGATGTATTGGAAGCAGCGTGATGGCATTCATCAGCGTATGTCAAGATAGGTCTAAAACTTTTTTAATGCCATAATTTTGATGGCAGTAAATTAACCCAAAGTACCTACCTTAACATACATCCATTTTGTTACTTCAATGCATTAAAGGTATCTTCAAGGTTTGCATATACCGTTGTGCTTCCGTCTTTCTTGTAAATTGCAAATGTCTTATCTGAACGCCTATATTTTATCTCATAAACTTCTCCGGTGCTCTTTTCTGTAACCTCTATTTGATGATGGATATCTTCCCACCCTTTAGCCTTCTCATATCTAACACTGTATTTTCCCAGACACTCAAGCATACAACAAAGGGCAAATGAATAATATTCCTCATTGTATCCATAAAGACGTGTGCTTCCCATAAGGAAAATATTGTCACCTTCGATTCTTATATATCTTTCCTTTGGCTTATAGGAACTATAATCATGCAAAGCATCCATCACTCCCGGTACACTTATGAAGTATTTTCTCCAATCTGTTATCTTACCGATATCTCTATTACAAATATTAATCAGTCCAGCACAGATGTCGTTAATATCAAACATAGGATCATTGATCAGATCCATTAACATTTTCCGTCTGGTTTTATATATTCCATGCTTCTCATTGCTCTGAATTCTAAGCAAACGTTTCCAACTAATATCTCGGTCAAAGTCTACAAGGAAACTTGAATTGCTACTATCATCCAGATGATAATCTCCCTTACAAAGCAAGGCTCTTCTCAGATTATTAGCAAACGATCTGTTAATACCCACATATTTTTCTTTCTTGGAACCATATTCAAATTCACCAAATATAGATCCATATATCTTCAGATATTTTCTGAAGGCATCCTTGCTATTCTTATCTTCCTCTGCTGTCCAACCATCCATTTCACCATTTTCATATTTTGACAAAATACCAGCAGTTTCAAGAAGGAATCCAATTTGTCCGTTGAAATACTTATTATCTTCCGCATTAAGAATCAATTCCTTCCACTCATCATCTCGCTTCATCAATTTTGCTTTTAGGCATTCTTCTTCAAAACAGTCTGAATCAAAGCCATAGCCTGAATGTTCAGTTATTCCTGCAAGATGACTAATTATATCGGAACTATACGGAAGTAGCCTGCGCACCCCTTTGCTAATGGCCCTTGCATAATCATCACCACCATTGTAGTTGGTTTCCCTACTCAGTGTTGTCATAACTCTCATCCAGTCTTTCAGTTGCCGACCGAATTTATCTGAATCTGCAATAGACGCCTTATTTGTAAGTACAAAGCCAAAATAGGCATCTGCTTGAATTCTGCCTTCATAATCAGAGTCGTGTCTTTCCATTATCCATTTAAACATCTGGGCTTCGTCAAAATATTTATTATTTGGTGCAAAAACAACCTGCTTCTTCCCATCTGTTATAAGGTCAAACAATTCGAAAATATCTACGAAGCTGTTCGCTACCTTCTGCCCATCCCATTTTGCATTATATCCTTGGAATCTATTTATAAACTCAAGCTGACTATAACCTATGATTTCTTTTAACTCCTGTCTTACAGCATCACGACCTACCGAGACCATATGAGCCGCATATTCGTTAATCAGATAATTAATGAACAAGTTCATAATTTTGTCATCATACAACCTCGTCTCAGGTTCTCTAAATGTCCAGAATACATCAGACCATTCTCCATCTAATTTTGCTATATAGTCATCTTTTGGAGTGTCCAATTCATCATTAATATACTTTGACAACTTTGCTTTAAAATTTTCATAGCAAGTAAGATCCTTTCCACGTGCATTTAACTTGATATAAATACTATCTCCAAGATTGTACTCTCCAAGATCAAGGAAATAGAAGTACAGTGGACAGTCATCACCAGCATTTCCAGAGAGTAGGTTAAAGTACTCTGATAGGTTCGCATTCTTAAACAGCGCATGAATAGAATCTAGCATATTCAGCATCGATTTGATGGTAGGATCATTCTTCCAGGATGAACTGAACCAGTTGTTATTGGTAATCTCTTCACTTACAGACTTAACCTCCGAAAGCTTTTTGTCTTTTCTAATAGTAAGCGGCTTGCTAGTCAGATTCTTGCAGAAGTCCCTTGATGTTGTTCGGGTTTCGTATGTAAACTTAGCAATACGTTTATTTGAGCCCTTGTCCATCTTCTTCTCTAACGCAAGCATAAGATACACATGAAGCAGGTAAAGGGTTGTCAGACGTTGCTGTCCATCTATAGGTGTAAAAAGCTTTCCGTTCGCGCTTCCATAAACAAAGTTCAAATCAAGATCCGTCTTTGTATCAAGCGCATTTTTTATGCTCTCCAGAAAATTGTTTCGAATATCCTCGACATTTTCTCTGCCTTGTGCATAATCTCTCTGAATTACCGGTATTTCTATTGAATACTCATCCAGGAGTTCCCAAAATGTTATTTTTTCATTTCCTTCCATTTTAGCTTTCCTCCTTCACATCTTCTATATCTTCTGCCAGATAATCAACTATAGTCTGTACCATTTTATCGAAGTAGTCCTGCCTGTCATGTTTATCCCACAAATACATTTGGGAAACCGTCTTTGAATAGAACTTCAGGAAGACATTCTTCGTGCATAACGGAATAAAACTTTCAATTCCGCTCTTTTCAAGGATTTTGTTTCTCTTGACCGGGAAGATATGGTTTCCGTACCCACGGTTAGTCCTCTGATCCAATAGAGTAAGATTTGAAATTTCATTAATTGGCTTTTCTTCTACTGATGATTCTCCTGAGAAAAATGCAATAACTTTATTATACATTTCATCATACTGAGGTGCGGATTCATCTCCGTATAATTTTTGTGTATAGATATTATCAATTTCAGCCTTAAGATCCTCCGGCATTCCAACATCTGAATCTATATAAGGTTTTGCTTCCTCAAGCCACTCCTCGCGCTCTTTTTTATTCTGAGCCCTATCTGTTGTGACAGAGTGAATATGCTCGATATCCCACTTTTGTCTCTGATAGGCATCAAATGGGAAGCGTGGACTGGAATCCGTATTCTGCTGCATAGAAATTACATTAAATAGCAACAGCATATTTCTGATCTTGTCCTTCTCTGCTTTCTTTCCAGAATACTGCAATGAATTCAGATATTCTCTTACAACCTCTTCTCCGAATTCAAAATCATCCTTATCTGTATCCTCAAATTCAATTTCAGAGATTATTTTCTTCTTTAACTCCATTATAAATTCTGTTTTGGTATGTCCTCGATAAAGATCACATAAATTTTCAAAATACTCCTCAGACTGATTCTCATCCTTAGAAAGTAAGACACCGATCAAATGATACCACTCTCTGTCCTCATACCAGTCTATGAACATGTTATAAAAACTTTCGACCTTGCCCCAGAAATCCTCTAGCATTTTGGAATATTTATAGTCACCAGCAGCCACATACTCCCTCTTCATGTATTCCATTTCACGGTTAAAAATTATAAATGTATAGGTCTCCCTATTTAACTGTTCCTCATTTTCAACGTAAAATTCTGGATACTTCCCAACTCGGCTTTTTATAATTTCTTTGGCCATTATTTGAAAAATCAATTCCATATGGGTATCAATACTACTGAATTTTCCCGAACCAGTAAGGAACCTCCACATATCTTCTCTTTGCAAAGTTGCTTCCATGTTATCCCATGCAGTACTGATCTTAATCTGACTGGCCGTAATTTCTTTTTCTGACTCCCCTTTATAGTTATCTTTCTTAAGAAGAAGAGCCTTGATAAGTTCAGCATTTGTCAGCTTAATCTTGCCCATGTTTATGTTAGTAAATATAATCTCCGGCTTTACGTCACCATTGATTTCGTACCAGATAAAGCGTGTATAGGTTCTAATTTTTTCACGAATCTCAGCGCCGATTGCTTTGTAATCATATGTATCCTCAAGCCATTTCTTTACCGTCAAATAAGCATTTGTGATATGATATGCATCGATGTCTTCTTCATTTAGCGCAACTTCGTCTATGACATCTCCGGAATTTGGATCGAGTTTCACAATCCCTAGAGACTCTAGCCAGTCATGCATCTGAGTCTTATTCTGATAATTCATGACAAAAAGTTTGGCCTTCTCTTTATAGAGCATCTTCTCAATACAAGTTAGAACAATAAAAAGTGTGGTCAGCCTCTGCTGCCCATCTATTACTATCCATCCTTTTTCTTTATCTTCCTTTACAACCAATGGCTGAAGGCAATAAAACCGGCTTTCATTACCTTTTTCATAATCAAACTCGCTAAGGTCATTTAATAACTGCTGAACCTGCGATTCTTTCCATCTATATCCACGCTGATAATTTGGAACAAAGAACTGCATTCCTTGTGGCATTGACTTATTAGCCAGAAGTTCTTCAACTTTTTTTGTTCCCATACTATTACTTACTGACATTTTTCATCCTCCATTATAGTTATTCTTCTTGATTCCACGTAAACATCAAAGTATGTCATAATACTAATGACACAACCCTATTATTCTATCGTTTCACTATCTTAGCTATAGTTTTCACAATCTTACTACTATTCTTCAATAACATTTTACCGCTAACAGCCAGTCCCAGAATACCCGCTGCAGCTACAGGTGACCCGTATTTATTTAAACACCCATCGCACAGACCCAATTTTTCTCCACCTGTAAGTGTTTTACCACAAGCCCAACATTTCTTATCATTACTCATTTTTCGCATCCTCCATGGAAACAACAAGCATTTCCCTTTCCTTCAATAATAATCCTGATTTAATAGTCTCCTGAATATCCTCTCTAAACTTGAGCCAGTAATCTTGTGTATCATCTGAATAAGTCGAATTATTCTGCATCAACACAACTGCTGATTGATTTCTTTTGTTAAGAGGTTTATCCACAAAATCCGAAAGCATCATTTGATAACTTCCTAATAGTTCCTTCGATGTTGCACGGTCTCCCAAATAATCAAGAACTCTCATCTGCACACCAACATACTTTGTTGTTAATTGCAAATCCTGTGCAACATAACCCAAATATGTTTTTATCTGATCAGATCTCCTAAAAACAGGAAAACGAGTCAGTTTGGCCAAATGTTCAGAACTTGTCTTTAGATCTAATCTTGATGCATTTATTGCACTAGACAATTCTTTCGAAGCCTCTATCATATATTTCTTTTGCGCATCTACAGTCTTAGCATTCTGGGCTCTTAGAATAAAATCACGTGCGTTGAGAAATGGCTTTACAATATTATTATTTCGTTCCATTTCTACAAGATAACTTTGTGCTTCAGCAATTGCATCTAATTTTGCAGATATTTGACGCATTTGAATTTGACTTGTTATGCTTCTTGACATTGCCAACGTATCTGGTGTATTAATAACTTTCTTAAGTGTAATATCCTTTATTCTCGTTCCATTTTCATCCAGAATAACTGCCCTTACATTACCTTCAACTTGTCGCGATTCTCCAAGTGTATAGATGCCCTTTCTAAGCTTAGTTTTTATATCCGTTGGGAGATTATCAAAGTCAGGAATAAATCCGTACTTCCCCTGCAAAAGCACATCCGCACCCTGAACCAGTTCCCCTAATATCTGCATATCTGCAACAGGAATTTCTTCCAACACATCTGAAACCACTTGCGTACTCAATTCTGTAGAAAGCTGTTCTATATACAATCCAAAAAAATCACTCATGAGTGCAATATCTGTTCCATGCTTATCTTCTTCCGTAACAAGAATTTCTAATGAATTATCTACAGGTACAATATCTTTTATCTCTTCTGTCATACAATACACCTAACCTTTCTATTCTTCCTATACAAGGCTTTGTATTTTTCGCGAAGAACTCTCATTCTCGCTTCACATAAGTAAGTTCAATATCATACCCCAGTGCTTCCATCATCTGCACAAAAGTCTTATTCACAACGCCATCCTGCTTCTTGATGACACGATTCACATAGGCCTTTGTAGTGTCAATCTCTTCAGCCAACTGCACCTGTGTTTTTCCCTGCTCTATGCATTTTACTTTTACATCAACTTCGATATTGTTTTTTACCATAATTCCAATCCTCAACCAAAAAACAGTTGTCTTATTCGTATAATTTATAGTACATCAAAACTGCCATTTTTTCAATCAAAAAAGAAGCCAGTCAGACTCATCATCCAACCGGCTTCTGCCTTAAATCCCTATGAACTTTCTTACCTCATCCTTAAACTTCCAGACAATCTCCACATGCTCTGGATCCGTAACAACAACCTTTTCAATCAGTTCCTGCACCATTGCCTGTGTCAGTTCATCTGCTCCGGAATATTTCTTCATCACACCAAGTATCTGTGTTAAGCTGTCATCTTTCACAGTTTCCGCTGACTTAAGCTTCTGTTCCAACTCAGCAATCTCATTTTCAAGTTTTTCAGCAATTCTGCCAAGGTCTGCTCTTCTTCTCTGGTACACTTCCTTATCAAGCATACCTGCCATAAACTGATCTACATTTGCAAATCTGTCTGATTCACATTTTTCCTTTTCCTGCTGCAATCTGGAAAGTTCCTCAGCCAGAATCAGATTATCCTGTCTGCTGATACTGTTTTGCTTATCCAGTTTTTTCATAAATGCATCTGTCATATCAAGCAGCTGCCTTATCACTGACCAGACAATCTCATTCAGATTATCCTCAGTAACATATCTCTTGCAGCACCCATCTTCTTCCGTCTGCTCCTTTGCATGAGGACAGGTAAAATACCGGTAGGTAACTCCATTGCGGGAATAAGTCCTATAACTCATCGCCCTTCCACAGGTACCACACTTAACCTTCCGATAAAGCGGATAAGTCTTTGGTATGACCTTCTTCGTCTTTCTCTGCTTACAAAATATCTCCTGTGCTCTCAGGAACTCTTCCTTTGTAACAATCCCTTCGTGCTTGCCTTCCACAATAAACTGTTCTTCCTTCGGCACGGTTGCTGTATGCTTACATCCCACACCAAGCCCCTGTCTTTTATGACCAACGATTGCACCGTAATACATTTCCTGTTGAAGTATGTTCCTAATGTTATTATGATTCCTGCAAACCATATCAGAAGCATCTGCAAATTTCTTCGTTCCCGGATGCTTTCTTCTGTAATACAGTCCTGGAGTTTCAATCCCTCTCTCATTCAGAGTACGTGCCATATCAATCAGACGCATCCCGGCAATAGCCATATCAAATATCTCTCTTACAACTGCTGCTGCCTCAGAATCAATTATCAGCTTATGCTTATCCTTCGGGTCCTTCATAAGACCATATGGTACATGACCACCCAGGTATTTCCCCTGCTTCATCTTCTGGTACTTCGCCGTCTTGACTTTCACGGACAAATCCTTGCTGTAATAATCGTAAACGATATTCTTCATAACAACATCAAGACCGCCGGTAGTACCTTTGTAATCAGCACTGTCATAATGGTCATTGATTGAAATGAACCTCACACCCATAAAAGGAAAGATTCTTTCCAGGTAATCACCCAGTTCGATATAATCTCTTCCGAATCGTGAGAAGTCTTTTACGATA
Organism: Faecalicatena contorta; assembly: GCF_021531995.1. Taxonomy (GTDB): domain Bacteria; phylum Bacillota; class Clostridia; order Lachnospirales; family Lachnospiraceae; genus Dorea_A; species Dorea_A contorta_A. Next base: position 10,499 of record NZ_JAFBIZ010000027.1, read on the forward strand.
ACACAGTTAATCTCACCCTTTTTTATTCTTTCCAACAGTCGCTCAAAGGAAGGCCGCTGGAAATTCGTGCCGGAATACCCATCATCAAAAAACTCATACTGCTCCGAACCGTTCAATTCTGCATTGCCGTTGATGAAATTCTGAATCAGCGCCTTCTGGTGGGAAATACTCTCGCTCTCTGATTTGTTCTCCTTTTTCATCAAATCCTGATCAGCCAGGGACAGACGAATATATTTTCCAATAACCAATTTACTCATTTGCTTCACCTGCCATTTCAGCAATTATCCTGTTGAAGATATTTCTCTGATCACCAAAGTTCAATTCCACTTCTACACGATTATCCTCAAAAATCTTTACAGAGCTGACCAGGTGTTTCACCAACCCCGCATCGATTTCCGTAATATTTTCTGCCTTATGAATTGCCTCCAGCCATTCATTACTCAAAGACAAAATGTCGTCCAGTTGAACTTTCTTTGCCTTTTCCACAGTAAGCTTCCTTTCAATTTCTGCAGCTTCATCATCATATTTCTTCTTGGCAAACTGATACTCAGCCTCATCCAGAATTCCTTCTGCAAAGTTCTCAAACAAAGACTCTCTCTTATTGTTAATCTTCTTCCGTTCCTGCGACAAATAATTTATCTGACCAACATATTTATCAATCAGACTCTTTTCCCTTACAGAGCCACGCATCTGTCTGATAAGTTGCTCCTGTTTTAAAGCTAATTCCAACTGCATGTTAATTGCAGCCAGAACTGCATCAGCCACAACAGGATACCTGATGGAATGTCTTGAGCATCTTGAATAACCACTATCGAGATAGCCGCCGCAAACATACACCGCATGATCCTGATCCACAGGATATCTTTTATCTGTAGGCTTAACAAATCGCATTCTCTTTCCGCAGTCACCACAATAAATCTTGCCCTTAAAATGATTCGTCACAAGTTCCCTGAGCGGAGCATTCTCATCCATCTTTGCCTTAAACTTTTCCGCACGGTCAGCAAACATCTTCTGTACCTTATCGAATAATTCCTGGCTGATAATCGGCTCATGTGCATCCGGCACATATCGCCATTCTTCCTCTGGAGCACGATGCATCTTGATTCCTTCGTATAAAGATTTCGGAATCCTGCCATAAACAATACAGCCGGTATAGGTAGGATTCTTCATAATATCAATGATAGTGCGTCCATGCCATACCGTGTGCTTATACTTCTCTGCTCTCCAGATGCCAAGGTCAACCTTGCGTCTGGCAGGCGTTACCGCTCCCATATCATTGAGTCTTTTACAGATTTCATTATGGGAAACGCCCTCAGCCTTCCACTCAAATATCATTCTCACATAAGGAGCCGTTTCCTGATCAATCTCATATCTGTATGCTACTTCCTTGGATTTCACGTACCCATAAGGGGCAAATGCCGGAAGGAACTCACCTTTCTCCTGTCTTGCCCTGAAGGATGTGATGATTTTTCTTGAAATATCCTTGGCGTACACATCGTTAATCATATTTTTCAGCGGTATCATCAAGGCACTTTCGGCATCATCGCAGTTCAGACTGTCATATCCGTCTGTAATGGAAATAAACCGGATGCCCATGAATGGAAATATCTTTTCCAGATACTCACCAGCCTCTATATAATCTCTGCCAAAGCGGCTCAGGTCTTTTACAAGAACGCACTTTACTTTGCCGCCTCTGATATCATCCATCATCCTCTTGAACTCTGGGCGGTCAAAGTTGGTACCCTTTTCACCGTTATCCTCATAGATGTCATAAAGTTTCAAATCTGTATGCTCTGCCAGATATGCTTTACAAAAGCTGATCTGATTGGCAATAGAATCACCGTCATCATCTTTACCGCTATTCTCAATGGACAGGCGAACATAAGTCGCCGTCGGAAAATAATTACTTATCTGTACCGGTGCTTCGATTACGGCATCAGTGTTTTTTCTGCTCTTTCTTGCCATACCGTACCTCCTACACCGCCATCTGAGATTTCATATCTGCAGGAATGTTGGAAATAGCTGCTATCAGCTTATCCCAGTTATCATGGTATCTGAATACTACATGAATACCCTTGCCTTCCAGAATCTCAATATGGTCTATCAGATCCACAACTACATTTCTGTTAACCTCTGTAATGTTCTGGTACTGCTTAAACACTTCCGTCCATGACAGCTGTTCCCGATTATTATTGACCATCTGCTCACGTTCCGCTTCAATGGCAGCAATAGCCTGTTCCGCTTCCTGTATTTTCATCGCATAGCTTTTCTTAAACAGGAAATATTCATCCTGACCAATCATGCCTTCCTGCAGATTCTCATATAATTTCAACTTGAAGTTCTTATTTCTCTCAATCTCTTCCTTCAGCTTTACAATCTGTGCATCATAATTAAAGACATTCTGCTGATTCTCTGGCAGTGATTCCACCATTTCGAGAAGCTGCTCCGCCTCCAACACCATATCAATATGGCTTTTTACGGCATTCAGTACACTGGCCATAAGAGTTTCTTCATCTATGCTGTGTGTACTGCAGCCCTTTTTAGCCTTTCGTGTAGAACAGATAAAATATGTGTATTCCTTATCCCCGGCGGTGTAATGCTTACGAACCATGTTCTGTCCGCAGTCAGCACATTTCAAATAACCTGAAAACGGATAAACTGTTTCCTCTGCCGGAGCAATGCGGATATCCCTCTGCATAATTCTCTGCACGGTATCAAAATTTCTCCTCGTAATAATCGCTGGATGGGAATCTTCTACACGGCTCCATTCCTCTTCATCCTTAGGCATAACCTTTTTGACCTTGTAGTTCGGAGTACCGCTCTTACCCTGCACAAGAACTCCTGTGTAAATCTCATTGGTAAGAATTCTTGTAACTGATACAGGTGACCACATAGCCTTCTTATGCACCCTAAAATTGGTCTGCACTTTCATCCCAAGAGAAATCTTATATTCCATCGGACACAGAACACCCTGCATGTTCAGTTTGTCTGCGATACGCCCCTGGCTCATCCCTTCAAGCTTCCACTTAAAGATTGCCCTTATCACCTCAGATGCATAAGTATCAATCACAAGCCTATTATGGTCTTCTTCATCCTTCAGATATCCATACACGGCAAAAGCACCAATGAACTGTCCCTTTTTCCTTTTAATCTCCAACTGGGATCTGATTTTTACAGAGATATCCTTGCAGTAGGCATCGTTAATAAGATTCTTAAAAGGAATAATAAGAGAGTCCGACTGGTTCTTATCCAGACTGTCGTAACTGTCATTGATTGCTATAAAACGCACTCCCATAAACGGAAATACTCTCTCAATGTAGTTACCGGCTTCAATATAATTTCTTCCAAAACGGGACAGATCTTTGACAACCACGCAGTTCACCTTACCGGAGCGAATTTCATGCATCATCTCCTGGAATGCTGGTCTGTCAAAATTGACACCGGAATATCCATCATCTGTTTTCTCTGAAACCACATGGATTTCCGGATGCTTCGATAAAAAGTCCCTGATCAGGGCTTTCTGATTTGTGATACTGTCACTTTCCAGCTTATCACCATCATCACGTGACAGCCTTGCATAAATACAAGCGTTGTAGATTTTATTACTCATAACCTTGAATCTCCTTTCTGATATGCTCAGCAAGAAGCAAGGCTTCTCAGCACTTAGTGCCTAAATATTTGACCAAGTTCATCTTAACACACCGAGCATCTATACTTCTATGACATCTGAAATATGGCAAATCACAGATTCCTAAGATAACTTTCCACACAATCCTCCAATGTCACATCTGTATCCAGAAAAGAAGTTTTCACAACTGCATCACCGCATCTAAAGCAGTATGGATTCTTTATCTGCTCCACAAAGCTTCTCACCCTTTCTTCAAGCGGTAATGATCTGTCTATTTTCACATCCCTGATATCAACAAGCGTTTCTCTGTCAACAGTTCTAATATCTACTGCCTTCATTTCTTCAACTGTCATAGGCTAACCCATCCTTCCTGAGAAAACTTCTTCCCAAGTCACAGGCAAAGAAAAACGGCCATATTTTAACTTCAAACGCAAAAAAACCTGCAGATATCTGAAATTAATCAGACACCCGCAGGCTTCCTTACAATTACAGTATTCTTATTTCTTCTTCACAGGAATCCAAATCTCACAATAATAATTCTCATCCTGTGTTCCCTTCTCATACTTTGTTGGATCATCATAATATTCTACGCAGTATCCGGCAGCAAATTCGTACTCTTTAAGAGCAGGCAGCCACTCTGTATAAATCTTAGTATTTACATCCTGAAGAGCATTTGGCATTGCCCCTTTGCAAGGAAATACTGCCCAGTCAAATGCAGGTATAGTTCTTGTAACCAGACCCTCTGGAACATCCTTCTGCGGATTATATGGATCTGCAATCAGGTACTCAAAATTCTCCTGGCTCATTTCTAAATCAATATTGATTCCATATTCACCGCAAATATACTGACCCATTCCTGTCTGAAAATGCTCCTGCCAGAACTGAGGTACAACCTCCTTTGCCCCTTCATAAGGAAATGTCTTTGCATTTGCAATAACAGTAAAAGCATCTTTTTTGATAATCTTGTAATCCATGAGATAGCCTCCCTCTAATGATATTTTTAGTTTCAGAGGAGCAAAGGTTTTTAGCAGCACCTCATCCTTGCGCACGGATGAAGGCGATACCCCATGGAATCTGGTAAATGCTTTGGTAAAACTATCCGGAGAGTCATACCCATACTTCATAGCAATATCAATAACCTTGTCATCAGTAATCAACAGATCGTTGCCGGCAAGGGCAAGCCTTCTGTTACGAATATACTCAGCCACACTGAAACCACAAAGCATTGCAAACCCCTTCTGAAAATAGAAAGGTGAAACTCCGACTGCTTTTGCAATGTTCTCAGCTGAAATATCCTCTGTTATATGATCCTCAATGTACTGAACCGAATCACCGATAATTGACATCCATTCCATAGTTCTTTTCTCCCTTCGCTTGCTCTGAAACTATCTTATCTCATAGGAATTACTTTTTCCCGACATTTCTTGGCTTAATTTGTCCAGTGTGAACAGTTCTATCTGTTTCGGTTCATTGACTCCTTATAATATGTCCCTCTTGTATCGCTGCAAAAGTTGCCGCCAGACACACAAAAATAGCTGAATACGAAACATCAATCAACGATAAAGTAAGCGGCAAGACAAATAACACAGCACCTGTAATTTTATTAGCCAGAGAATGAACTGTCACAAATCGCTTTTGCACCACAAATCCAGAAATAATATTGATTAGCTTTATTACTGCGATCAAGCCTGTCCAAATCCAGATAGCCATACTGAAAAAGAATGATCAATCGGAACACCTGCTAATTCCTCTATCTGGGCATATGTCAATTTAAATTGGTCCTGACCATTTTCAGCTATCCATTTCCATAATCCATCATATTTACTCATCACATAACTCCTGCATCCATCTATCCAAAAATCTCATCTGCTCCTTAGTATGAAACCAGTGTTCTCCGCCCTCCATTACTGTAAGCCCTGCGCCATTATCATTAACAAATTCATTAATCGTATCGATTGACTGCAGGTTATCCGTGCTTCCATACAATATTTCAGTCGGCACATTCCAGTTCATCTTACTATTTCTGACATACTGAAGATAATCCCATGATAAATCATCTCCGAAATCAACCGGAATAATTTTTTTCTCTTCCAGTTCTCTTTCGCTTACTCCTGCCCAAGAAATCATATCAAGTATCAGTTTCTCCAGATTTACAATCGGCGAAATAAAGTATGCTCTTTCAAAATACTCACTAATACCTGCGTTCATAGAAAAATAAGCCCCAATGCTGCCGGCAATAAGAATCATTTCACTATATGTCTTTTTAAGTTCCTTTACCTTATCACCAAATTCTTCCTTGGCCTCCCAGGGATTCTCAGCTTTGTAATCAAACCCATATACGTCATAGTCTCTAAAAAACGGTTTGTAATGTTCCGATTCTGAAGCACTTCCACCTTTTCCATGAACATAAAAAACCAACTTCTTATTCTGATTATCCAACCAGTCTTGTTTTGTAAGAAAAGTGAAATGCTCTGTTCTTACATCTCCCATAAGTTCACACGGTTTATTTTCTTCCGTGTGATGATACACAAAGCCACACTTCTCCTGGCATCGTTTCGATTTTTCATTGCCGTCATAATACCCGCACCACATAGCACTGCAGCCTAAATCCAGAAATGCATGCTTCTGTAATGCTTTGACCGCTTCCGGAATCAGTCCTCGTCCCCAAAATGGTACTCCAATCCAATATCCCACCTCTATCTCATAATCTGCCACAGCAGTATGCGACTGAGCAGGAGGAATTAAACCTATGCTACCTATCGCCACATTATCTTCTTTCAGACACACAGCATATGTTTCATCTGCAGATAACACGTTTTTTATGATTTCAAGGCTATTTTCCACACTTGTATGAACAGGCCATCCTGCAATCGGACCAACCTTTGGATCTTTTGCATATTTATATAAGCTTTCTGCATCCTTCTCCTCCCAGGGACGGAGGATCAGTCTTTCTGTTTCTAATACCATAACCTATTGCTCCTTTATCAACTGCTTTCTAATATGATTCGTTATCGAATCATACACCTCGGGTGTCATACTTACAATTCTGCTCCACATTCGAACACCCTGATAAGCATAGAGAATTACATGAACAATCTCTTTGACATTCACTGTATTGAATTCGCCTCTGACTATTCCATATTCAATAAGATCAGACCATTTCTTTTCACCTATCCTATTGAAATAATTCATCCTATCATTCGAACAGGTACCTGAATATTCATACATTGCCAGAGACAGTGAATCTTCTGAATGCTCCATCTCATTCCTCATCAGCGCAAGTGCTCTGTCAAGAATATCTGTTGCCGCCATCCCATCTTCTATTTCTTTTTGAAAATTCATTTCATCTTTCTGGTTGATTTTCTCAAGAATTGCTTCAAACAATTCTCTTGTGCTTCCAAAATGACTATATAACCCACCTCTGCTCATTCCGGTTGCTTCGCAGATATCTTTCATAGTGATCTTATTAAATCCATCCCTTGCAAACAACTCGTATGCAGTATCTAAAATGCTTTCTCTTGTTCGTTGCTTCTTGCTAATCATATCTACATCTCCATTTTCGACACTGATGTCGGTTTTATTATAGACACCTATGTCGATTTTGTCAAGAAAAAGCCTGCAAGCATCAGGACTCTCATCCCTACACCCGCAGGCTCGAATATTACGTTCTATTTCTTTTTGGCAATTCATCATACATAGCTTCAAACAACTTAACCAGATACTCTCTATCGTCAACATCATCCACCAAAAGCATTCCCTTTGCTCCTTCATAAGGAACTTCCATTTCTGCATTTGGCATTAAATTTACCGCGGCTCTTACTGGTTTTACAAGAAACCTATCATCGTATATTCCACCGATAACTCTCTCACGATAATAAAGGATGTATTCACCCATCATTGCTCTATAGGTTATGTCATCTAGTCCGGACAGCTGTTCCAATATAAAGATTAAATATTCTTTACTTGATGCCATAATTCAATTCACCTTCTTTATTAAGCTGTTATATATTCATCTAATCGTTTTACCTCGCACCCCTTTTCCTCATAATACTTAAGCATTTCATCTACTTTCTTCAGGTCATAACTTGTAACGCAGTCAGATATTACATGCACCAGATAACCTGTCTTGGCCATATTATAAGTGGTTGATTTTACACAGCCAACAGCATCTGCACCACACACATAAAATTCATCAATCTCATTCTTATCAATAAACTCAGTGAATGCTTCACATGTTAAGGCACTGGCTTTCGTCTTTACAAAAATATTATCTGACACTACGTGAAGTTCCGGAGCAAGCTCAGCACCTTTAGTACCAGGCTTAAATGTTCTGGTACCTGCAGAGATATTATTATGCTGAATATATACAATCTGCATCTGATAACTCTGTGCCCAATCAATGGCTGAATTGATCCGATCAATTATACCTCTATAATTTTTTGTAATATCATTTTGAATATCAATAACTACTAATGCCTTGCTCATTTTCTCCTAAGCCTCCTTTTTGCAGATCGGATGTCTGATTACGGTCTTCCATTTTTCCGGAGCAATCTTTCTTGCATCAGACATATAGATTTCGTGATGCAGTCTGGCGTTATTAAAATCATTTCTATATCCGTTCTCTTCGATATATTGATTCATAATAGCTACTGTTGCTGGCTCGTCATCAAAAGATCCATGATGCATAATCTGGACACATAATCCTTCTTCCACAGTTAAATATTCTGCCTTGGAGCAATCCATTTTCTTCTTTGCAGATGCTGCTTTCACCGCCCAGTCAAAATCCGCTTTTGTCACAAAATCAAGAAGTCTGATTACTGATATCCAGTTAAACTCCGCTTTGCTGCAATAATCACAGCCATCTACTCCGTCCTGCCACCAAAAACCTTCCAGCGGTGGCACAACATATTCAAAAAATCCCTCTATCTTATAATCTGACTTGTAACTCATCTTCAAAGTATATGCAATCGCATACAGGATTCCCACAGCCTGCTGATATGCACCGCCTTCCTCATTTGGATTCCCCTTTCCTTTTACTGCAATATAGTTTGCCTTCGGAACCGTCACAATCTCTGGTGTATTCTTTGGCATGTAAAATTCCTTATACTCTTTCTTAAAGTCAAATGCCATATACTTCCCCTTCACTCCTCATAATGCTTGCCGGTATAAAAATTCTCAGCGCCAGTCTTTTTAGCAGTCATATGAAAACAGACACATCCATCCGGACATACGTAATCCTTTTCATTGTTTCCAGTCCCACCTACCAGTGCAAGATTTCCTCCACTTCTGACAGCCTGCATATCTCCGTAAAGAATCTGCATCATTTTCTGACAGATTCCATACCCCTGTTCATTAACAGGGCAACCATATGTACAGGTATATTTATCCCCGATCTCCTCTCCATTTCTGCATAAATGCTCTGTGTGGTTTCCCCGCAGATATCCTGTTACCTCAATCGTAAAAATATACTCTTCATCATACCATTTCTTCATTTATTCACACCTCCTTAAAGGATCCTATTTCAATAAGGTTTCCCTCCGGGTCGCCAATATAGCAGGTTCTCTGACCCCAAGGCTCTGTCGTTGGTTCCATAATACTTTCGGCACCGGCTGCAATTACTTCTGCGTAGGTCTTATCAACCGCTGTATAGTTATCTACGCTGAGCGCAATCTCATAATGTCCATTCACACCTTTACAATACGAAAATGTCCTATTTGTCATTTTTTCGAAATCACTTTTTCGATATAAAAGAAATAGTGTTCCATCCTTTTCAAGAAAGACATTCGAAGTATTCTCATCTTCCTTTATCTCAAACCCCAGAACATCACGATAGAATCTGACCATAACAGCCATGTCATCAACAAAAATTCCAAATCCATCTAATCTCATTTCACTGATTCCTTCCTATATTTTTCTGCAATATCCGTAGCGATACAAAATAGTTTCTGCCTTATGGTTTCAGGTTCAATAATGGTAACCTTATCCCTCATGGTAAGCATCCAGGACAGTACTCCCTCGTCATCAGCGTAATCGTGTTCAAATAGGAGTTTTCCATCCGATAGTTCTGTGAAAGACTCTATTCCATATTCCTCAATTAGGTGCCATTTCATGGATGCATCAAAAATAGCTTTTACTTTCCCCTTTGAAGGAAATACTCTCTCATTTGATAAATCAGGCATTGGCACATCGCTTCTTTTTTCAAAGTTTCTTACGTGTGCTATTTCTGCCATACGATTCAGCTTGAACAGCCTGAAATCATTTCTAAGCAGGCAGTATCCATACACATACCAACTCGACCACTTGAAAACCAGATAGTATGGCTCAATCTCTCTTTCAGAGTTTCCCTTTGGTGCATAATATTCAAATTTCAATATTCTTCCCAGTTCAATTGCATCCTGTATCAGTTCGATTTTAGGTGATATGGAATCCTTATTCCAGGAAGATAAGTCAATAAGAATCGATTCTGAACCACTGACAAACTCTGTGGAACCAGCCTTGATTTTCTCCATAAGCTGACCATAATAATGACTGCCGCTCACACTATCCAAACTCCGAAGTCCGGCCATAATCATTTGCATATCTTTAGATGAGAGAATCGTCCTATCCATTCTGTATCCATCCATTATGCTGATTCCACCACCGATCCCCTGTGATGTAACAATCGGAATTCCAGCTCTGCAAAGATCATCAATATCTCTATTAATTGTTCTTTTTGAAACTTCAAACACTTGTGCCAGTTCCGGGGCAGTCACCTTTTCTTTCTGTAATAGAATAGAAAGAATCCCAATAAGTCTATCTATTTTCATATCGCTTTCACTTCCTAATATATTCTAACATCCACAACACGACATCTGTATGTCATGTTTGTTTCATTATATACAATATTTTTCAAAAAATCAAAAAAGCCCGCAGACATCAGGACTCTCATCCCAACACCGCAGGCTTACTCACATTTTCCTATTCACTTACACCTTCTGACAGTAATCAAGGCTAATCCATCCAGCTCCTGACTTCAATTTTCCCCAGCCTTTATCAGAACCTTTACCTTCTCTGACTTCTACAATAGTGAATGCACCTATTCCAGTGTACTGTCCTGTCTTTGACGTATTCGTTCCGGCACCCTTCCTAATATTCAAATCCGGGATACTTACCTTCACCATGAACGGACAATCCGCATTACTCATGCAATCGCCAGAACCACTGTCTGCAATCTCAGGATACACCTGCTTTCCATTCCAGTCATACACTTCATATCCTGGATGCTTATCAGCCATCGCCTTTGCATTGGCAAAAATGGTATATGCCCCAAGCTGAGAAGTAGCATCCTCCCAACTCTTCCTTACCCTGTAATACTTCACCACATCCGAAGCCTCACCATCCACATCATACTGAGTCAGCTTCCATCTCTCGATAATACTGCAAAGCTTGTCCACATAAGTAGGGCTCGTAGCATAGCCGCCATTTTTTATTATCTGTGCCGCCTTTTTATAATCTGTGCATCCCTTCAAGCCTTCATATCTAAGCTTGCTGCCATTCTTAGCCCCAAGCAGATACGCACTATGGTCTGCAATAGAATCTTCCACGCACCCATATCTTCTGAAATCAGCAGTGATAGTCACATAGCTTCCATCAGCATTCTGCTCCTGAGTTTTCTTGGTATAAACACTCACGCCGTCCCATGTAGAACCTACCCAGGTATTACCGGAAAGAGATTTCTTCATACCAAAGCAGTTATTGGCTCCCTGCGCAAGTTCGCTCTTCCCATACCCACTTTCCAAAATAAACTGAGCCATAGACACGGATGCCAAAATCCCACTCTTCTTCTGATCCGCAGTAAACAAAGAACCGACCTTTGCTACAACCTGAGCCTCAGATAAATTAGCAAACTCTCTTGCCTGCATTCCTGATGGAATCACTTCCGCACTTCCACCGCCAAGCTGAGCAGTAACTTTTGCAGCCAAATCTCCAAGTCTTGCATAAAGCCAGTTACCTGGACAACTCTTATTGGCAAACCATCTGTGAACTGTGATAATCATTTCATCTGACTTCGGCTCATAATTTAAGGTCTTATCCTTATCTCCAAACCAAAGTAGCTTCTTCTTACCATTTCTCTTACAGATATCCACGCAAAGGTCAATTAGTCTGTCATAGACCACCTCATACATGGTATAAGGTTCAACTGTATCAGAAGCACATTCAATTGTAATCGCTCTCTGGTCATTAGCATTGCTGGAAGTACACCAGGAACGGTTCTTCTCTTCCACATACATTCCAACACTGCCATTCTTATCAATCCCATAATTAGAAGAGGCCTGGGTAGATGATTTATAAAACCAATCCCCCAAGCCTTCTGCTGTACACTGTCCTACAACACAGTGCGGTGTAATTCTATCAATTTTCATTGTCCTCTGTCCGGAATGATTCGGACTAAGCTTCGTGTAAGCCACTAAGGAACTATTAGTAAATCCCATTACTGATCACCATCCTTTTTCTCATCGGAAACATCCTCACTTCTCTCATGCAGCTGCTCCAATACCTTCTTAAGCTTCTCTGGAATCGGTAATCCCAAATGTCCGGCATTCTCCAGTAAAGAAATACCCTCATTGCTGAGATAGAAAAAGATCACCGCCGTTCTCAAAATAGAACCATTCCCGATGACCTGCACATCCAACACATTTGCAATTCCTACCAACATAAAGATTAACACCTTCCTGCAGATTCCCTTGAAGCCAACCTCGGAAGAAAGCTTCTTATCGGAAATCGCACACATAATTCCCGTGATGTAATCCGCCACCACAAATAAAAGTAATGCCAGAATCAAACCGTCACACCCTCCCAGGAAATAGCCAAGCCAGCCACCGATTCCCGTAAACACCAACTGCACCATACTCCAAAACTCTTTCATATCCTCTCATCCTCCTTAAAATATGTATAGAAAAAGCAGCTACCCATCTTAGAGCAACTGCCTCATCCCAAAATTCTATCCCTATCAGCTGGCCTCTTCCGTCAGCTCATAGGTAATCTTCATCGTCTTATCCGTAGTCTTCACCACGGCAGTACTCAGATTGTTTATACTGGCCAGATACGGTGTCAACAGAAAGCACATCCTGTAATCTGAGCCATAATTACCGCCCCAGCCAAAGCAGAATTCCTTGTACTGGAAAAGAGGCGTACCCAGATTCAGAAGTCTTGTACTTCCAACAGTCTGTACCACCGTATCATCCGGCTTAATCTGGTAATCCCATCCGATAATCAGGTCATTCACCATAAACAGATAATTCGCACAGGTTCCGGAACCGGTCTGCGATTTTCCCTCTGATGTAAATCCAAAGGGAATCAATGTCACATCCGTGGAATTACTGAGATTGATTTTATAAATGCCTGTATCATCATAAGCAGTAAGATATAAATATCCATTCCGGATAACACCTCTCACAGATCTCTGGGCATAGGTATCCACCTTGAAGCTTCCAATCGCCTTAAGGCAGGCATTGGACAGTGTCCCTATTCCTTCTGTCATGGTGTAATCATCCTTCTTAATTTTCACCCAGTACATCTTGGCATCCCCGGAAGAATTCGCCTGATTGGCAAACCCATACCAGTACCCGTCATGCCCGTCCAGAAAATCCCCATAAGGCGTATAGCTTCCAAGGAACTTAAAGGTACTGCATGGAATGACCTTCTCTTCCAGCAAGTCATTCGTCGTATCATTCAGTCTGTCATTCAGCCCCAGTGTAAACACCGGAAGCCTTCTCTTATGGATGATCACGGAACTATCCTGGAATCGAATATTAATCAGGATATTGTTCTCAAAATCCACCTCCACCGCGCTGAACAACTCCGCAAGCTCCTCCACGGTCTGCGTTTCCAGTCTGGTCTCCATAATCTGGTAAAAAGCAGCCTTGGAATTCTCCATGCTTCCGTAGGCTGCCACACCGCCCTGTTTGGAAGTCAGTGCCACTGCAGCAATGGTTCCATTTCCCTGGCTTGGTGTAAATTCCCACACAAACCGGTAACCATTATCTAATGGCTTACTCTCTGTCAGATTCATGCTTCCCCTTGCCACATCCGTAGTGGCATTGACATCATTGGATGCATAAGCCACAGGAAGCTTTGCCGTGGAAGGATAAATATTGTCCGCATCCTCTATCAATGCTTCCGAATAAAGCAGTATGCCCCCAATCATGTTAGGGCAGATGGGAATCAGGTTATCATTCCAGAGCAGATGCGTATCATACTCCCCTGCCACAGAATAAAAAATACCCATAGGATTCAATCCCAGGATATGATTTACCGCATTCGTCACCATATTCTCTTCCTGTACTCTTTCCACCACTTCCCCGGTGGCGTCATCGATCATCTCGATGACCATATTTCCTTTCAGCTTCATCCTTACCTACCTTTCCACCGGCATTGCAAATGCACCGATTCCAAATCTCCCACGAACCACATCACTGTAGGTTCTCTTCACAAGCTCATCAATCTTCCAGGTGATATTCTCATCAACAGCGGTCATCTGAAGCACCCCACCGACTTTTACTTTCTTAATGGTTTCCTCTATCTTAATCTCACCATCCCAGGCTTCCCCGGCACCCATAGACTGACCCATAATCGCAGCAAGACAGTCACCGGTATCCACCGTAACCGTTCCACCTGTTGCCCTGGCATACACATTGAAAATGTTTCTGTAATTCGCCACCAGATTCTCAATCGGGTAATACAGCATGATGGAATGCTTCCCGGAATGCCAGGTCTCCTCCGGCTGATGAATCTCGATGATGTTATCATTAAACTCAAAGGTAAAATGAACCACCACCTGACCGTCTTCCTTCCAGACCACAGGCAGCTCCACAGATAATGTCTGTTCTTTTGTATTGCCAATCACAACAGGTTCTTCTGTTGCAACAGCACTATCCGAACCTCCACCGGTTTCATCCACAACATCACTCTCTGCAGCATCCTCAGTGCCGCCATTGCCTGCAGCATTTTCTACAGGTTCTGTAACTTCCACCGAAGGAATCGCCACATCCCCTCTTGCAACCACAGACCTTTCCACCTGGTCAGCATTTACTCCCACAATCACAGACCCAAAGAACTGCGCCATAACCGCTTCATTCGGTGCAAACTCGATGGAAATAATCTTCACATCACTCTCGCCAACCGTAAAAGAGCTGGCATTGGTAAAGGTATGAATACCAATCTTGCCAGATTCCTTGTTATCGATGATCTGATTTAAGAGTCCTGAAATATTCTTGTCATTCTTTGACTTGGCATGTGCCAGTCTCGGATTCTTACCAACCCCTTTCAGCGTATGCTTTCCACCAATCTTACACTGCATGGAAGTAATGGCGGATATCCTGTTTTCGTCTGCCTGTCCTCCCTTGAACCGGATCACATCTCCTAAATCCAGAGCAGGATTTCCTGTTGTTTCGGAATCAAAAGGCACATAATCCACAACCGCCAGGTCATTCAGGATATTCATACACAGCTGCTCTCTGGTTTCCTTCAGACCAAACTGCAACAGCGGATTTACCCCAAGATTCAGCGTCAGGCCATCGTCCGGATCCAGATGATAATACTCTGCCGTTTCCGTTTTCATGTTGGTAGAAGAAACCGCCGTGTATCTTGTGATAAAATCGGAAAAGCTGCTGGTAAACCGGTGCTTTGTTTCCAGTTCCATCACCGGCTCATTGCCATACTTCCTCAGCTCCAGCTTACCCTCTCGGTTGATACAGAAAAACCCACCAAGAACTTGCCCCACATAGTAGAGCACATCCCGATAGGTCTCAATATCATTCTCTGTATAAATGGAAAGCAGCTCGGTTCCATTTGGCATCGCCTCGTATTCTTCCTGACTCTGTGCCATCTCCACCTTACAGGCCTTGCAGCACAGATTCACAAAATCATACACCGTACCTATGGTTTCAAAGCCATTGAAGCTCTTATCAAACCGGAGCATGTAATCATAGGCTTTCAGTTCCAACGTCTTGATATTACGGTTAGCCTCCGACACCTCAAAGATTCCCATTGGAATTTCTTCAAAGGTACCATCCGACAGTCTAAGATGATAAAACAATTCCACCAGAGCATCCTCCAAAGTGTATCTGTCAATATCCGATAAAAGCGTGATTCCCATCTCCGCTGCATACACCGTACCAAGCTCAATCTCCGTAGAACCGCAGCACTGACTGGAAATATAGCCGCTTCCCTTTACGATATCATCAGCACCAAACTCATATGTGGCACCCTTCGTTGTTGTAATCTTTCCCGTCCAATAATATCTTCGTGTGTTCTCCTGCACCGCCTGCAGGAAAGCCTCACTCACTGGGTACAAAAGACCACCTTCCTTCCATAGAAAAAGCACCAGTCAACTTAATGACTGATGCCTCAAAAAATTAATCTCTTTAAACAAACCTAGATTATTTCCAGTGTTTTAATCCAGGAACCACTGACTCCATGTGCGCACGTACCTGTTCTGCCGGCCATTCCTCAGTAGCCATGTGTTCAACACAAAAATCTATCAACTGTTCCTTACTGGAGTATTTGAATTCTCCATCCGCATAACACCATTTACAATAGTCTTCATTGAAATTGCCATCCGGATCCTTACTGGTAGTATCATCTCCAAGCGGCATACCACAACACTGGCAAATCAACTGCTGTGGAGAACCCAACAATGTATTAATAGTAACATTAAATAGCTTTGATAAAAGCTTCAATGTTTCAGTGTTTGGTATAGTCTCACCTGTTTCCCAACGAGATACTGCCTGTCTGGTAACCAAAACTTTTTCCGCAAGCTCATCCTGTGACAAACCATTTTTCTTTCTTAATTCTACGATAACATCCTTTGTCTCCATGACTCATTCCTCCTTTTTTTCCATTATACCTACATTACACATCTGCGAAAAGCAACTGGTTGTTGCTCACACTTGCCTTTCCATATCTGTAGACAAAATTCCATAGATATAGTAGTCGCACCAGGTATTTACCATTTTACCCTGTCTGATATGTCCTTCCTTCGTGTAGCCACATTTCTCTAGGATTCTACAAGATGCAACATTTCGAACATCAACTTCTGTCCAAAGCCTTCTAAGTTCTGTATGCTCAAAACAGAATCTTGTAATTGCCCTAAGGGCTTCTGTTCCATAGCCGCATCCATGAACTCCTTTTGATAATCTGATTGCAACTGAAGCCATACGATCTTTCTCAATCAGATAAACCCATAAATCGCCAACAACCTTATCATCATCTTTTAATGCTACCCCAAGATGAAAACTCTTTGTTGGCTTTTCCTCCTTTTCGAATAGTAACTCAGGGTTCAATTCTGCCTTACTTGGTCCTTTTCCCCAATAGGTGTAAATTGATTTATCCGACATCCATTCCTTTAGTGCAGGAACATCTTCTTCTGTCATTGGACGAATAATTAATCTATCTGTACGTATTGTTGGTTTTTCGTTTATGTAATCTGCAAGTGCCACAGAACCACCCCCTTCTAAAAATTAAATTCAGATTCCCAGTCAAAACGTCCACTTTCCTCATATGACTTTGGCCAATGGCTACACCAATCAGGTGTCATCGGATTCTCAATGCGGTCAATACTTGGCGTATACGGCTTAAGGTCAAGCACCTGACTTCCATCAAATGCATCAATATAATATAGCCCTACAGTTCCAGACTCTTCATCCACATATGCGATATTCACATTTGAAACCGCTATTGGATTAGGTCTCTCCGGAGATCTAAGTGCAAATACACCGATCTCATCCGGACCATTTTTATATGGTTTCTTTTCTACCAAAACATTTCGGTCTCTTTGATTATCGCTGCCATTCATCCACCAAAGTATTTGAACATGGCTGTATCCTTCAAGTCCTTTTAGTGCTTTTGCATACTTTGGATCAAAAATTACCTTTACTTCATTTCCATTTACAATCTTTCCGATGGGACTAATATTAATTTTGTTCATCTCGTGAACCTCCTTAAATTGATCTCATCGGGCGCCCGATATATACATTGTACAAAGTGTAATTTATACTTCAACCCCCATTTTGAAATAATTATTTTATAGCTCTTTCAAAACAAAACTTACAATCCACACCCCCCTATAGCTCGTATCCTTCTTAAGCTTTGCCTTAAATCCTTCCACATACATTTCTGTCTGCCTTACACTTGCAGTCTCCGGGTCAAAGAATCTAACTCTTATCTTCTCCTGCTGTTTATACCCGGTAAGTAACCTTAGCCACTTCTGGGTAACAGAAAAGGAAACAGAAATAGTTACAACACCAGTTCTCACCACATCCCTCTGTACGGTTCCTGCCTCTGTTTCTCCACCACTGTCTGCTTCCTTATCTGCCATATCCACTTCATAACTATCCGGCAGAGGAAGATCCACGCCGTCAAAGTTCAAATACTGAAAAAATGCCACCCTTTATCTTCCTCCACTTCTTAGATTTGCCCTCTGCTGGGCATTTACAATCACTTCATCCAACATCGTACCGCCAAGGTACACAGGAATTACGATGTCACCATTGCCACCACCTACTGAAGAAACCGCATCCTTAATCGCCGACACAAAACTACTCATATCTGCACTTGCCACAGCTCCACCGCCTGCCATAGCCATCTGACCTGCATTCACCTGAGGATTTACCACCATATCTGCCGCCAGGCCGCTCACTGCATCCTTTACCATTCCCTTGCTCTTCTCAATCCCCTTCGCCAGACCGGACATAAAGTCAGGCATCCAGCTCTCGTATTCCGTCAGAGGTCCTTCATCCGGTACGGAGAAATGCAGGAAGGATTTGATTGTGTCAGCCACACTGCAGACCGCATCCTTCACCTTTCCGATGCAGGACTTGATACCATTCACAATCCCATTGATGATATCTGCTCCCCAGCTGAACGCCGAAGAAGCCAGATTCTTAATGAAATTCACTGCATTAGTAAAACCATTCTTGATGGTGTTATAGATACCCGAAATGGTATTCTTAATCCCATTCCACATCGCACTGAAAGCAGTGGACACCGCCGTCTTAATGGCATTCACAACGGTAGTCACCGTGTTCTTAATGCCGTTCCAAACTGTCGTGATGGTATTCTTGATGCCATTAACCACTGTGGTAACCACATTTTTAATGGCATTCCACACTGTAGAAAATACTGTCTTGATAGCATTCAGCACAGCCGTAATTGCTGTCTTAATAGTATTCCATGCAGTAGTAAGGATGTGCCATACTTGTTCGTGAAGAGTTCAGTTGCCTTGAATTTATCATGAACAGGGACACGGTCAACTGGATTCTGAAAAAACTGAATACAGGAGGTCGAACATGGAGCATTTACCAAAGAAAATCCATCACAACGGCATCAGCTATACGCTGGTAGGAGACTACCACATCCCCGATCTGAAGCTGCCGGAGGAAAGCCGCCCCATCGGGCGGTGGGGGCGGATGCACAAGGCGTTTCTGCAAGAACACCGTCCCGGCCAGTACAATGAACTGCTTCTGTCGGGAAAACTCTGGACGTATCTTGCCGATCTGAACGAGCAGGCCGATGACCGGCTGGCGTGTATCATCTCGCAGATGCAGACAGCGGAGGGCGTCACCGAGGAACTGAAAGCCCGTGACCAGCTTACATGGGTCGGGGCCATGAACAGCATCCGCAGCCGGGCAGAAGAAATCATCCGGTCTGAGATGATTTATGTTTAAGGAGGTGCCTGTCTATGAGATACCGTATCGAATACGCCGATGGGCGCTACTGTAACTTTGCTAACGGCAGGGCTGAACTGCTGAAATGGCTGAAACTGCTGAAGCAAGAGGAAATCTCCGACATTCGCAAAGTGTATAAAAGCGGTGTGTCGGATTCCGTCCTGGAAACATACCGGAATTATATCCGTCCAGCATAAGGAGGGCGCTTATGGGTACAGATATAGAAAAACTGGTTGATTTGATGATTCAGGAGCGGATGCAGAGTCAGTTTGCTAAATGGCGGGAGGCAGAAACCAGCAAGGAGAAAAAAGCGGATTACCTTCGTTTGGAAACCGAGTATGAAAAAGCGATTAGCGCATTGTCTGAGAAACAAAAGGACGCTGTAAGGCACTACTGCGATTCCATCTTCGATTCCGGCGCAGAAAGCGAATGCTTCTTTTATCGGCTGGGCCTCAAAGATGGCATCCGTCTCTGGAAGTTTATGAAAAAGCTGATGAAAACGGTCAGCTAACGGATATATAACCGCATATTTTATTCCGCCCGCAAACGGGTCGAAAGCCGTCCAACGGTACAGGTTGGGCGGCTTTTTCTCTACCTGCGTTTCTTCCGCTTGGGCGCATAGTACGGCTGCGGCTTGGCCTTTCCCCTCATGTTGTTGGGATTTTTGAGCATCTTGGACAGGCTCAATATCCGAAGGAATGATATTGTCAATATTGGTTGACACATTTATCTCAAAGATATCACTGACTATGCAGCCAGGTCCAAAGATTGATAGTATCTTTGGCGCTTGATCATCGGAGGAAGCCCACCGTTAGCAGAGCAGATCCTCCTGTTATTCCAGTAACTGATGAAATATCTCCAAATGAGAACCTTCAGTTCCTCTGTGGTCATAGTTTCCGTATTGTAGCGGTCATAGAGAA
>NZ_JAFBIZ010000279.1 GCF_021531995.1 Faecalicatena contorta
CTATCTATCCCCTCACCTATCCGCCTTTGTTTGTCCAGCAATTCATTAATATACACCTGAGTTAACTCTTCATACTCTCCATTCAAATCACATAACTGTAAATACCTTCCAAGCATTCTTAAGAATTCTATATATTGCTTTACAAAAGATATGGTAACATCATCATTACCATCTTTAGCTCTACCATTCATAGAAGCCAACAATTCCCAAAAAAGCCCTGGATATACAAGTCCCTCTCCAAAGCCACTCGCAATATATGTTCTATATAACTCATTCCACTGCATATTATCTAAATGTTCTGAAACCGAAATTGGATGTGCAATTTCTAGTTTATCCATAAGACTCTGTGCTATATCTTCAACTTCAAAGGAAGCACTTCGTCCTAGCTGTATAAGTTTTGTTATCGTATATAACCATAAGTCATTAATTAACTGAATATCACTTGTTACCGATTCCTTAAAGCCGCTTATCTCCGTTATATAATCATACAGAGCTGTCATGTCAGCTACCAACTTACACATTTGCCATTCAAGCTTCTTCCTCTCATTATTCACTTTTTCTTCTGAATCATCTTCACTCCATGTGGGTTGCTCATTTACTTTAACATCTTCTTTTCCTTTTAAATAATGTTGATAGGCCATAAATGCCTCAAAAAAGTTTCGCTTCTTTCCCATGATACACTCCTTTTCCACAATATAATTCTACATGTATGTGAAATTATTGTATAT
>NZ_JAFBIZ010000280.1 GCF_021531995.1 Faecalicatena contorta
CTCCTGTTCTTTTATTCATATAGTGTTTCAAAACAACAGTTCCGGCAGCAACCAAAATTCTTAATAATAATACCATGATAAATTCTATTGAAAATGGATTGCTCAACTTAGTTCCAAGCAAAGTAGTAGTAACAATACTGAGCAAAGAACCGCTTATTCCTGCTGTCAGATAAGTAGTGAATTTCACTCCACAAGCGCCAAAATACAGGCTCACAATGTCACCTGGCAAAAATCCAACAATTCTGGTAATAAAGCATACAAAAAAAGCATTTTCATTCTGATATCCTGTCAGTTGTTGAACCTTGGGATATCTAGTCCCAATATACTGTATAATATCCTCACCGCTGTATCTTCCGATCCAATAAGGAATCGTAATGGTTGTCGTCAGTCCAACCATACTTACCATCACAGCTATAAATGGTGTAAACAGAACTCCACTGCTCAAATATAAAATCGACAATGGGAACATAATTGTAAGGCTTTTGAGAGCAAAGAACAAAACTAAAACACACGCAGCCAAAATCATATTTTCAGGTGTATACTTCAATATCGTTTCTACAGACAAAGGTTCTTCTGATTTTCTTACAATCACTAAAAGAATCAGTGTCATCAGAATAATTGCTGCTAAAGGAGTGAGTTTCTTTAGCTTCATTTCTGACTTTTTCTCACTCTTTTGTTTTTTTTCTTTGTTTCTGATTTTCGTCCAACTTTTCTCATTCATAA